>PCCT01000036.1 GCA_002731985.1 Nitrospinota bacterium
GTGATTCGCGCAGATAGCACCATCGGTGTTGATTATAAAATGATCAAGGACAATGGAAATTGGGAGGTTTACGATTTTGTTATCGAAGGTGTCAGCATGGTTCGTAACTACCGGTCCCAATTCACAAAAATCATTCGTAAAGATTCTTATGAAGTTTTGGTCAAGAGATTAACAGACAAGATAAAAGAGCTGGAAAACGGGGGAAAAAAGTCTTAAGAATTTATAGCCCGAATGCCAGTTTAAAAATCCTGATATTTACCGAAGGCCTGGCTGACATAGTTTAATTTTTTAATAACCTGCCTTCTCCAGATACTTCCTACGGGTTACACTAATCTAACCGCATGATTAAAAGCACCGCGCCTGCCCGTATCGATTTTGCCGGGGGAACCCTGGACATTTGGCCGCTTTACCTTCAATTTGGAAACCCTCCTACTCTCAATGCGGCTATCAATCTTTACGCTACGGTTGAATTGACTCCGAGAAATGACCAACGGATTGTTGTCGAGTCGAAAGACCTTAAGCGTAAAGTCGAATTCAAATCGGTTGACTCCTTACCCGAAAAACATCCGCTGGGTCTTATTCTGAAAACGTTGAAATATTATCAGCCTGAGAGAGGATTGAATATTGTGACAGCCTGTGAAGCACCTCCTGGTTCGGGAATTGGCGGATCATCTGCTTTGAACATAGCGTTACACGGGGCGCTTAACGCATTCACCCGGAAGGGGCTCAGTAAAAAGCAAATGCTGGAAGCGGCAAAAAATATTGAGACACAGGTGATTTCTGTACCTACCGGCTGGCAGGATTATTTTCCTCCCTTATATGGAGGGGTGCGTTCGGTGCGACCCGGATTTGACGGTGTTGATTCGGTCACCTTGCCGGTCTGTTTGGAGGATCTCACTCGAAATATGATTTTATGTTACACGGGAAAACCCAGGCAGTCGGGTATCAATAATTGGGAAGTCATGAAAAAGGCTTTGGACGGCAATCGAGCGATTACGGACAAGCTGAAAAAAATCGGGCAGATAGCAAGGGAAATGGATAATGCTTTGACTGTCGGAAACATGAAAAGGGTGGCGACTTTATTTGCTCAAGAATGGAAGGAACGCAAAGCTTTAGCCCCAACTATAAGCACCCGACTAATGGATAACCTCATCGCGGGCGCTATTAAACAGGGGGCACAGGCGGCAAAGGTCTGTGGCGCAGGGGGCGGCGGATGCATCGCTTTCATCGTGCCATCGAAAAAGAAAGAGTCTGTGTCCGCCGAGCTGACCCGTCTTAAAGGTCAGGTGATTCCCTTCCGTTTTGTCCGCCGTGGACTTCGTGTGCAGAAAATCTGATCTCAATGAATGTCCCTGATATATAATATGAGTGTTCAGTAATCCCATAAGTGGATTTTAATTCTCATTAGGATGCCCCGTCCGCTTGCGGCGGGGATCGGGGAACGTCATGTCAAAGAGTCCACGATCTCAGGTCAAGATTATCCTCCTTCTTAGTGTGACCCTTGTTCTTGGTGGTTCACTATGGAAAGGTCTGGAGAGATTTTTCCATGTGGAAATCGAAGGTGCCATCACCCCGCCTATTGACGCTAAGGACGAAGCCGACCGGCTCATCCAAACAGCTTCGCAGAATTTTTTCTATCACGAGTTCGATCTGGCGGTAGAAAATTATAATAAAGCCATCACGTTATTTGAAAAGAGGAAAAATTTCAAACGTGCCGCCAGGATTTATGAGTCAATTGGAGATTTGTACAAGTTCTCTAATGATTCAAAAGATGCGCAAGAGGCATATCAGTTAGCTATTGATTACCACCACAAGCTCCATGACAAAATTGGTGAAGGGCGGGCGATGAAAAGAATCGGCGATCTTCATATGGAACGGGCCCGGTTGGATAAGGCGGGGGAGTGGTTTGGCAAGGCGACCTTGGCTGTGCAGGATGCCGAGCCTCATATTGTCAAAGCAAAAATTTACGAATCTCAAGGGCACTATTTCCTGAAAACCGAACAGGTTCCAAAAGCCCTGATTGCCTTCCAGAAAGCCAAGGAGACCTTTGATAAAATCGGGAATCCTTTAGGCTACGATAATATCTCTCCAATGATTCAAAAGTTGAAACATCGGCAGAAAAGCGAACTCAATTAAAGGCACTGAAGTTTTTCTCGGCAGTTGTGCTACTAAGGCAGGGTTTATTCTGTATTGCTGTCTTCAGTTTCACCGGACTCAGTTGAGTCTTCAGCAGGTTCTTCTTCCTCTTTATCAGGGGTTTTGTTTTCGATGGTGAGGCGTTCTTTCATGGCCTTCATGTCCTTCTTGTTTTTCGTGATGCCTTTAAGGAGGTGCTTTATCTCTGCATCGGGAAACAAGTCATTGAGATCCGTCTCGGCGTCCGGGAACAATTTATTTAAATCGATTTCCTTTTCATGAGGGTGTTCCGCCACAGGGAGTCCCTCTTGTGTTGATGGCGATATTTCATCAGCCGCAACGGAATTTTCTGAGGCTGGCTGGGGTGTTGGATTTTGTTCCTGCGGCGGATTGGTATCGTTCATGAAGGGCTCCTTTACTTCTACATATTAACTAAATAACCTGCGTAAAACAATTCCAGAGATTTTCTGGTTCCACTTAATATCTTGCCATCCAGATTCCGAAAAAAAGAGCCAGCGAAAACGCGGTCAGGGTGAGTTTTGTAATTTTTTTCATTTGCTCGATTGTTTCTGGAACCAATTTGCGGTTTTCGGGTGACAAGTCGAGGTCGGCGATTCGGGTACGTAAATTAAATGTCTGATAAATGCTCAAAAAAAACGCGGCGACAACGCAAACCAGTTTTACTCCAAAGAGGTCATAGTATCCGGGCTTGAGTTCTACTTGTGCGGTATAATTTTCCAGTAAAAAATAAATTCCTGTCCCGATAAGCGCCAGGAGACAGGCAAATACCGTGGGCGCGAGAAGTTCCAAGGATTTATAAGAGGTGGAATGTTCTTCCGGCCCTTTATGTTCCGGCAGTTTTTTCATGGATGGCAGTAGCAGAACGACAGCGAATATCATGCTCCCTATCGCGATTGCGGCGGCCATCAAGTGAATGAAGATGATGATGTTGTTTGTCATTTGCTCAATAGAACTTTCGGATTAGGACGGATTGCTGGTTGCTTCCTGCTCCAAAAATCGTATGAGCAGACGTACTCCGAATCCAGATGCGCCCTTGGGCGTGTAAGGTTTATCTTCGCCCGACCATGAAGTTCCTGCAATATCGATGTGGCACCAGGGTTGTTCCCCTGCGAAGGCTTTCAGGAAAGCGGCCGCTGTAATTGTACCTGCGCCAACTCCCGGCGAAGCGATATTTTTAAGATCAGCGATACTGCTTTTGACAGCTTTTTCATGCTCGGGCCATAGGGGAAGAGGCCATAAACGCTCGCCGGTCACTTCGCCGCACTGTTGTAACTGGTTTGCTAGCTCGTCATTATTTCCCAGAATCGCCGCGGCCTGGTGTCCGAGAGCTACGATAACTGCTCCAGTAAGCGTGGCCAGGTCAATAACTGCTTTTGGTTTATAACGTGCCGCGTAGGTGAGAGCATCGGCGAGGATCAGTCTGCCTTCAGCATCTGTATTCAACACCTCAATCGTTTTTCCGGACATGCTTTTCAGGATATCTCCCGGTTTGATGGCAGTTCCGCTGGGCATATTTTCACTGGCGGGGATCAGCCCCACTACATTCGTTGGGATTTTAAGTGCCGCCGCCGCAAACAGGGTGGCCATGGCAACCGAGCCGCCGGACATATCCATTTTCATTTCGTCCATGCTGGCAGGAGGTTTCAGGGAAATCCCTCCCGTGTCGAAGGTGATGCCTTTGCCAACGATGACCACGGGCGGGTCGTTCTTGGCTCCGCCATGGTGCTCCAGAGCAATGAAGGCCGGCGGTTCCTGAGAACCTTTGGCAACACCGAGTAAAGCCCCCATACCCAGTCGACTCATATCCCCGGGTTTTAGGATTTTACAAGTCATCCCAAGCGTTTTGGCAGTATCCCGTGCCTTATCCGCCAGATAGGATGGCGTTGCTGTGCTACTTGGATGTGAAATAAGATCCCGCGAGACATAGACCGCTTCAGCTAATTTGCGACCTCTCGCAACCGCAGAACGCATTGATGACACCTGTGATTTTTCAGCGGTTAGCAAAGTGATTTGTTTTACTCGGCGCGGTTTGTCCTTTTCAGGTTCCTTATATTCCTCAAAGTGGTACAGGGAAAGCAGGCTACCCTCTGCTACAGTCTGGGAAAAACTGTCATCGGATTTGGCGAGTCCGTCATGTATCTCTCTGGCAGAGTTATCTGTGGGAATATAAAAAGATATGGTACTTAATTTTTCATTTTCCGCGCATCGCGCCGCCGTGCCAGCCGCTTGGCGCAATTTGTCTCCGGTGATTTCCCCCACCTTGCCCAGCCCGACCAGAAGCAGGTAATCTGCCTGAATGGGTTTGGGGACATTCAGCAGGAAGGTTTGGTTGTGTTTTCCTTTGAACCGTTTGTTTTTAAAAGAAGTCCCAATGAGGCCCTTGAGCTTTGCATCCAGCTCGGCCAGTTTCCCAGACGGTTTTTTTTCTTCTGGACAAAACAGGATCAGGCACTCGGTTTTATGCGTTTGTAGCCGTTCATTTTTGATAGTCGTTTTAATCATGAATCTTTCGATGGTATGATGGTTATATTCAATACACGAAGGAGAGTTTATAGATAAGGCGGGACTCAATCAATCGAAAAGTTTTGGGAGGGTAGGGCCATCATAGAGGCAAAACCCNCTATAAATTATTACTAAAAANTATTAAAAAAAGACCACTTANCTAGTCATGAACCTTGTTTATTTTGGATAGAGAGTTTTACTNTGGCCATGTTTGTTCGCGATCTGCCTCGATGAAGNTTTATCACTAGAAGAAGCCGAAAGCTTTGCATCGTTTGCATTCAAACTTGGCTCTTCAATGACCCGGTTTTCTACCTTTTTCGGGTCGAGCAGAGTGGTTTCCTTTTTACGAGATATCCTTGATTTCATTGTCCCATATGATCTTTTCCGGGCTAGATTCCATAATCAGAGGGCTCAGGGAGTAAATATTTAAGGAAATCCTTTAATTTTCCCGATTTTACACTTCGATGAGAGATTGACATTCGGCCTTGAGGTGACTAGAATTGCTGGAATTTTCCAGACTTTTGTGAGATTTTGATAAGCGTTGCAGACCCTCTCTGGTTTGGTAAATCGGACGAGGAAACATAATAAAAAAGATTACGAACCTGCCGGTTGATTCATATATTTATTGTCAGAGTTTTAAGGAGAAAATCCTATGGAAGCGGTAGAAACAAAAGAGCAGGCTACCGAACAGAATAAGGGCACGGTAAAGATCACCGTTTGTAAAAGTCTCAGTGGAATCGCTGAGGGCAGTGAACTGGTGTATCAGGAATTTG
The DNA here is from genome assembly GCA_002731985.1 of Nitrospinota bacterium. GTDB lineage: Bacteria > Nitrospinota > Nitrospinia > Nitrospinales > VA-1 > Nitromaritima. Next base: position 5,433 of record PCCT01000036.1, read on the forward strand.
AGAAGCAGATCAAAGAGCTTGAAGCCAATGCCGAGCTGGGCCCGGGAGGATGCAATATGGGCCAGGTAGGTTGCCGGGGCTATTGCAGTAGAGATGTGCTGGTCGATGTCTACGTTCCTGGTCAGGATCCGGTGACTTATGAAAAGGTGAAACCGGAGATGGTGGTAAAAATTCTTAAAGACCATGTCATCGGCGGCAAGGTATTCAAGAAAGCCGCGGCCAAGGATGACTACTACGAAAATCTTAAAAAGCAAACGCGGGTCGCTCTTGAATTTGGCGGTCGCATTGATCCAGAAAATATAGACGAATATTTAGAAGTGGGTGGCTACACAGGGTTGAAGAAAGCCCTCACAATGAAGCCCGCCGACATTATCGAAGAAATCATTTCCTCCGGTTTGCGCGGTAAGGGTGGCGGTGGATTTGTCACCGGTCACAAATGGAAAAAGGCCGCCAATGCACCGACTGATGACCTAGGCACACGCTACATTATGGTCAACGGCGATGAAGGAAACCCGGCGTCCTATATGGACCGCAGTATCATGGAGGGTTGTCCGCATCAGGTGATTGAAGGTTTGATTGTTGGCGCTTATGCCATTCAGGCCACTGAAGGAATAATTTACACGCGATCCGATTACTCCATTGCGGTCAGGCGATTGAACATGGCTCTGGAGCAGGCGCGGGAACGAGGCTTGTTGGGTAAAAACATCAACGGTACTGATTTCAGTTTCGATGTTTATGTTCATGAAGGGGCCGAAGCGTTCATTGGTGGTGAGTCAACCGCTCTCATGATGTCGGTAGAAGGTAAACGTCCGATGCCTAAGGCACAACCACCGCATTCAGTGAATCAAGGATTGTGGGGCAAACCCACACTGCTCAACAACGCAGAGACTTGGGCCACTGTTCCTTCCATCATTAATAAAGGAGCCGGTTGGTACTCCGCGATGGGGAATGATAATGCCAAGGGATGCAAAGTCTGGGCACTCGCGGGAAATATAAAATATAACGGCCTCATGGAATTTGATATGAAGACCACCTTCCATGAGGTTATCGAAGATGTTTGTGGTGGTATTTCCAAGAAGAAAGAACTCAAGGTCATCCATGCCGGTGGTGTTACCGGTGGGTTCCTCCCGCCTTCAAAGGCGAATACGGCACTTGATTATGAGAGCCTGTTGAAGGAAGGGGTGCTCATGGGGCAGGCCAGTTTTGCGGCCTATGACCAGTCTGCTTGCGTCATCGACTTGGCCAAGTTTTCCATCGGATTCAACGAGGCAGAAACTTGCGGTAAGTGCACTCCCTGTCGCATTGGATTAACATTGATCAAAAACAAGCTCGATGATATTTCAGAAGGACGCGGCAAGTTGGAGGATCTTGATAAACTGAAATCACTTTGTGAGGAAATCAACGTAACGTCACTTTGCGGATTGGGTGAGACAGCGGTCAAGGCGATTCTAACCGGTATCGAGTATTTCCGCGCCGAATACGAACGCCACATCACCGACCAGATCTGCGATGCCGCACGTTGTACCGGATTGTACCGTTATATTGTCAAAGAAGATGATTGTGTCGCCTGCGGTCAGTGTATCAAGCCCTGTCCCACAGGAGCCATCACAGGTGGCACCAGAAAAGTTGCGGCGCACATTGATATGGACTTATGTATCAACTGCAACGCTTGTTATGATGCCTGCGGTTTTCTGGCGATAGTATAAATTTTAGTTGGAACAATTACAGCCCTCGGAGGTTTTCCTCCGGGGGCTTTTCTAATTTCCCTACATATATTTGGTGTGAAAAGAGGCGCTTTAAATGATTCCCCTTTCCACGAAGGGGGCTAGGGAGATTTTGGTTATTTTCTCATTCTCTAGGCAAATTAACTTTACGTTTTCTGGCGACCTTTTTAGCAGCGCTGTACCCCGCATCAACGTGTCTGGCAATACCGAGTCCGGGATCGTGTGTTAAGACGCGTTCTAGTCGTGCTTCTTTTTTTCGGGTGCCATCGGCGACAATGACCATTCCTGCATGAAGGGAGTTGCCAATTCCCACGCCACCGCCGTGGTGGAAACTCACCCAACTCGCACCGGAAACAGCGTTCAAGGAAAAATTAAGTAAAGGCCAGTCGGCCACAGCATCGCTCCCATCAAGCATTTTTTCAGTTTCCCGGTTGGGCGAGGCAACGCTACCGCAGTCCAAATGGTCCCGCCCGATCACAATGGGGGCTGATACTTTTCCGGTTTTTACCAACTGACTCATGACCAATCCCATCTTGACGCGCTCGTCATAACCCAGCCAGCAGACTCGTGTCGGCAGACCCAGTATCGGTACCTGATTTTGAGCTTTCTCAATCCATCTTTTGAGAGAAGGTTTGTTGGGGAACGTTTTGATCACCGCCTGATCCACTGTCAACAAATCCTTCTTGCGGCCTGAAAGCAGTGCCCAGCGAAAAGGCCCCTGGCCTTCGCAAAAAAGCGGACGAATGTACTCCGGGACGAATCCCGGGTAAGCAAAGGTGCCGTCCTTTTTACGAATGAGGAGTCCGCCTTTTTCCGCCTGACCCCGAAGGTTGTTGCCATAATCGAAAACAATGGCTCCTTTTTTTTGCAGTGCCATGAGTGCGCGTGCGTGTTTGATAACGGTTGCCTGAGAATGCTTGAGATATTCTGTCGGATCTTTGTCACGGAGCTTCTGGAACCATTGGAAACTTTTTCCTTCCGGAACGTAATTCATGAAGTTATGCGCCGGTGTTTGATCTGTGACGATGTCAGGAATACGTTTTCTCTTAATCAGTTCCTGTGCGACAGTTGCTCCGTTTTGTACAATGCAGACACTGACAGGTTTTTTCTCGCCGAGAGACTGGTCGATCCATTTCAGCGCTTCACCCAAAGAGTCGGTCACTCGATTGAGATAGCCCTCTTTGATTCTTCGTTGCGCCTGTTTTGCATCGACCTCGGCAACAAGAACGCAGGCCTGGTTCATTGTTCCCGCAAGAGGCTGTGCTCCGCCCATGTTGCCCAGTCCGGAAGTGAAAATCCATTTGCCTGCAAGATTGGAGGATAGAAAATGTTTCTGCGCGCAGGCGCCAAACGTTTCGTAGGTTCCCTGCAGGATGCCCTGGGTGCCGATATAAATCCAACTCCCGGCTGTCATTTGCCCATACATTGTGAGTCCCATAAGATCGAGTTGATCAAAGTGCTCCTGAGTCGCGTGGCTGGGCACAAGGTTGGAGTTAGCAATTAAAACACGCGGTGCTTCGGGATGGGTTTGGGCAATGTATACCGGTTTTCCGGATTGTATGCAGAGCGTTTGGTCGGATTTTAATCTCTTAAGCTCGGCGACGATGCGGTGGTACTCCTGCCAGTTTCTTGCGGCACGTCCGCTACCGCCGTAGACGATAAGTTGTTTCCAGTTCAGAGCTACATTTTCATCAAGATTATTTTGCAACATGCGCAAAGCGGCTTCCGTATCCCAGTCGCAACAACGTGGCTTTAAAGAGCGGCTTGCGCGCGGCGCAGATTTGGGACATTTTCCCATAGCCATGGGTCGTCGTGCAGTTTGTTTAGAGGAGCTTTTACTCATATTATTTTTGTTTTCTCTGTAAATAGCCGAGACAGAACTGATGGAAAATCGAGGCGGCGAGACGTCCCGTACGCTCATCTTCTATTACCGGATTGTATTCGGATAGATCGAACAATTCCACTGCAGGATGCTCCCCGGCATGGAAGGCAATTGCGGTGGCTTCATCGGCATTCAATCCGGTCACGCCCGGACATGAAACACCCGGAGCGTCGTTCCCGGCAATAGAGTCAAGATCGAAGCTCACGAAAATTGACTGGCACTCCTTAGCCAGTTTGCCGAGAGCAGACCGAAATGTATCAATGATCGCACCTTGTTTACAGATTTCCTCCAGCCAGTAGATACTTCCATAATTACCCAGAACAAATTGAGTGTGTTCACTAGAGCATTGGTTTCCCTGAGAAGCAAATTCTACGAAATGATTTCCAAAAAATCGCTCGTCTTCCAGTAGCAGTCGGAAAGGGGACCCGCTGTGCGCACGTCCTTTTTTCAAAGGCCGCACATCCAGATGAGCGTCAACGTTGATCACGCCAATCACTTGTTCCGATTTTTTATCAAGCAGGGCAGAAGCGTTTGGGTAGGACTGGTCGTTACTTCCACCAACAACGAACGGAATGGAATCCGATTGTAAAATTTCTCTAGTTCGGAAGGTCAGCTCCGAGTGAGCTTCCTCAAGTGGAAGATTTGGGGAGATGTCTCCTGCGTCCGCTATTATCAAATTGGATAAATCGGATTCAGTATGCATACTCCCAACAGCGTCATATTTGTTAATCCAGAACCGGAATTTTTCAGGCCCATGTTTTGCCCCAGGTCGACCTTTGTTGATAGCGACACCTTCATCGTGAGGGAAGCCCAGCAAAACGACATCGCCTTCTTTCCCCGGGCGGATGATATTTTCAAATTTGTTATTGTTCACAGCTTTTCATTTTATAAATGGGCTGAGTAGAGAATTAAAAAAAGCTAACGGATGACATTCTCAATTCTGCCACCTGGCATTATTCGATTGCAGGGTTTTTAGGAATACGGACGGGGTTGCCCTGTATAAAAGTTTGGTCTACGAAATTTTCACCGAAATAATAAAACAAGTCCCTGTAGTCTTTCGTTTTAAGCGTGAGAAAATCTGCGCGTTGTCCGGGTTGGAGCGAGCCGTATTCCTTGTGGCCTTCCAGGGCTTTAGCCGAGCCGTAAGTCGCGGCAACAAGCGCTTGCTCAGGTGTGATGCGATACAGGTGACAGGCAAGGTTAAGAACAGTTTGCATATTGTAAGTGGGGGAACTGCCCGGATTGCAGTCTGTTGCCAGAGCAAGGGTGACCCCGGCGTCCAGCATGCTGTGAACAAGCGGTATTTTTTCTCCGCCGAGAAAGAAGGTGACGCCGGGCATGAGGACGGCGACAGTGTCACCGTGTTTCATGGCGCGAATGTCTCGAGGATTCGCGTATTCCAAGTGATCGCAGGAGACAGCTCCCAACCGGGCGGCTTCAGCGCACCCCCCTTGATATGATAGCTCTTCGACATGCGCCCGAAGTTGGGTGAACCCGACCAGTTTAGCGTGCAGGAAGAGGCGCTTGAGATCCTTAACCGAGAACACGTCCTCTTCGCAAAAGATGTCAACACCATCGGCAAGGTCGCGGAACTGAGGTAGATGTTCCATTATGAAATCGAAATATTCCGACCGCGTTGAGCCATCGGGTACCGCATGTGCTCCCAAGTAAGTGAGAGTCACGGGAACAGAGAGTTCTTTTTTTAAACGGCTGCCTACGGAGAGTATTTTTTTTTCGGTATCGAGATCAAGTCCGTATCCAGATTTAATTTCAAACGCGGTGGTGCCCAACGCCACCATTCGCCTCATGCGTGCCTTGGCTGTTTTGAGCAGGGACTTTTCATCGGCTTCGCGTGTAGCGTTAACAGTGTTTAGAATGCCACCGCCACTTTGAAGGATATCCAGATAAGATGATCCACTCAGCCGGCATTCCATTTCACTTTTACGTTCACCCGCATAGATCAGATGCGTATGGCAGTCTACGAGACCGGGGATAACGGTTTTACCTTTCAGGTCGATTACTTTGGAATAGTTGGAAGACTTTAATCCTGAACCCTTGAGCACCTTTTCAACGCGCCCGTTTTTAACAATGAGGGCACGCCCGTCTGAGATTTTTAAACGGGGTGGTTGGCTTGTAGCATCCACCTGTACCAGTTGCCCGATATTTCTGAAACAGATCGTGTCGTTCATTATCTCTTGGGAAGATTGATTTTGTTTTTAGCGGCAAACTTTTTAGCCTTGCTGTAACCGGCATCTGCGTGTCGGGCGATGCCCAGTCCGGGATCATTTGTTAAAACACGTTCAATTCGGATTTCTTTATCTCGCGTTCCATCAGCGACAATGATCATTCCTGTATGGAGAGATTTCCCGATGCCCGCTTCACCGCCATGGTGGAAGCTCACCCAACTGGCACCGGAAACGGCATTGAGTGAAAAATTGAGCAAAGGCCAATCGGCCACAGCATCGCTTCCATCAAGCATGTTGGACGTTTCCCTTGAAGGCGAGGCGATGCTTCCGCAATCGATGTGGTCGCGTCCGATAACAACAGGAGCCGCCACTTTTCCAGATTTTACCAGCTGATTGATGATGAGTCCCATTTTGACACGTTCTCTGTAGCCAAGCCAGCAGACCCGGCTTGGCAGACCAAGAATGTCCACCTGGTTTTGAGCTTTTTCGATCCACCGTTTGAGTGCGGTATTTTTCGGAAACGCTTTAATCAATGCTTTGTCGATAGTGAACAGGTCCTTTTTTAAACCGGAAAGCACTGTCCAGTGTAAGGCTCCCTGGCCCTGGCAAAAAAGCGGACGTATGTATCCCTCAATAAAACCGGGGTAGGCAAAAGATCCATCCTTATTACGGATGGAGAGTCCGTATCGTTCTGCCTGTTCGCGTAGTTGGTTGCCATAATCAAAAACGACGGCTCCCTTTTTTTGCAGTTCCATAAGTGCACGGGCGTGCTTGACGACAGTGGCCTTGGATCGCTCAAGATATTCTTCAGGATCTTTGTCGCGAAACCATAAGTTCCAGCTATAGCTTTTTCCTTCAGGGATATATTCCATGAGGTCGTGTGCCGGGGTTTGGTCGGTGACAATATCTGGAATGCGTTTTCGTTTAAGAAGTTCCCGTGCTACCGTTGCGGCATTTTCAACGATGCAGACACTGATGGGTTTCTTTTCTCTGATTCCTTTATCGATCCATTCGAGTGCTGTATCCAACGAGTCAGTCACCCAGTTCAGGTAGCCATCGTTTACCTGTTGTTGAGCTTCCTCCGCATTGACTTCGGCTATAAGAACACAAGCTTCGTTCATTGTTCCCGCGAGCGGTTGTGCTTCGCCCGCGTAGCCGAGTCCTGACGTGAAAATCCATTTGCCCGCCAAGCTGGAAGTTTTGAAATGTTTATGGGCGCAGGCGTTGAAGGTTTCGTAGGTACCTTGAAGTATTCCCTGCGGTCCGGTGTAGTTCCAGCTTCCTGCAGTCATTTGTCCGTCCATCATGAGACCCATGAGGTCCAGTTGGTCGAATGTTTTTTGTGTGGCATGGCTGGGAACAAGATTGCTGTTGGCAATGATAACCCTTGGCGCTCCATGATGTGTCTCGGCAACATAGACAGGTTTCCCAGACTGAATGCAAAGAGTCTGGTCAGATTTCAACCGCTTGAGTTCCGCAACGATGCGGTGATATTCTTTCCAGTTTCGGGCGGCGCGGCCTGCTTCTCCATAAACGTTAAGCTGTTTCCAATCGATAGCAATATCATCGTCAAGGTTATTCTGCAACATACGCAAAGCGGCCTCTACATCCCAATCGCAACACTTGGGTTTCAAAGCGCGGCTTGCCCGCGGGGCAGACTTCGGACACTTCCCCATAACCATAGGTCTCTTGTCCGGCAAGGTTTTGGAGTTTTTGCGACGGGTTGAAGTTTCTTTTGATGTGCTCTTGTTCATGGGTGTGAATTTCCTTTCATGGAGTCGATCATAGTATGTTTATAGAGTTAGAAAAGGGATTTGTAAACCATCGTATTTACGGTAGTAAATTGGCGTCCGGGAGTAATTGAAATTTAAGGAATTGTAGTTATAGTAGTTTTGGGATTGATTTGCTTGTGCAGAAAGTGGTCTTTTGGTATATTTTTAAGTACGAAATCCATTAAACTCAATGAGCCTTTTATCGGGAGATTAAGAATATGACAGATGCTGTTAGCGCACTTAAATTAGCAATCGAGCTTGAAAAGCAAGCTCTGGAAAAGTACAGGGAAGCGCTTCTTCATGTAACCCATGCGCAGACGCGCCAGGCAGTTGAAAGGTATGCTTCAGAAAAAAACCAGCAAATTGATTCCCTTCACTGGATGATTATGGCCGAAGAGGGAACGCTGGAAACGGAAGAGGCTCCTGCCGCCGTCGAAGAAGAAAAACCCAAAGCTGGGAAATGCCCCTTCTCCGGAGCGCTGGCGGAAATGGGAGTGGATATAACTAAGATGGGTGATATGGGCAAGACGGGCGATATGAGTAAAATGGCTGAAATGATGAAAGGAATGTCGCCCGACGAACCTAAGTCCTGAGCCATCTTATTTAAGGATATTTGAAGCGCCATGAACAGTAAAACGCCTTATGATTTGTTGATAGAGTGCCGTAGTTGCGGCATAGAAAATAATATAGTTGATTACGTTCCAAGCATGCGTATATTTTGCAGTCAGTGCCGGGAACGATTGATAGATGCTGACATCGTAGAAACGCACCGCGAGTTTGTTTGTCAGAAGTGCGATATGAAGATGGTTTTGTTGCAGGCCACCGAGGTCAAACTGGGCGAGTCGGCCTGTTCATGCGGGAGCACCGATTTGCTTGAAGTGGGTCAAACCACCCTCCCTGATGAAGCCGCTAAGGTGGGCGGATTGATTGATCTGGCGGAGGATGACAACGATGTATTGGAAGACACAGACTGGCTGAGGTCGGGCCTGAGTGAAATAGATGATGATGACTATGACGAAATGTTCAATCAAGACCCTGGTCATAGTTAACTAATTGCTGGACAAACCCTTTCCGGCGACCAACTAATACCTTGAAAGCGTTGTGAATATCCTCCCTGTAGAATTTCAGGCTCCTATTTTTTAGTTCTTGAGTTTTTCTCGAACAGCGTTGTAACTTAATAACCTATTGAAATTATTAGTCTGCAAAGGTAAGACTTTTTGTCATGTCGCAAAAGCATCCTATTGAAGGCGAGGCTTGGGCCAAGAATATCGACCGAGTCGTCGCGCTGATTGGGGAAAAGGAAAACTTTATTTTCTGCGGTGATATTGATCCCGATTCAGTCGGGTCCATGATGTCGTTAGCCCTATTTCTCAGGTTGATGGACAAACAGGCGTCTATAGTCCTTGAGAACGGATTGAATGAGAATCTGGATTACCTCATAAATATTCTTGAATACAACTCCATCCGGATACTCAAAACGGAAGATGAGATAGAGAGCGCAGGAAAAAGTGTGGATGCTATCGTTGTATGCGATACAGCAAACACCAAACTGGTGCCTTTTTATTCTGTATTATCGGATAAATTTTTTACGCGAAATTTTCCGGTGATTGAGATAGATCATCATTTCGGGGCGGACAGCGAGGATTTGACAGAAGAAGGGATAAAGCTGTTTCGAAAGGCCAATGCCACAACGGAGATCATAGGCGAGTTGCTTCAAAAACTGATGAAACAATTTCCAGAAACTACGGATCCTTTCAACCAAAGAAATATTCTCATAGGTCTCATCACGGGTTTGCTTGGGGATACGGTTGGCGGCAAGGTTGTCCCATTAAGGGAAGACTTTGATTACTGGATGAAGGAGCTTGGGGGTCGCTTGGCCAAGAATACACGTTGGCGAGGAGCCAAGGAGGGGCGTCCGGCAGACAATAAGGATACTAAGTTTTCAAATCCGGAAAACATC
>PCCT01000037.1 GCA_002731985.1 Nitrospinota bacterium
TGGATCAACGGTCTGCTGAAAGAATTGAAACTTCCGACCGTGACAAGATCAATTTCCTTTCAGAGCGCTACCCTGTTAGGGAGAATGCTGGAAAGTGTCTATCAAATAATAGGAGCCAAAAATGAACCGCCAATGACCCGATTCCTGGCGGCGCAACTGGCTAAATCACACTACTTTAATATCTCTCGTGCGAAGAATGATTTTGCTTATCAGCCGGTGGTAGCACAGGAAGAGGGGATGAAACGTTTGATCAACTACTTTCGTTCTCGCCCAGCAGATTGATCTTGTGCGCGATGCAACCCGCACCGAATCCATTATCGATATTAACGGTCGCAACACCTGTAGCACAACTGTTCAGCATGGTTAGTAATGCGGCAACTCCGCCAAAGGACGCTCCATATCCCACGCTGGTTGGGACAGCGATAACGGGACAACTGACCAGTCCGCCCACCACTCCAGCCAGAGCACCGTCCATTCCCGCCACCACGATAACCACGCGTGCCTGGCGCAAGCCATCTACTTTGTCAAGCAGTCGATGAATTCCAGCGACACCGACATCAAAAATTGTTTCAACTCTACTGCCAAAAAGCTCCGCTGTAATTTGGGCCTCCTCAGCGATGGGAATATCGGACGTGCCCGCCGATACTAGCGTGATGTGACCCATTTTCTTTTTCTTCTTGGCTTTTTGTATAATCAGAGTGCGCGACGATTCATTATAAACAGCACCTGCTGGTAGCTTTTTCTTAATCTGTTTATAAACTTCACTATCGAGCTTAGTTGTAAGAATATCGTTTCCTGCTTTATGCAAAGATTTAATGATTGAAATAACCTGATCACTGGTTTTCCCCTGGCCGTAGATAACCTCTGCCAGACCACTTCTAAGGGAGCGATGGTGATCGACTTTTGCGAAATCTAAATTTTCATAGGGGAGGGTGGATAACAGGTCTGCGGCTTGTTTGGGGTCAATTTTGTGATTGTACAAATCGCGCAAAAGTTTCTGTAAAACGTTCTTATTCATTACAGGCCCTTTACACCCGCGAATTCGGAGGTGATGTTGACGCGCATCAAATCTTCTACCGCCTGTTGCGGTGGTTTGGATTCGTACAAAACTTTATACGTTTCATCAATGATGGAAGCTTGAATATTTAATTTCAATTTGAGAGCATGAGCAGATTTTACAGTGAGAACTCCCTCTGCCACCATTTTCATATTATTTGTGATATCGTCGAGTTTTTCTCCCTGACCAATTTTGAGTCCCACCTGCCGATTTCTGCTGAGTTCACCCGTGCAGGTCAGAACAAGGTCACCCAAACCCGAAAGTCCCGAAAAAGTTTCTGGTCTGGCCCCCAGAGCCGTTCCAATGCGTGTGATTTCTACCAACCCGCGAGTGATCAACGCGGCTCTGGCGTTATGGCCCATACCTAGACCATCAGCAATTCCAGTGGCGATAGCCATAACATTTTTCAAGGCACCTCCAATTTCAACTCCCAATGGGTCTGTGCTGGTGAATACCTTCAGCAAAGGGCAGGAAAATATTTTCTGAATACGCACGGCCTGTTCATCCGTTTCTGCCGCCGCGACAATTGCAGATGGAACTCCTCGTGCAACTTCAACAGCAAAAGTGGGCCCCGATAAAGTGGCCAGATGACAGTTATCAGGAAGAGTATCTTTTAGTATTTGGCGAATGGTGTACAGAGACTCATTCTCTATCCCCTTGCCAGCATTTATAATCAGGCTATTTGAATTTAACAATGGTGCCAGATCATTTGCCATTTTCCTGACAATATGAGTGGGAACGACTAGGAGGACAACCTCATTATCGCCGATTGCTTCTTCCAGTGAGTTGGTTGGGTGGATGGGTTCCGGGATTGGAAAACCAGGTAGGAAAAATGCATTTTCCCGCTTATCCTTGATTTGTGCACATAAATCCTGCTCATAGACCCATAGGTCAACATCATGCCCATTCCTGGATAGTAGAATGGATAAAGCTGTCCCCCAACTACCTGCTCCCACAATAGTTATGCGTTTGTTTTTCATGAACTTTAGTCCTCACAACCCTGTATAGCTAAATCCTGACTATCCGTCAAAATCATTATATATAATTTGTCGCATATACCTACAAGCAAAATACACTGCCAACAGGAGAAGAGAATTGACTTGTAAGCAAAATTCATTTGAGATTATAATAAGTTATTAACCAACTACTTATTTAATTATCATCAAAATCATCGTTGTCCCGGAGACCGCAAGACTATGGCCAAAAGTGTAAGAATTAAACGGAAAGAATTATTAAACCAGCCTGATCAATTTATATCAACTACTGACATATTAATTGCTTATGGTTCAAAACACAAAACAGGAATCATGTCGGTTGTGGCCGTTTTGGTTCTTGTTGTTTTGGCAGGTGTAGGGATTAAATATAACAAAAATGTAAAAACTCTGCGGATGGAATCTCTTTATTATGAGATGGAACAGGCCAAGGCGGCTAAAGGCACTAAACCTCAGGAAGTAATTAGTAAAATGGAAAACTTGCTGAGTGAATTCAGTGAAGGCCCACAAAAACAAAGAGCTACCCTTATTCTTGCAGATGAACTTTATAATACGCGGGCATATGATCGCGCCATTCCCTTGTATAAAGATGTTTTGACAGACACCTCTCCTGCCAAGCTTCCATATCAGCTTGCGAGTGTGGGAATGGCACATTCTCTTGAAGGCAAAAAGGACTACAAGGGCGCAATTGTTGCTTATAAAACTATTATTGAAAGCCAGAATAAGTATCCGTTATTTCATGTTTACCTGAGTCTGGCACGTTGTTATGAGTTGAGCAAAGATCAGAATGGTGCGTTGCTGACCTTGCGCGAAATGACAACTAAATTTTCCGACCACTCCAATATTGGTCTCGTTGAGGCCCAGCTTAAGAAACTTGAAACACTGGCTTGACCTGGCTCAGCCTACCACTAACTATGTTTTCTGAGCGCAAAATAATTAGAGTAGCACTCTTTATATTGCCGGTGACACTGCTCCTTCTTGTTGTCTCAGTTTCGTCTGTTTATTCTGTTCCCTTCATTTCAAAAGAAACAGAACTCAACATGGGCCGCTCTGCTGACAATGAAGTTGTTCAAAAGTATGGCATCTACCAGGACAAAGCCCTTCAATTGTACGTCAACGAGATTGGGCAGACCCTTGTTTCCAAATTGGTCAATAAAGAATTCCCTAAATTCTTTTTCAAATTAGTGGATAGCTCGGAGATAAATGCCTTTGCACTTCCAGGTGGCTATGTTTATGTTACCCGGGGATTACTCGCCGCTCTCAACAGTGAAGCGGAACTGGCCTCTGTGATTGGTCATGAAATAGGGCATGTTACTTTGCATCACGGCGTTAAAATGATGATCCGGTCCATTGGCTCTCAAATTCTGAGTATTGGCGGGGCAATAGCCAGTCCGAAAAATGCCGGGCAATGGTTGATGGTGAGTTCCGCGATGTTTCAGCAAATCAATATGGGCTATGGTCGTGAGGCAGAATTGGAGTCGGATGCGTTGGGCATGATGAATGCTTCTGACGCTGGCTATCAGCCTGTGGGTATGGTCAAATTTTTAAAAAACCTGAGAAAACAAGAGATCATGAGTGGTCATGCTTATCATAGTTTTCAGGCAAGTCATCCAGAAACTAAAGAGCGGATAGTTAAAGCCGGGCAAATGGCTTCGTCTCTGTCACGAAAATATTCTGATCTTAAAAAAAACCAGAACTCTTACCTTACCCGTTTGCAAGGGCTGGTTTACGGTGGGAAAAAACACTCTCGAGATACCCGACGGTACAAGCCCAAACATTTGGATATTTACCGGGTGCAAGCAGGAGATACACTGGAAAGTATCGCTATCAAAGAATTAGGCGATAAGCGGCACGCTCTTGAGATAGCTGTGATTAACGGCAGGAAAGAAAATACTCCTTTTAAGCCAAACCTGATACTTAAAATTATTAAAGATGGTGTATATCATCAGGAAAAATCCCTCCAACTAAGTCCGGAACCAGCCAGTTAACTCCCTGTACATTGGATAACTATTTAATTCTTCAAAAGACGCATCATGTCCATTTGAAACCAGATGGAGAAGTATGCAACCGCCTGAGAGCAGGTGCTAAAGTCTATCCCACCCAAACTAAAGGAAAATGGACCCGAATCACCTGGAGAAATGGCAAAAAGAAGGGATGGATCTNGCTTTCCTCACCTAATAGCTAAACCTTTTTAATACTGTCACTTAGGGTATAGTGCTGTTTTTGTGGTCTGCGGGTACCTTCAAAATATCTTGACAATTTTCCCCAGCTTTTTTAGGATATTCCCCATAACTAATATATAAAGTAGCTCATGTTTCTTTTTTGCATTTTCCCTGTGAAAAGCTTGGGGGAAAACTGTTAAGAACTTTCTTATTATTAGTAGAAGGAGCGTTATGTTTTTCAAGCGTAAGGTCCCAAGTTCCAAAGATGAGTTAGGTTTGAATCCTGATTACCGGCCCAAAAAATATGACGCTTACATTCTTGACAGCATCGCCAAAAAATACAAAGGAAAAAAAATAGGACTTCTTGCGGAAAATGCTTTGAAGGAATTGAGAAAATTTGTGCTCGACTAAATAGTTTTGGCGCTTATTCACAGGCCTCAATAATTGTAAATACAAAAAACCCCAGGGTCCCTAAGGATCCTGGGGTTTTATTTTTGCCCTTTATATCTTTAAGCTTAACTTAATCTTACTTCTGTGATCCGACGTAATTCAAAGCCGAACCGTGGTAGAACCACTGAATCTCATCCGCGTTCATGGTATGTCCGACAGTAATTTCATCACTACCACCACCATCGTGATTGAGTGTTACGGTTAAAGTTTTTCCAGGAGTCAATTGACCCAGGCCGGAGATGGTTATCTTATCCTTTTCCTGAATTTTTTCGTAGTCGTCTTTGTTACCAAAGGTCAACGGCAACACTCCCTGTTTTTTAAGATTAGCCTCAAAAATACGGGCGTAAGATTTAGCGATGAATGCACGGGCGCCCATATGGCGTGGTTCCATTGCTGCATGCTCGCGACTGGAGCCTTCACCAATATTTTCATCACCCACGGCCACCCATCCCAATCCCTGGTCTTTCAGGTTTCGAGCGATTTTATTGAGCTCGACATCCTTCTCCCCCGAAACTGGATTGTTCCCCGTTCCTGTTCCACCTGTGTATGCATTGGTCGCGCCCAGAAACATGTTGTTGCTGATGTTATCCAGATGACCTCTGAATTTTAACCATGGTCCAGCCTGGGAAATATGATCAGTGGTACATTTTCCCTGAGCTTTCAGCAACAAAGGCAAATCCTTGTAGTCGGCGACCGGATCCTGCTTGTCGAAAGGCTCCAGAAATGCAAGTCGCTCGCTGGAAGGATTAATAACGACTTCGCCAGTTTTAGTCGGTACCTCATAGCCGCTGTCCTTGGAAGAATAACCGTTGACAGGAAGTACATCTCCTGTTGGCGGGTCGAATTTGAAATCATTACCGTCCTTATCCTTCAATGTATCTGTCATAGGATTGAACTTCATAGACCCACCGAATGCCATTGCAACAACCAGCTCAGGACTACTGATAAATCCCAGTGTTTCCGGATTGCCATCGTTTCGCTTGGCAAAGTTCCGGTTGTATGAGGTCAGGATGCTGTTAGCTTCGCCTTTTTGTTTGTCTTCCCTTTTCCATTGCCCGATACAAGGTCCACAGGCATTGGCCAGAACGGTTGCGCCAGCTTCTTCAAACTCACCGAGGATCCCGTCTTGTTTGATGGTCTGATAAACCTGCTCCGATCCCGGTGTGACCAGGAAATTAGATTTCAATTTAATTCCAGCAGCTTTAGCCTGTCGAACCAGACTGACAGAGCGGCTCATATCCTCGTAGCTCGAGTTGGTACAGGACCCGATAAGAGCCGATGAAAGTTCCGCAGGATATCCCTTTTCGTCAACCTCAGCCGCCATGGCGGAAACCGGACGCCCAAGATCTGGAGTGTGTGGACCTACGATATGTGGCTCTAATTGATCGAGATCGATTTCGTGAAACTCGTCGTAGTATTTTTCCGGATCACTTTCAACTTCAGCATCAGACCGTAGATGATCGGCATATTGCTTACACAGATCCGCTATAACAGCACGGTCAGTAGCGCGGAGGTAAGGCTCCATTTGGTCATCATAACCAAAGGTGGAGGTCGTAGCTCCAATCTCTGCACCCATGTTAGTGACAGTGCCCTTTCCGGTGGCGCTCAAAGCTCTCGCACCTTCACCGAAATATTCAACAATTTTGCCGGTTCCGCCTTTAGCCGTTAGCATGGTGGCAACTTTGAGGATGACGTCTTTTGCCGCAGTCCAGCCATTCAATTTGCCTTTGAGGTGTATTCCTACGAGTTTTGGCATTTTGGTGGTGAAGCCCTGACCGGTCATTACATCAACAGCGTCTGCTCCGCCAACACCAACGGCGATCATTCCCATTCCGCCAGCATTTGGCGTGTGAGAGTCCGTCCCGACCATCATGGTACCGGGGACCGCATAATTTTCATAAACCACCTGATGAATGATACCGGAGCCCGGTTTCCAGAATCCCATATTGTATTTCATCGCGGCAGACCTTAGGAATTCATAGACCTCTCTATTAAGGTCTTCAGCCGCGACGAGATCCTTGTCAGCGCCCACATGGGCCTGAATCAAGTGATCACAGTGAACTGTACTGGGAACGGCAACCTCTGCCATTTGAGCGGACATAAACTGAAGGATCGCCATCTGGGCGGTCGCGTCCTGCATGGCAACTCGATCCGGTGAAAGAACTATGTCAGACACTCCACGTTCCAGCTTGGAGTAGTCGGTGTCACCCATATGACTGTACAGATTTTTTTCAACGGTCGTCAGTGGACGGCCCAGATTTTTACGAGCTTTTTCGTGAACTGCTTCTAGTGACTTAAATAGTTTCTCAATTGGTGCGCTTTCCAGTAACATGACATCTCCTTAGCTTGCGAAGTAGGACAGTAAAACTGCCCGATGGGTTACGATATGATAATCCGTAAATCAGGATAGAATGCGTATAGATTTTTGGGGCAACATCTTTTCATGTTTACCGGAAAATTTCAACGATTTTCACCCTTAATCAGCCATTTTTATTGTGCTTTAAAACAAGCAGTTACTCGGACAATACAAAGGGCACTCTGATGGCATCCATTTTTGATTCCAGTGAATTCAACCAAAACCTATTTTTCCCCAGATCAGACGGATCATCCGGACCAGAGGCAGCGGATGAAATATTCGTTGAGGTGGACCCGGGTTGCAAGGTACATGTGCGGCGTCACCCATCCGCGACCGCTAAATTCAGTCTGCTATTTTTTCACGGAAATGGTGAAACCGTTTCAGATTATGATGAGTTGGCGAATTATTTTAATGNGTTAGGCTGTGAATTGGTCGTTTGCGATTATAGAGGATATGGTAAAAGTGAGGGTACGCCTTCTCTACGGAATGCATTAAAAGATGCTTCTATCATTTACCATTATCTTAAAGATAGGGGAAAACTACAAAAGCGAGTTTGTGTGATGGGGCGATCACTTGGCAGTGCTCCTGCTATTGAACTGTGTGTCCAGTTTTCTGAGATATCCTGTTGTGTTCTTGAAAGTGGATATGCAGACCCGATACCCCTGGTAAAAAGGCGAGGTCTTCACATTGCGAAAATAACACCGGAAGAGAACAAGTTGTTCAACAATAGTGAGAAGATACGTTTGGTAAAATGTCCGATTCTTATTATGCATGGGGAAGATGATTTTTTGATTGTCCCTCAGGAAGCTGTGTTAAATCATCAAAATGCAGGATCAAAGCATAAGGAGCTTGATATTCTGGAAGGGGTAGGGCACAACGATATGATGATGGCGCATGATAGCGCATACTTCAAAAGCCTGATAAAATTTTTCAACAATGTTTTCTCGTAAATTGCAAAGTTTGTATTCGCTTAATAAAAAATTGATGTAGAATTATTCCACGGCCTGAAAAATTATTGTTAGGGAGTATTTAATGGCAACAAAAAACAAGTACTACAATATTGAGGGAACGATCCGTAACGGATTCAAATTAAGCGGTGATTATGAAACTCTCGATTTCAGTTTTATAAAACTTGGTGAGAACGGCGCCCAGGCACTTGCTGGCTCGCGCTCTATCAAGCAATTGAAGAGGCTGACCATAAGTAATAATAAATTGACCCCTGAAAGCGCAGTAGCAATCGCCGGGTCAAAAAATTTACAGAATCTCCAATCTTTAAAAATGTACCGCAATAAAATTGGAGATGAGGGTATCAAGGCACTGGTGGAAACTGAAGAGCTTCCCAGCCTGAAATCACTTCGATTGGCGCATAACGATATCGGGCCAGAGGGCGCACGTTTTGTTGCAGGGTCTGACCAGTTAAATGGTTTGACTGCACTGGTACTGGCAGAAAATAAATTGGGTGATGAAGGCCTGAAGTATCTTGCGGGATCTACCAAATTATCTACGCTGGAAATTCTGGATTTGCGCAAAAACGGTATCACCGATGAGGGTGCCATCGAATTTGCCAAGAGTCCCAATTTCCCCAATGTTCAAAAAGTTGATCTAACAGCCAACTGTCTCACTGATATTGGAAAGGACGCACTCAAAGGATTCCTTATCCTCAACTTGTTGCGCAGGCGCATTAAAGAAACTGATGAGGGCATGGTATGCGATTTAAGTAATCTTGGAATAGGTGACCTTGAGTGTGGTTTCATCGCAGACTTCGAAGGATTCAGCAACTTGACCCAAGTGTATCTTGAGCTGAACAAAATTACGGAAGAGGGTATATGCAAACTTGCGGAATCAAAGAATATGGAATCGGTTACCCTGCTGTCACTGGACCGTAACAAGATAGGAGACAAGGGAATCGATTGCATTGTTGAGTCTGAGTACTTTAAAAAACTGACTCATTTAATGATCGAGTACAACGATGTCAGTGATGAAGGGATGAAAACAATTGCCGAGTCAGAAAGCATGGGCAATTTGCTGAGGCTTTATGTCGAAGGGAACCCGTACACTGATGAAGGATTCAACGCATTGGGTGAATCGGAATTCCTGAAACAATTGGAATATCCGGAATTTGTGCGTGAAGAAGCGATAGAGGAAATCGAAGAGGAAGAAGAAGAGTTTGAAGATGTAGAAATAGAAGATGTTGAAGAGGAAGAAGACCTCGATGATGAAGAGGAAGACGGAAAATAGGGGGCTATTCACGCTCCCGATTGACCTCATCAAACAACAGTACTCCCCCCTTAAACAACACTTGGTCTCAAAAACTTAATATTGGTATGAACTGACCTGGCGGTCGTTCAGGCTTATTTTGCTTTGTCGCTGGTGCTTTCAATGGGGGCGGCTGGAGGTTTCGCGTTCCCTCGATTTTTTCTGTATTGAGAAGGACTTTCTATCAAATTGTCAGAACGTTTGTTCAATGCTTTGACTGAAATTACTTTTTTAAGGTTACCAGAACTATCATAAACTTTAACTTGGTGCATTTTTGCTGTTTCCTTTTAGGTTCAGAGCTACAAGTTGAAATGAAAAAACCGGCAGAGCGTGAGCTCTGCCGGTGATAGATCAATGGAATCGAATTACTTAGGCACTACTTTAGAAGCCTGAGGACCTTTTTGTCCCATAGTTTTCTCGAATTCAACAGCCTGACCTTCGTTCAGAGTTTTGAATCCTTCGCCTTGAATCTCAGAGAAATGAACAAAACAATCCACTCCATCTTCTGATTCGATAAAACCATAACCCTTGCTCTCATTAAACCACTTTACTGTTCCAGCTGTCATTCTGATACTCTCCTACTAGTTCTCGAGACGGCCTTTCAAGTCATTTTGAAAACAGCCTCTCGATTTTTTAATTAAAGATCAGTTGTAT
>PCCT01000038.1 GCA_002731985.1 Nitrospinota bacterium
GTAGTGGCTTCACCTTTTTTTGACCAACTTCGAAAACATTTCCCTCACTCTGAGATTGTCCTGGTGGTAGGGCGGTCATCCTATGCCGCGGTTGAGAATAACCCAAACATCGACCGCATAATTCTTGCGGACGATTACATTTTTTATCATGGAAGATTACCCAGCAGGGTGCTGGAGTTTTTTCGACTTATTTTAAAATTGCGTAAAGAAGAGTTTGACCTGACATTTATTCTTCATCGGGACTGGCCATTTAATTTGCTGGTTTATTTGACAGGTGTTCCCGTGCGAGTAGGATTCGGGCGCGGACGTGAAGGGGTGTTTCTGACTCATCCGACTATAGTTTGCCAGGTTCAGAATGAGCGGGAGTCATATCTTGACTTGTTGAGGAAGATGAATATTCCTGCGGTTTATAGGCAGACATATTATTTTTTGAGCGATGAAGAAAAGGATTTCCTTGGCTTATTTTTGGAGAGGTATGGTATCGGTTCCGATGAAGAGATGATAGCTATTTCGCCAGGAGGAGGCGATAGCGCTAAAAGCACCATGGTCACAAAACGCTGGCCGGCACAAAATTATATTGAGTTAATTCAAAGGCTTCAAAGTGAGAGGTCGTGTCGGGTCATTCTGTGTGGTGGACCCAGTGACAGGGAAATTACTAATAGCATTACTCGCTCCTGTCCGGATTGCCTAGATGTCACGGATTTGAGTTTTGGCGACATGGCGTCCATTTTTCGCCGGTGCAGTATTTTTATAGGTAATGACAGTGCGCCAAACCATATCGCGGCTTCCATGGGAATTCCCTGTGTGGGAATTTTTGGTCCAACCGACCCTCGCCAGTGGGCACCGCCAGACGCGCATAGCAGTGTTATTATCCATGAGGTTGAGTGTCATCCCTGTTTTAAGGATGGAAGGTTTCCTGATTGTTCCCACATGAAGTGTATGACTTCTATTACGGCCGATGACGCTTGGAATCATGTGGAACCTATTTTGGCGCAAAATTCCGTGCAAGTGTCCCCATCGTAACTTTTATTTAGTAGTTATCCACTCAATTGTTTATCTACCCACCGTTTCGTAATAGATTCAATACTTCCCGATTTAGTTTTTCAAGGCTGACTTTTTTGAGATACATCAATTCCATCGGATTTATTTCAAATCCATTGACATAGGGTTGAATTAATAAATTTTGCGTTGATACGAATAGCGGAATCATCGCTGTATCGATTTCGGTTAAAATCCGCTGAGCTTCATCATACACGCGTTGTCTTTCCTCGGGATTATTGAGAGTTGCTCCCAGTGCGACCAATTCGTCGTAGCGAGAGTTACTCCAGCGCAGACGATTGTTCCCGCTTGTGGATATAAACAGATTCATGAAATTGTCTGGGTCGGGAAAATCGGCTCCCCATCCCAGACGGAAAATCTGGGGCGGATCAACCTGAAGTCTATTGAGAAAAACTTTCCACTCCTGGCTTTCAAGCTGAATGTCGACATTGAGGTGCTCTTTCCACTGCGCTTGCAGAAATTCTCCGATCAAGCGATTTGTATCATTCGTATTATACATTGCTACGGTCTCAGGAAATCCCTTTCCGCCAGGATAACCAGCTTCCGCAAGGAGTTTTTGGGCAGTGACCGGATTAAACTTCGCTCCAATATCCGGGTTGTATCCAAACATCCCTTTTGGAATCCATGAAGAAGTGGGGAATTCACCTCCCTTGAGCAATAGAGGGAGGCGAGACCGGTCTATGGAGTGGGCGAATGCTCTACGGACAAGCGGATTATCAAATGGAGGCTTGGTAACGTTTATTCCGTAATAATATCCACGTAACTGAGGCAGGCTGTCGTATTCCGGATGCTTTTTAAAATGGGGGATAGCGACCGGTGGCAGTTCCACCATTTCCAGTTCTCCGGTTTCGTAAAGAGTCAGGGCGGTGGTTTTTTCCCTGACCACATAAGCCAGGACTGCATCTAAAGAAGGCCGACCTTCGTAAAACTTGTCGTTTGCTGAGAGTTCAAGTTTGTACTCGTGTTTCCATTCGGTGAGTTTGAAAGGCCCGTTGGTTACTATTTTGTCGGGATCCGTCCAACGGTCGCCGTATTTTTCAACGATGTCTTTGCGTTGAGGAAAAGTCACCATGAAGGTGGTGATGCTGGGAAAATAAACGACCGGTTTTTTCAGTCGCACCTCTAATATAAAGTCAGTTTTAGCGGATACGCCTACATTGGAAGAATCAGTAATTTTGCCTGAGTTGTATTCGTAAGCGTTTTCTATGTCGAAAAGAAAATAGGCATATTGAGCGGCAGTGGCAGGGTTGAGCAGGCGCTTCCAGGAGTACTCAAAATCAGCGGCTTTAACGGGTTGGCCATCCGTCCAAAACACATCGTCACGCAGGTAATAGGTGATGATTCTCCCATTATCTGAAATTTCCCAACGCTTAGCTATCGCCGGGACGGGCTCCATATTTGAGTCATATTGGGTCAGCCCTTCCATAATATTGGTCAGAATGTCGAAGGAGACGCTGTCTGTAGCCAGTGTCCAATCGAGGGTCGGCGGTTCGTTGCTGATTGGCATGCGGAACACCTGCCGGGTATCTGTGGTGCCGCTGGAGCAAGCTCCTATTAAACTACAGAGTATCCCCGCCAGTAGGAATCCCCAGAGTCGGCCTGATTTTAAATGAGTATAAAATGTATTTTCCATAGGCAGGAAGCATAGCATATTTCACAGTCTGGCACGGTTGCCGGGGCCTCTTGGGGCTGGCAGAATTATCTCTTTACTTTTCAGGGGACATCGCTAGAATAAATGGCTTAACCCTATATCCAGAAATGATTACTGGACCATGAAAAACTACATTTGGAGCTACTTCCATGCCCAATGAAGCTCGTCCCATAAAATCCGAAGATCTGTTCTATATTCGCAAATGGATCAAACGGGGCCTGAGTAAAGACGGTAAAACCTTGGATTTTTCTAACAAGGGGATTAATAACGAGATCGCGTATGAATTGGCGGAAAATATTTCTCTGCCTGATATTGAGATCCTTTATCTGCACACAAACAAGATTAAGGATTTAGGTTTGGAGGAATTGGCTCAGGCGGAAATATTTGCTCCACTGAGAGAGCTGTGGTTATACGAAAATATCATTCGCGATGAGGGGGCCATAGCGCTGGCGGAATCGAAGCAGGTCACCAAACTGCGCTACTTGAGTTTGTATACCAATAGAGTCTCTGACGATGGAGCTGTTGCCTTGGCCGAGTCGGACACACTAGGCAATCTGGAAACGTTGGACCTGTCATTTAACCGGGTTGGCGACCGGGGAGCATGTGCGCTCGCGAATTCTATGAAATTGAAAAACTTGAAGACCTTGCATCTCGATGCCAATCGTGTTGGTTATGAAGGAATGAAAGCCCTGGCCAATGCACCGGGCCTTCCTGCTTTATGTGAACTTAATTTGAAATATAACCTTGTCGACCCTGAAGGATTAGAGTTGATGCAGGAGTCGAACAGGCTCAATAGCCTTACCGTATTTAAATCCGATTGTCCTTCCGAAGACTGACCCGAACATGGAACCCAATAAAAACGATTTACATATTGTTAGTTTGTTGCAAAAGAGTGTCGCTACTGGAAACCCCTGTCTTGATCTAAGTTATGAGCGGTTGGGTGATGCCGGTGTTCTTTTTCTTGCGCGGATGAAAGATTTATCGCATTTGACCCAACTGGACCTGAGTTTTAATGAGCTTACCTGTAAAGGCGTCGAAGCTTTGGCACAATGTGATTCATTGGCGGGCCTCACCACCTTGATTCTGGACTCGAACGAGATTGGAAATGATGGTGCGCTTGCTATTGCCGAATCTAAAACCTTGGGTAAATTGAAAATAATCAATTTAACTAAAAATCAGGTTGGCGATTCGGGAGCACTGGCTTTAATCAAGTCGGGCAACTTAAGCCAGCTGTCAACGCTTGACCTGGAGTTGAACCGGATTGGTGAAAAACGGTTGACTCAATTTCCTGATGGCACGGCCACCGCTTCGTTGTCGCGGCTTAATCTGCGTCGTAATCAAATAGGAGACGATACCGTTGCCGACTGGTTACAGACGGGCGCGTTTGCTCCTGTCAAACATCTTAATCTGGGCTGGAACAAGATCGGTGACGAAAGTGCAGGAGCGCTTGCAAGGTCCCCCATGGTTTCCGGTTTAGAGCAATTAATGCTTGATTCAAACTCTATAGGTAACGAAGGCGCAAGCGCCATCGCGCAATCAAAAAATCTGGAATCGCTAACAGTTCTTGAACTGCACGATAATAATTATAATCTCTCCACCGCAACGGCTCTTATGGATTTGCGTATTCGTATTCTTATAAAAAGACATCTTTCGGGAACCGAATTGAACCTCAGTGGAAAACGGTTGGAGAATAAAGGACTGATTGCTCTTGCTCGGTCAGATCAGTTGGCAGGCGTTGAAACTTTGTTATTGAGAAATAATCATTTTGANCATGTTGGGCTCAACGCGTTGGCTCAAAGCGAGCANCTGGCATCCCTCAAGTCGCTTAATCTGATGGATAATTCTATCAGGAACCGGGGGGCGATTATCCTGGCGGAGTCGAAAGCTTTCTCCGGTTTGAACAGCCTGAATCTTGAGAACTGCGGAATTATGCCTGCGGGTATTTTGGCGTTAGCGAAATCGGCGACTCTGAAGAATCTGGAGGAAATCACTCTCAATAAAAACGAAATTAAAGAAAAAGGAATCCAGCATCTGGCCGCTTCTGGAAATTTTTCTAACCTCACCAGCCTCAAGGCTGGCGATGTTTCCATTGGGGATTTGGCGATAAAAACTTTGGTTTTGTCTCGGCATCTTGGAAAGTTGCAGGAACTGCGTTTGAACGGCAACAGCATCACGCGTGATGGTCTTGATTCCTTGCACGATACTCCCAATTTGACCGCACTTAAGAAAATAGACCTCAGGAGGAATCACCTGCTTTACGAAGATTGTATTTTCCTCACTGATTCGCCTCGCTTCAAAAACCTGGAAGTGGTCCGGTTTTGATTTTAAATCCCCCTAACCCCCTACTTTGCCGAGCACCTTCGGCTTTTAAAAGGGGGAACTTTAATGGACCCCTCTTTTTAAAGAGGCCTGTCCAGAGCGAAGCGTGGGAGGCTGGGGAGACTTAGAACTGTTATTATAAAACTGTCATTTAATCCAAATGAAAAAAATCGTCATCATAGGTGGTGGTATCGCCGGGTTGGCCGCGGCTTATCGCATTCATGAAGCCATCGCCCAAGGCGCTTCCATTGAGTGTGTCCTTCTCGAATCTGCTGAAAAATTTGGTGGAAAAATTTCGACGATGAGATTCGATGGATTCATCGTTGAGCACGGACCCGACTCTTTTATTTCACAAAAACCACAGGCCATTGAGTTGTGCAAGAAGCTGGGCCTCGCTGACCGTCTTACAGGAACCAACCCAGACCATCCAAGCACTTATGTTTATCTCAACAATAAACTGGTGACCATGCCCGATGGATTGAGCCTAATGATTCCTACCAAGTTCATGCCTTTTATCTTTAGTCCTTTATTTAGCTGGTCGGCGAAAATTCGCATGGGAATGGATTTGTTTATCCCCAAAAAAAAGGGCAATGATGATGAAAGTCTCGCGTCATTTGTGAGAAGACGAATGGGTGAAGAAGCGCTTGAGAAAATGGCAGAGCCTATGCTGGCGGGGATCTATGCATCTGATCCAGAACTCATGAGCATCAACAGCACGTTCCCGGTGTTTGTGCAGACAGAGCAGAAATATCGCTCTCTTATTCTGGGAATGTTGGCACGAAAGCGGCAACAGATGATGCATCAGGTGAAAGCGCCAGCGGGAAAACAGCCGTTCTCTCTTTTTATGACGCTTAAAAACGGATTGGATGAAATGGTTGAGACGCTGGTTGAAAAAGCAACCAACATCACCTTTCGTGCTGGAACGAAGGTGGCGGGTCTTTCCCGCAATGAGGGGGGCTGGGATTTGGCTCTCGATGACGGCAGTTCCATGAGTGCAGACGCGGTCATGCTGGCAACACCAGCAAATATAACGGCGCGTCTGGTTGAACAGACTGCTCCCAAAGTCACTGAACTGCTCAACCGCATTCGATACGTTTCCACGGCCACAGTTTCCATTGCCTATAAGAAGGAAGGTTTTCCACATTCGCTCGACGGCTTCGGGTTCGTCATTCCCAGAACAGAAGGGAAGCGCATTCTGGCATGCACGTGGACGTCATCCAAGTTTCCCGCGCGGGTTCCCGAAGGCTGTGTCATGCTGAGATGTTTTATAGGGGGAGCGATGCGGGAAGATTTGGCCGAACAGGATGAAGACGCAATCGGCACCATGGTGCGCGAGGAGCTTATAGACCTCATGGGAATCGATCGTGAGCCGGTATTTCTCAAAGTATTTCATAATAAAAAATCCAATGTGCAATATCAGGTGGGACACGCCGCGTTGATCGAATCGGTTTGGGAAGAGTTAAAAGCTGTTCCCGGACTCTATGTTACAGGAAGCGCGTATACGGGGATTGGTATTCCGGACTGTATTCGTGACGGCACCCAAGCCGCTGAAGATGTACTAGAATTTCTAACGGGCAAAACCAAAACCGAGAATTAGCGCCTAACAGGAAACTACCGAAGCCTTTGAGATGGTACCGGGAACGGGAATCGAACCCGTAAGGCCTTGCGGCCACAGGATTTTAAGTCCTGCGTGTTTACCAATTTCACCATCCCGGCGCATTAAGTTTCAATTATTCGTTAGAAAATATTCATATTTACAAGCGGCTTAAAAAGTTTTTCAGTGGCTGGTTATTTTTGATTGCTCTGGTGTGGGTTCATATTCGAAAAGGATTATATCAATTTTTGTAGAGAATAAAACAAACAAAAATGATTCAAATATCTCACAGGGCCATGACATTCAGACATCCGGCCTGCCCTTTCGATCTATCTTGTTTTTTGATACTTCCCGCGTCTAAAAGGGGATAAATGATTTTTCACTCCAAGGGTATTTTGTGCGCGACCCCAAACGTATTTTAGAAAAAATTCTCGGTAACGGGCAGAACCTAGACCCATTTGAACAAACCGGTGAACCGCTTGAACAGTTGGTCAATTTTCTGCGCGATGTGGTGAAGTGCCGCCGGACGAGGCAGTGGATCACTGATAATTACAATATCGATATGGCTGTTTCTCCGGAAACGTTTTCACGTCTACTTGGCATTCCCCAGATCAACTTCATCGAAAACTCAAACCGCATGCTGGAGATGGAAAGCGTTTCTCTTAAGGAAACGAGAACTCTGGATGATCCGGTCACCGTCGGTAATCTCAATGCTGTTTTGAGAGAGTTCTACCGCAATCTGGAATCTATTCAGGGCCGATTACTGAATGACTATCCCGATCCGTTATTGATTGGAGAGATGCGCGGCGAATGGATCGGTCCGGTGACTGAGCAGATCCATAGTATGAAAAAACTTCACGGCAAATTGACAGGATATCTTCTGAATCTGGGCAAAGTGAAAACCATCGAGCGTGATTTTGCGGGACAGTTTCCCGCTTCGATCAAGGCTCATCCTTTACGCAGGACCTGGCCGATGGTTGAAAGGGAACTGGAGTTTTACCAAAAATGCGGTGGGATGAACGAACGCTGGAAGGCTATCGGATTAGACTTGTTCCAGGTCATTCGCGACGACGGTCTTTCTAATTTACGGGAGAATGTTCAGGAGATGGGCAACCTGCTGTGGAAGCTTGTGTACAATCGCAAATCTGTAGAGCAGTGTCTGGACAGGATAGGAATCGAATTCACTGATACGCGTAGTGTGTTCGATGCCGACCGGATAAAACTGAATAACGTCTAAAAGAGTCCCCAAAAATTTTCGTTGAGCTTGGAAATGTATAGATGGAGCACCCCCCTGGGCATCATATCCGGATTGTTTTCCGATGGAGCCCATGAAAAAATTCAACAGGCCAGCTGAAAAATTTGGGGGAAAAGCCCACCACCTCTTCAAGAGGAAAAGGATGCAGCTTCTTCAAAGAAAACAGAGTAACTATTTTTAAATAGAACGCTTCAAGCAGATCGGAACTGGTTGGGCATCGCAGGATATATTCCTACGGGGAGTGGTCAGGCTTTGACCTGAAAGCCTTCGACTTTGTCCAGAAGCAGGTGTTTCAGATTGGTCTTTTCCTGCGCTTTACGGAGTGCTTCTTTACCTTCCTCTTTGATCTTGTTCAATCGTATATCGAGCCGGGTCAGGTTGGTGAACAGCGGCAGAAACTTGGCTAAATAGATGGCTCCCTCGTCAGTGATGGCGTTGTCGGATATGATCAGATTCTGCAGGCTCAGCAGATTATCAGATACCGCAATATATTTTACCCCTTCGTTACCAATCTGGTTATAAAACAGGTTGAGCGAGGTCAGGTTCATCAGTACTTTGGACTGGGCCAGCCACTTCACTCCTTGGGGACCCATGAGGTTGGTGCCCATGGCCAGCGACGTTAATTCACTAAGAAACTCGAATTTCGAGATGTCCTTGGCGCCGTATTCCTTGACATAACCTGCTGTTATATCAAGGGTTTTTTCGTCCTTGCTCAGATTGGCCCGAACCAGTTGCTCGGTTTCGGAAATCGATTTGGTATAACCCTTAGCTTCTTTATTGCCTTCGTAATGCATGGTATTGCTTCTCCACTGAGTTCCGTTATTTTTGGGTGATGCCATTATACATTTCATTCGCCGTTTGAGCAATAACGTAACTCAAGTGTGCGATGGAGTTATCTCTTTTAAGTGACGACAGGATACGGAAAATTGGTTCTGGCGGGAGGGATTTCCTTGCTTTTGGCGGGAAATCTTTTATATTGGGGGGCATACAAAAGTTCAATAGTAACTAGCATGTAAAGGAGTTGATGGGATGGGCAAATTATACCAATCTGACTTGGAAATGACCCTGGGAAATAATGTCATCGTAACGCAGATGACGCAGGCGATTAACTGGGCGAGGAAATATTCTTTTTTTATCTATCCGTTCATCACCGCATGTTGTGGGATGGAGTTTATGTCTGTGGCGGGTCCCCGGTACGACTTGGATCGTTTTGGAGCGGCATTTCCGCGATTTTCACCGCGCCAGGCAGACCTGCTCATGGTAGTGGGTACCATCAGTCACAAGCAGGCACCTATTTTGCTGAAAGTCTACAATCAGATGACAGAGCCTAAGTGGGTGGTCGCTTATGGAGTCTGCACAGTTTCTGGCGGATTCTACGACAATTACACAACAGTGATGGGTATCGACACGATCATCCCGGTGGATCTTTATATCCCGGGTTGTCCGCCACGCCCTGAAATGGTGATTGACGGATTGATCAATCTTCAGCAGAAGGTTCAGAGCGAGACGTTGCAGGACCATGTGAAAGGCCCGGCGCCTATCACCCCCGCGCATCGCCTTTAATAGCTAGAAATTCTCCTAAAGCCCCGGTTCCTGTCTCAACGACAGGGTTGGGGCTTTTTTAATTTCGCCCGATTAATTTCTGCGCCGCTTCCCGTTCAATCTTACTGAGTCCCTTGTAGTTGATCATTTTTCTGATGCCTTCAATTTTTGACAGGGTGTAAGCTTTGAATTCTTCTTGTTCCTTCACTTCAAGTGCGATTTTCCCATCCTGTTTAACGAAACGTTGCTTTAGAAGCTGGAAGTAGAGTGCCAGCCGGGTGATGGGGGCCGTCACTTTTAAGTGATGCTGGATGAATAGAAGAGCTTCTTTTTTTCGGTTCACTTTATAGCCCAGACGCGTGTTGTCGGTTTTATTCATCTGTAGCTCGAACAGCTCAAACGCTTTACGCCGGGTTTCTGTCGAGATGGAGGGTGCTGGGATGGGCAGGTGATGGGCGGCCACGATTTCAAGAAGGAGGGCGGGGTTCCCGGCCTGTTCACTCAGGTAGGCACTTTCTCTTGGGTGCTCGCGATTTAAGCGGCTGACTTCGCTTAACAGAGGTTTCATTTTTTCTATCGATTGCTTCAGTTGTTCAAGTTGCTCTGCACTGAAGGGAGATAGGAACCATTGAACTTCTCGCGGGACGTTTAGTTTTTCTTTGACCGGACGCGAAAAAAAATCGTTCAGAACCAGAGGAAAGTCCGGCATGAAAAATGTTTTTACCACATCTTCGAAATAAGGGAAATTTAAAATCAGAAAACGCGGATCGGAAATAATATTAAGTCCGTAGGCTTCCAACTCGTTGGCCGGGCCGACAAATTTTTGAGTCAGGTGAAGGGATTCGTGAAGGTGTGTCGCTTCCTGATATGCTTTGTCATCAATTAAAATGGCGGCAGGCGAAATGCGAATGGTGTCGAATGTAGCGTGGGCCAGTTGGTGCGGGGCGAGCAGGGCATCGGACCAGGATTGAATGATGTACTGACGAAGCGGCACTGCTGTTAGATCGGGTTGGATCGCTTTGAGTCGTGCCAAAACCCTGCGCATTCGATCAGCGGCTTTGAGGTGAAGTGATTCTCCTTCGTGGCATTTAGCGCATCCCAGTGAGTGGAATCCTGGAATTGAAAACACAACAGGTTCTGCATTCTGATTCAGTGCGATAGCCACATCGAGAGTATCGACGGGTTGATTGTCTTCTGCAAGGGGGTGGGGAAGGTGAGGTTGAATGAGGTTGTGCAGTTCTCCCGCATCAGTACTTGCTGGAATACTTTGGGCGAACAAGTTGGGCAGGGTGCTGATCCAGAAAATTACTGCACAAGCAATTATGAGCCGACCCCTGACTGTGCGATAGGCTGTCACCAGAGGAGCCTCAAAACTATTTATCGAGAACGTTCAAGCGTTGCCAGACACTTATTACTTTACGTCCGTTGCGGTCTTCTTTAAGTCCGTCCCAAATTGCAAAGGCGATCAGGCTCGGTTCTTTGCGAGTAAAATCGGCATCCCATTTTCCTGTTTTGGGCATATCGCGCAAGAACACGACCGTCCACATGCCATCTTTCCATTCGCCATAGCCTTCTACATTCTGGTTTTCAGTAGGTTGGGGAGTGACCGTGCCGAATCCCTCGGCATTTAGTTCTTCAACCGCGTTATCTCCCGTTGCGTTAAGCCGGAAGACCGGGTTTGACATAACGCCTCCGAAAATAAGTGCATCCATATCAACGCCTCCGGTGGAGTACTCCATATCCGATTCAGCTTCAAGCGTTTCTTCAAGGCCGGATTTCCAGTGCCAGATGTTGACTGGTTTCCCGCGATTGCCCATTCCAAAGAAAGGTTCGTTGTGTCCGTGTGTGTGCAGGGTAACATCGCCAAGGGCGAACTGGACCGCTGCGCCGTCGCGGAAAACATCCTGGGTCAATTCGGAAAACGCATTCTTGGTCGGGTCTTCCCACTTTAACCGGATGGCAAGTTGTTCGCCATTATTGACGGAAGCGAAGTTGACAACCTCTACCGCATCACGCCTGGCCGAAAGTGGTCGCAATACCAGATTCGTTGTTTTGACTCCATCCCAGATGGGGCTGTCTACATCCGTATTTATTTCGAAGTCTTTGCGGAAAGAATAGATGTCCGTTTCAAATGCAGCTTTTATAAATTCCTTGGTGAACCGGGAGCGGATGTAATGTACCAGTGCCCAGCGGTCGTTTTCTGGCAAGTGCGAGTAAGCACCCATCGGAGTGCCATCGAGTCCGGAACTCAGAGTTCGGAATATATCTTCTTCTGCAAAGCCACCTTTGTAATAACTGGGGACTGTTATGTCGTGCACAAATACGGCATGTTTCCATGCATCAAACAACGAATCCGACAGTTCGCCATCCCCGCGTAATGATTCTCCATGGCAGTTAGCACATTTCTGTTTAGTGAAAAGGTCCTTGCCCTTGGCTATCAATTCGGGGGTTGCTGGCGTAAGATTATTTACTTTGATTTTTTCTCCCTGAGGTTCCTTGCTGAAGCGGGGTGAGAAGTTTTTGATCAGATTAATGAGCGCCCATGTGTCTTGTGGCGTTAAAGCATCGCCCCATGCAGGCATTGATGTTCCAGGCACACCTTTAATAATGGTCCTGTATAAATCCTCGTCTGTGGGCAGAGTGTCGGTGGGTGTGGATCTAAATTTAAATATTCCTCTGCGAAAATCCCTTGGCCAAGGATAAAGATATTCTACCGCCGCACCACCGCCATTGCCGTCTTTTCCATGGCAGAAGACGCACATATGGAGATAGATGTTACGTCCTCTGGCAAGCAGGCCTTCGTCCTTTACCATTTCAGGTTTAGAGGCTCCTAAATCGTCGTGCGCTCCCCGCGTGCGAAACAAATCGCCTTCACCACCGCCATCATCATGATGGTGATGTTCCATTGGTTTTTCGTCAACACGGTATTCGCTACCCGGTTGGGCCGCTCCACCGCCGTGGTGATCGTGTCCGCCTTGCGACAAGACGGATTCCGGAATGAGTACCAGTGTCAGCAACAGGACGGATGCACAGACAATAAAGTTTACAGGCCAACTCAGGCCAGTTGGTGAGCGACGAAACGGTTTCATGCAGGTACCTCTGGGGTCAGGGCGTTCCATATGAGTTTCTACCAGTTGCCGGGAGAATTATGACTCGCCATGCAGGTTAATTTAAGAGTAATATTTTACTAACCTCCTGAATAGATATTGAGATGCTTAATACTTCGCTTTAGATTTTAAATAAATGGAACGAAGCATGGATGTGGCCTTAAAGATTTTAACGAAAAAAGTATTTATTTATCAACAGGTTTTCCCCGAACCATTTTAACTCCTTGGTCCAGGTCGCCCATTTCTTTGAGATTGAAATAGTCTTCTTTGAATCCGAGCCCGAAATACCAGGCGTTGTCGAGTCCTCTTTCAGTGTTGGTCCACAGATAATAACTGCCGCCGTTTTTGAACGCGTTGGGTAACCCGATTCTCTCGTTATCCTTGCTTTTGATGGGGCGCGATGGATCGTATAGAGATTTCAATTCCGCCAGCGTGGGGAGTCTCCAGTCATCAAAACCGGCGAACTTCTCAGAATTTTTTGAATCGACATACTCCAGAGCCTCATACCAGTTCATTCCTTTTTTAAGTTCGTGGTATGAGTCGGCTTGTTGCCATATCAGGCCAGACTTCTGGTCTTGCACCGTTCCGTTGCCGATGTCAACATAGCTGGCGGCCCAAGCTATATTCAGGTGAATTGTTCCTACAATCATCAACATAGCGAATAGTGTCATTGCTTTTCGTAGTTGATTCCATGCGCTGTGAGAGTTGTTTCTTATGAGTATTTGATCTGGCATGGGGCCTCAAAAGGGGTTTCTAAATGAATAACATAATTATACAAAATATACTGCCAAATACCACTGACAGAATACTAATATTTACGCAGATAGGGCTTTGGTTGCTACTAACAATACGGTTTACTGTTAGAAATAATAGGAAAGCTCTATTTGCATGACTTCATCATCGTGTTGTTCGAAGCGGTGGAGTGTTTAGGTGAAATCAAGAAAGGGAAATATTGGATTTTATAATCGTATTTGCAAAAAAGAGGATTCCAGTTTAGAATTCTGC
>PCCT01000039.1 GCA_002731985.1 Nitrospinota bacterium
GCAAAAGCTTCTTACTTCCGTAAAAACTTTTTGAGGATGGTATCCATCTCGAACAGGAGGGCGATGGGGCGTCCGTGGGGGCAGGTATAGGGCATCTCGGTCTCTTCCAAGTCGGAGATGAGTTTTCTTATCTGGTCCAGGTCCAGAGTCATATTCACTTTTATCGCGTTTCTGCAGGACATCATAACGAGAATTTCTTCAAACTTTTCTTGCAGAGCATCTTCATGCTGTTGCGTGGGAAGCATATCCACAATCTCCCTCATGATTTCCGCCTGATCATTATTTTTTAAAATAGCGGGAACGGACCGTAACAGAAATTCATTCTTGCCGAATGATTCTAATTCGAGTCCGAGTTCACCCAGACGTTCCTGATGCAGGGCCAATAATTCCGCCTCCCCTGGCGAAAACTCCAGGCTCAATGGGAACAGCAACTGCTGAACCTCCACCTTTTTATTCTTCGCCGCTTTGCTGAACCGCTCATACAACACACGTTCATGTGCTATGTGCTGATCAACCACAAGTATCCCCTGCTTACCCTGCATGAGGATAAATGATCGGTCCAGTTGACCCAGAGGCTCAAATTCTGAATAAATAAGATTGGCTACAGGAGTGGGTTTACTGCCAAATATTTCTACCTGCGGCGGCACTGGTAATATCTGCCTCATTGGTGCAGAAGACTCTCCTCCTGCTGAAGGACCTTGGTACATCATTTTCAGAGCACCTGAAAGGTCTCCCGGTACCGGTGGACGTTCAATCGAGAAGTTACCTGAAGAGCGGTACCCCCCTCCCCTGTTACCGGATTTTTCAGATGAGCGTGGAATGTCATAAGATTTCACAGGCTGATCCTCAGACGGCAGTGGTAACTTGCCGCTTCCACTGATGGCACTTTTAACGGCCTCGCTCACAAAGCGGTGAACTTCCTGTTGGTAGGCAAAGCGCACTTCGGCCTTAGCCGGATGAACATTCACATCGTACAACTTGGGGTCCATTGCCAAATAAAGATAGATTGCTGGGTGTTGTCCTCTTGGCAGAAGATGACTATACCCATGCTGAGTTGAGTGAAGAATGACCTTATCGCGGACAAACCTCTGGTTGATATAACAATACTGGGCAGAACGCGACGAGCGGGTGAAAACTGGACTGGAGATAAACCCTGTAAGACGGTAACCCCCAGCCTCGGCATCAACCGGAATAAGCTCTTGGGTAAGTTCCGATCCAAACAATTCAGCGATGCGGTACAAACTCTGATCCGTCGGCAGAGTGTCGATAACTTTGCGTCCGTTATTGATCAACGTGAAATGGATGTATGGATATGCAAGAGCCTGTTGGGTGATAATCTGGGTGATATGGGAAGATTCTGTACCGTCACCTTTAAGAAATTTTTTACGGGCCGGGGTATTGTAAAAGAGCTGGGCCACCTCAATGGTAGTACCGTGCGGGCAAGCCACGTCTTTCACCTGAGCGGTTCCTCCACCTTCAACTACCACCTGCGTTCCACCTTGGTGTTCGTCATCTGAGGTGACCATACGCATTTGCGAAACAGAAGCGATGCTTGGGAGCGCTTCCCCGCGAAATCCTAAAGAAACAATTCCCTCCAAATCAGCGGAGCTAACAATTTTACTGGTCGCATGGCGCGAGAATGAAAGCAATGCGTCATCCGATGACATGCCCGATCCGTTGTCCGCCACACGAATGAGTTTTTTGCCACCCTGTTCAATTTCAATCAAGATGCGAGTGGCGCTCGCATCAATGGAATTTTCAACAAGCTCCTTGACAACAGACATCGGTCGCTCAACCACCTCGCCAGCGGCGATCTGGTTAGCCAATTCATCAGGCAGGATCATCACCTGCGACTTGTTATTATCTTTGGGCAAGGCAGACATGTAAGTCCGGAGCTATAGATAGGAAGGCAACTGCAACAACTCTATTTAAAACAATTTTCACCCGATTACAAGATTTTATGTGGAAGCAGGATTATCCATAATAAATTCAAGTCTAATCACCGAAGAGGCCCTTAACCGCGTTACCGACATCTTCTACATTTTTACCCAATAACTCTTCTGGTTTACCCAGCAACTCTTTTGGGTTGCCCAAACCACTTTCAATTTTATCTTTAATGTCCGACACCGCTCCCTCAACCATTTTCTTGGCCTGACCAATACCCAGTGGATTCACTACTTTTTTTAATCTGCCTTTACAAGGAAGCAAATATTTTCTCAGCAACTTCACCGGGAGAAGCACCGTCTTTTGGTTTACCAATATCATTCAGTTGAATATCAGGAAGATTGACCGCCAAAGTCTCCCTTTCTAGTATAGCAGATCAATCATTGTGGTCTAACCGGAACTCTCCTATACTGTATATGTTGCTGAGAGTAAGTATAGCAGATCAATCATTGTGGTCTAACCGGAACATACCTTCCCAGCGTCTGGCCCTATTGCCCAGACAGATCATGTAATTTCATTGTGTTCGGTCAACGAATTAATAAAAGTCCTGACTGACAAATAATGCATATCCCAGACAAGTATCTAAAACTGATGCCTCTCCTTCTCATCGTATCGGCGATAGTTTTTATATCAAGCGATCAGATTCTTCATCAAAAGGGGCAGACCGTTCAACCGCTTGCTCCTGAAGGAATTGATGGAGGCCACATCCATAGCCTTGACGAGGGTGACGTGGATCACTCAGATCCGGAAGCGCAAAAACGAATGGGGATTTTTCATTACAACGAAGGCAATAAATTTTTAAAACAGAATGACTGGGAACAAGCCATCAGAAATTATAAAATGGCCTTACACCACAGCAAAAATTTTACGGAGGCCTATATCAATCTGAGTACCGCTTATCTGAACGGAAAACAATATGAAGCTTCCCTCGAAACTCTGAATTCCCTAAAAGCGATTCAGCCAGAGCATCCCCTTCTACACTACAACCTAGCCTGCTACTACTCTCTGACTGGAGATACCGCTTCGGGATTAGCGTCATTGCAGCTTTCGTTAGACAACGGATTCACAAATCTTGAAAACCTGAAAACAGATCCTGACCTGGAAAATCTTCGTCAAGANCCAAAATTTAAGGANTGGCAAAATTCATTTACGGCAAAAAACACTTAGCTNGNAGGTTCCTGTTGTTTTTCAGGCAGTGTNATAATGAACGTAGTTCCTTTTTNGGGAACGCTTTTGGCGGTGATNGTTCCCCCATGGTGAGTAGCGATTTTCCGGCAGATAGCCAGCCCTATACCACTGCCTTCGAACTTACTCCTTCCATTAGGCAAGCCTCATGTTTCGCACCTTTTCCTTTTGTTATATGTGCCGCTTCCTCTCTATTCCCTTCCTCGGTCAGGGTAATAACCTCGTCACGATTTTTTTCCAGTCGAGAAAAGCCTGAAATACATGTTGAATATCTGTTTTATCCCCAAGATACCGTTCGAAAATCAATACAAATTCCTTAACAACCACCTCTGAATGAGAACTAACTTCATTGAGGGCAAAACTAAGTTCACCCTCATTTTCGGACAAAACAACATCCTTCATTTACCGATGAATAGATATAAGGTTGGCATTGATATGTCTGGCGGAATTACTAACGACAAAAGGATGTCTGTAAATATTTTCTGAAATTTCTGCAAGGCGAAGGATCTATAAAATCGAAACCACACCCATAATCAGGAACAGGAGTATGATTCCAGCAAAACCGAATATGGTGTGTTTATTGTCATTCATTGTTCATCGGAATCCTTGCCCCATCCCTACGGAGAACCGTTGTGGAGAATTCCTTAATGAGAGAATACTACTTTGCGGAATCCGGAGAGTTGGTTTCAACCGGAAAAGACTTGAGCTTGCCATTGGCGCCTATGGAGATAGCCAATTCACCATTTAATATGGAATAAAGCAGTTCGCCAATAGCTTCTTTCCTCCAACCAGATAGCAGAGGATGGTTTTCCAAATCCTGATTTTTGTCAAAACATTTAACGAAATCGTGGATCTTCTTTCTATCCGCAAGAACACTGGGTTCTATCTTCAACTCATCTGAGCGGATTTGGACAAAAGCGGCTATCATTTCTTCAACACCAGGTGGCGCGTTATATATTTCCACAACTGGTAATTTAGGTATCTTATCTGCCGGAGTATTCAATCCTCTTTGAATCGCCGCAAGAATATCTTTCCCGCTCCGGGAAATTTCATTTCTGTGCAAACCTCGAATACGGCCCATCTCCTTGACGTCCGTCGGCGCTTTTCGTGCCAACTCCAATAGCGGCTCGTCTCTCATAATATTTTTTGCTAGACAATCTCTGACTTGCGCTTCATGTTCACGCCATAACGTCAACTCACAAATCACTGCAAGGTTTTGTGGAGCAAGAGAACGCACATTCTTGATCTTCATGTACAATCTTTCCGGCTCTGGTGTCGTAAAATTTTTCGCATCTTCCAGGGACATAAACTCCCCTTGAAGCCATTCATCACGGTTGAGCTTTTTTAGCACTTTTTTTAACTTCTCATACACCGGAAACAATAAGCGGACATCATCGAGAGCGTATTCAATCTGACTCTCACTCAAAGGTCGGCGGCACCAATCAGTATATGTTTCTGTTTTTTGGATTTTCTTACCGAGAACTTTATTAACAATCTTCGCGAATGAAATCTGAGAGCCCCAACCCACAACAGCGGCGGCGATCTGAGTATCAAACACGGGCAGGATCACACTTTCACAAAGACGGTGAAGGATTTCCAGATCCTGCCTGGCGGCATGAAACACCTTGACTGTATTTTTATTGCGAACCAGGTCCAGAAAAGGGTCCAAGTTGGAGATATGAATAGGATCAATCGCGGCACAGGTTGTACCGTCGGAAACTTGTATAAGACCTAGTCGGTGATAATAGGTCCTCTCTCTAACAAATTCCGTATCAATGGCAAGAATGGGACTGGACTTCAATCGCTCACAAACAGCGACCAAATCATCCCCGGTAGTTATGTACATCAGAGAATCACAAACCCGGTAAGAAAAACAAGTTGGATCATTAAACCAACCCGTTAAAAAGGTATCATCTTCAGACAGCGAATATCACAAGTCCTATTATGACACACAAACCGGAGCAGAATAAGGCCTCCTGCCATATCAAGCAAGAATAAATCACAAAACCTAACCAAGCGTAATCCTACGCCAACCCATCCAATCTTACCTTTTCTCGCGACATATGGTTCTTAGGGTTCCAATCTTCAGCTTTTTCATAGCCCTGATCGTAATCCGGGGGAGCACTACCATTTGCCCGCCAAAATCGATTGCTCAGCTTTTTAGAAGAAACGACTTTTTTAAGTTGTCCTCGCGAATCAAACACTTTGACTTCATGGAACATAAGCGCCACCTCATAAATTAAATTTGAATATTGTCATGACTAAGGCAACTTCTCTCTACAAACGTGAGGCCTAATAAAAACAACTACCTATACAGAATAATACGATAAGTCCAAATAATTCAATCGTCAAGCTCTAAAATTAATAAAATCAATATACTGGGGAGATCTCTAGAAAACATAGCTATATAAAAGATCCATTAATCAGCCTAAATTACAAACCCAATCAGATCCAAAAATGGATATAGGCAGTACAGCTAACATATTGAAACTATGATTTACAGAGTTAAAAAATTCCTTGGCCAGCAGACAAAATACCACTAAAACTCGGCGTTGGAATATAGTTTTTAGCCTGTTCTGGCAGCTCTTGTAACTCCCTGTAAATTGTTTGACATTTCGCATGGCTTGGCCTATCTTGAAATAAGGTAAAGAAAGGAAGGTTTCTATTGCGACGTCCGGTAGTTCTTCAGGATATTGGTAGCTGTTTGCCATGAAAATTATGGGAATTGATTCATCCACCCCCCAGGGAAGTGTCGCCATTTTGGAAGATGGGCGAATCCTTGCTCAAGCTGAAGTTGATAAAAATTCGACGTTTTCTAATCAAATTCTAAATTTAATAGATGCGGTTCTCAGTAAATCCAACACCGGGCTTGAGAATGTGGATGGCTTCTGTCTGACGACAGGGCCCGGGTCGTTTACTGGCCTCAGGGTGGGTGCCAGCGTGCTGAAAGGCTTGATTCTGGCGACCTCCAAGCCCTTCGTAAAAATTGATACTCTTGAAGCAACTGCACTACGGGCGACACCTGCTAACAACGTTATTTGCGCCGTTTTGGACGCTAAGAAAAAGGAGCTGTATACCGCCAGTTTTCGAGGGGATAATGGAGCCTTGGAGCGCCTCACACCTGATAGGGCCATCGCGCCTGAAGAACTCTGTCAGGAGATAAAGGAACCGACCATTTTTATTGGTAATGGGCTTGATTTTTACGGTGATTTACTTGCCTCGCGGCTGGAGGGAAATTTTTTGCGAGCACCAACAAAATTACCCTATACGGTAGCCGCCTGTGCTGTACGCCTTGTGGAAAACCATTTTGACGATGAAAAACTTTTTGATCTGAATGAACTGAATATTAAGTATGTCCGAAAATCAGAAGCCGAGTTGAATTTCGCTAGATTTGATTAAACCAGAAGGAGGATCCTAGATTATGGATATTGAAAAAGGAGTTCTTGAAAAGATCCTTAGTTCAAGTGTTGAGTTCAAGCGCCTTTATGAACAACACACAGAGCTTAAACACAAAGTTGAGGACATGAACAAGTCCAAGTTTCTATCAGCTGATCAAGAATTAGAAAAGAAACAGCATCAGAAACAGAAGCTCATTCTAAAAGATAAAATGGAAACAATTCTCCATCAAGACACGTAATTTTGACAACACGGGTCTAGCCGATCACCCTGTTTTTTCTACTCAAGGCTGGTGGATTGGCTAAACTTTTTCTGTTTTTAGAAATGACGGTTGGCTTAGCAGGGTTCCGCCAGCCAACCGCAACAAATATTCGAAGCAAACCACCCTGCCTGCCGGGATATAGTCCCCTATCACCCCTACCAGCATACCTGCAAGGTCTTTGTGTTCTCCAAGTGTTTTCACCACGCGAATGCATAATGAAGGACTGTATATCAAGCGCTGTAACATTTTACTGAGTAAGAACTTTTTATGAAATTCCATTCTGCGGACTCGGTCATAACTTTCCAGTTGTTTTTTCGAAAAATCGAAATTGTTAAACGCACCGGCTATCACTCCTGAGGCAAGCTGAGAACTTCTCAAAGAAAGGTAAATCCCCTCTCCCGTGAAAGGATCAATAAACCCAGTAGCATCACCCACGAGAACAAGTCCTCCACACGGTGGAGTTTTTACCGAATACGCAAGTGAATCAACCGCCCTCACCTTTTCGGCAGGCTCCCCGGCACCAAGCATTTCTCTGCGTAACGGATTCTTTAAAACTGTACTCCTGTAAAAGTCATCGACGTCTTGACCCGCCAAACTTGCCTTGTCTACAATAAGCACCACATTGGCTTTGTTCTGGCCCACAGGCGCTATGCCGGTGTATCCCGGACGGCTAATGTGCATATAGCAATATTGCCCAGGAAGCCTGACGCCTTCCCAGTGTGCGGCAAGGGCGATCTTGCCTTCGCTAGAAGAACCTTGCTTCAGATTCAGTCGACGAAGTGAAATGCTATTTCTACCTCCAGCATCAACCACCACCTTTGCATGGATATTAAATTCTATTTTTCCTTCATCATACCCTTTCACACCACAAACGTTGTCATCATCAAATAACAAATCCGTAACCTTGAATCCTTCTATCAATTCCACCTGTGAGTTACGAACCTGACCGAGCATCAGGTTATCCAGCATCAAACGTTCCACAGATAAACTGCTCATGGTCGTGCCATCGGCAGAAGAAGGGTAGTCCACCTGTACCCAAGATCGTTCATAAGCAGATAATGCTACTCCCTTGAGCCTGACCGGGTTAATGGCTTCTATAGACTCAAGCACCCCAAGCTCCGAAAAAATCGCATCAGCGGCTGGACTGATGAATTCACCGCACACCTTGTCGCGGGGAAACCGGGCCTGATCGAGCAAAGCGATACGGCATCCTCGTTTCTCAAGAAACAAGGCCGCCGAAGTTCCAGCGGGTCCCGCGCCTATGATAATTATGTCGTAAGGTTTCATAGAATAAATTCAGACTATTGTTCTATCTCCGGGTGAGTGTTATTCTCTCCCACATGATTCTCGGGCTGGATGACATTACAGGTGGTCATGAAATAGTAGCCTTTTTAATATGGCTCGGGCTCACTGCTCTATTTTACCTTGTCGGCTATGTGGCCGCGCTCAATGTAGTTGACGACATCACCCAAAACAGCTGGACTAAAGTTCCCGCCATGTGGGGACTTTCTATCATCACCGCCGGACTCATGAGTATCCTCAACTATAATCCGCTCATTCTCTTTTTCATCATGTGCGCGGCCAACTACCTTAGGCTGAAAAACTTGTCATCACCCGACTGTGAAAAATTTCCAGGCATGCAAATCAACAAAGCCCTGTTTCACATCGCCAGCTACGGTTATATTTTCCTAGTCCTGGCAATCACTCACTATATTGATTTTCGCAATAACTTATAGGGCTTCTATTTTTTTCGTTGGTTAACGCGAGGAAACCACATGCCTGTACTAGAACGAAAGGCTTGATACTCTTCTCCAAATTGCTCTGCCAGAGCCGTTTCCTCGTGATAGATGCGGTATTGAAATCCGGCCCATGCTGACACGATTCCCACCGCTCCCCAAATCAGTGAATGAGAAATCACCGCATAGGATACAACAACGAGCATCATCGCGGTATAGGAAGGGTGTCTCATCAGACCATGCAGCTGATCGGTCTTTAACTTTTGCTCCTGACGAAAAACAATATCGAATTTAAATGCAACCGCCCCGATTTGATAGATCGCGACAACGCGCATAACAGATCCGAAAGTGAACAATAGGATGATGAGCGTTAACTCCAAAGTGGAAACAGGAATTGCAGTCGCTCGCCCCATGAATGACAAACCGACCAACGCCGCCACGATAGGCAATGTGTGACCGAATAATTGTTTAAGATGCTCCTTATCA
This sequence comes from Nitrospinota bacterium, assembly GCA_002731985.1. GTDB lineage: Bacteria > Nitrospinota > Nitrospinia > Nitrospinales > VA-1 > Nitromaritima. Next base: position 9,010 of record PCCT01000039.1, read on the forward strand.
AATGGCGTATCGCCCGGCTTGACTGTAAGGACAAAAACCACGACCTCAATGATTCCGAAGATGAGGTTGCAAAAGGAAACGAGCAAAAAACGCTCCGCAGTCTCCGGGCTGAGTCCAAGAGGGACTAAAGGAGCCATATAAGTGATGCCGACCAGAACCGTATTGAAGTTCCTGTTCCGGGTAAGGGCAATGATAAATACTGCCAGGAAGATGTAGAAATTTATATGAATCAGTAAAGAAGCCATTTAATTACAATAGGTTATTTAGCCACACCCTTAACCAACCCTGTTATCACGGGCAGGCAATTCTTAATATATTTACAAAATAAAACAATTATGCGTCAACTCTCAAAAAATGCTATTTTAAGTGTATACTCCTGTTTTCTATAATAATATAATGGAAAACTCACTTTGGGATACCATAATTGATGGCCTGCAAGAGCGCATCCCCGTCATAACAGTTTCCTTATCAATCATACCCAATACGGGGAGCGGACTTTACCCGCCTACCCTTTGTTATTAAAGAGGTTTGTCATGGATATAAAGACTTTGAATATACCGCCTGAAGTCAAACAGGAGATAGAAGAATTCACCGCCGAGGTGGAACGATTGAGTCGTGGCGAGGTGGACCCTGAAGATTTCAAGCGATACCGCCTGCAACAAGGTATTTATGGTCAACGCCAGGACAATGTGCAGATGGTTCGAACCAAACATTCTGCAGGCCGAGTAACAGCCGAGCAACTGCTCTGTCTTGCTGATTTCGCGGACAAGTATTCCAACAACATACTGCATGTAACCACCCGGCAGGATTTCCAGTTTCATTACGTCAAAATTGATGATGTTCCACAGGGGTTACAGGGTCTGGCTGAACATGGCGTGACCACGCGCGAAGCCTGTGGCAACACGGTGCGAAATGTAACTGCCTGTCATAAAGCGGGCACTTGTAAAGAAGAGGTGTTCGATGTTGCCCCATACAGTAAAGCGATAACGAACTATTTAATTCGCCATACCCTGACGCAAAATCTGCCAAGAAAATTTAAGATCAGCCTTGGAGGATGTCGAGGGTGTGGGCTTGGACCGATTCAAGACATCGGACTCAATGCTCAAATAAAAAATAAAAATGGAAAAGAGGTACGTGGATTCAAAGTATTGATCGGTGGTGGCCTGGGGTCGTTTCCTCATGGCGCGAAACCACTGACTGATTTTATTCCGGCGGACAACCTGCTCCGCATGTGCGAAGCTATCGTACAAATATTTGACAAATACGGTGACAAAAAAAATCGCAACAAGGCCAGACTCAAATACGTTCTCGACAAGCTGGGACTGGACAAAATAAAGGAACTCTACGAAGAAGAATACGCCGCGCTGGCAGGCAAGAAATTCCCGGCTATAGAAATCCCAGACGAATCTACTCCCGCAACGCCTTCGTATAAGGTCAATAACGAGTTCGACAAAAACCCAGAATTTCTGAATTGGAAAAAAAGAAACACCAGCGAACAAAAACAAAGTAGTTATTATAATGTTCAAATCAAACTGGCTTTGGGTGACATAACCAGCGACAAGGCGCGCGCGATAGCGAAAATAGCTTCTGATTTTGCTGGTGGAATTATCGTAAATACCGTCAACCAGAACATGNTGGTTCCCTGGGTAANNGATGATGCNCTGAGTACTGTCTACGCNGAGCTNCGCAAGGTGGAACTCCATAAAGCAGGTACCGAAGAGATTCGTGATATCACCTGCTGCCCGGGGTCGGAGACCTGTAATCTGGGTATCACAGCATCACGCGGACTGGTTAAGCACTTGAACAATGAAATGGAAAATGGTTTTCCAAACTCGCAGGAATTAGACCATATTTCCATCAAGGCCAGTGGATGCCCCAACTCATGCGGTCAGCATCACATCGCTTCCATAGGTTTCCATGGCGGCGCAAAAAAAATAAACGGAGTCCTTGCACCTCACTACGAAGTGCTGTTGGGTGGTGGAGTTGATGAAGACACGGTTACTTTCGGCACTTCTGTGATAAAGATCCCATCGAAAAACGCACCGCAGGCAACCCGACAGGTCATTGATGCCTACAAAAACGAAAAGAATGAAAATGAATCCTTTGGAGAGTTTTTTAAACGGAAAGGAAAGGACTTCTTCCGCGAGTTGCTTTATTCACTAAGAGACCTTCCTGACATAGAAAAGGATCCACAGGCTTATATTGATTTTGGATCGGAGAAAAAATTCAGCCTTGAGGACCGTGGTCAGGGTGAATGCGCGGGCGCTGTTACCGATATGATCACAGACCGCCTGTCAGAATCGGAACGAGCTCACTTTCAAAGCAAACTTTCACTGGAGAAAAGCACGCACACCGAAGCGATCGATCATGCCAAACGCTCGACGGTAGCTTCCGCAAGGGCGCTCCTTGTTACGGAAGGAATGGACTTCAATGACGACCTTGAATGCATTCTGAAATTCCATTCTCTCATCATCGACATGGAAATTGTCTCGGCAAAGTTCGCAGTGATGGCGGAACGTTTTGAAGAAGACACTTCATCGGCCGATCAGGAAATGGCTTCATGGTGGGTCCAGAACAGCGGTGAACTTTCCGAAGAGTGCCGGAAGGTTAACGATAAAATGCAGTCGGATAAATCATTACGAATTCGCACTGGAGGAGAAGAAAAGAGCTCCAGCGCCGGAGGCGCATTTCAGAAGATTGATTTACTGGGAGTCAAATGTCCATTCAACTACGTCAAAACAAAACTTAAGCTGGAGACTATGGCTTCGGGCGATTCATTAGAAGTTCTGCTTGACCAGGGTGAACCTGAGCAAAATGTTCCTCGTAGCGTCCAGAATGATGGCCACAAGGTATTATCCATGGGCAAAGAAAACGGACACTTTAAAATGGTCATCGAAAAGGCCTGATCGCGAAAAATGCTAAAAAGTATGACCGGCTTTGCCCGGTACGAAAACCAAAATGGGGAGCTTACCTGCAAAGTAGAAATTAAGTCGGTAAACAACCGGTTTATCGACATTAATACCCGCCTGCCAAAGTCTTTGGCGGCGCTTGAGCTTCCTTTAAAGAAACTGGTTAAATCAAAATGCGCCAGAGGTTCGTTTGACATAAGTATTTCTTTAGAAAGTAACGGACAATCAGGAGCCAACTTTGAAATCAAACCCAACCTGCCCCTGGCCGCCCAATATTTAAAAGCTTTCAACCAAATCAGGGATGACCTGAAACTGCAGGGAGAAATTGATATAAACGCAATCCTGGGCCAGAGGGATATCGTAAAACCGGAACTAAAAGAGCCCGATGACTCCAGCGAAGAAACGGTCACCTCAACGGTCGAAAAGACTCTCAGCGATCTCATAAAAATGCGCGAAGAAGAAGGCGCTAATCTGGAAAAGGATATTATCAGCCAGATCAAGGGTATCGAGAAATTGGGTGGCGCTATTAAATCTTTACAATCGACTACTGTTCAAGAGTTTCAAGACAGGCTGAAGGAAAAAATTCAGACTCTGACCAATGGCATGGAACTCGATCCAGCACGCATGGCTCAGGAAACGGCTCTATTGGCAGACCGCTGTGATGTAACGGAAGAAATAATCAGATTAAAAAGCCACCTTGACCAATTCTATAAATTAGTCGAATCGGATGAACCCCAGGGGCGCAAACTGGAATTTTTGACTCAGGAAATCAACCGGGAAGTAAATACTATTGGGTCAAAAACTATTGATATTGAAGTTTCAAAAGCCGTGATAGAAATGAAAAGTCGACTGGAAAAAATACGCGAGCAACTGGCTAATATTGAATAAATCGTTTATAGCTTTCTGAATAATTTTTGATTTAAAATTATCCTTTCCATTTAAGTCGGACCGGTTAACAAACCAAACTATGAAATCCAAAGGCATCGTATTCATACTTTCTGCGCCGTCGGGTACGGGTAAAACCACCACCTGCAAAATATTGAAGCAGAAACTCCCTGAACTCAAATTCAGTGTTTCCCATACAACAAGAGAAGCTCGCAGTGGGGAAAGTGAAGGCGAGGATTATTTCTATATCTCGCAAAAGGATTTTGAAGACAAAATCAAACGCGATGAGTTTCTTGAGTGGGCAAAAGTCCACAAACAATATTATGGCACCGCCTTCGAAACGATAGACCGTCACCGTCAAAACGGAGAAGATATTTTAATTGAACTGGATGTCCAGGGAGCAAAGTCTTTAAGGGACATAAACTATGACGCCGTTTTCATTTTCATCCTGCCCCCATCCTTGAAGGAATTAGAGGAAAGGTTGACCAAACGAGGCACTGAACCGCCGGAAATAATCAGGGATCGAATGAAAGTGGGCAAAAATGAAATTAAGCAATACGAGTTTTATGACTACATATTAACTAACGTGAATGTAGAAGAAACCGCTGAAAATTTACTTTCCATCATTCGAGCAGAGCGTTGCCGCAAAGAAATATACGAGCCCTCCCCCGACCTCAGTAGTCTGCTCAATAGCAAGGTGAACGCCTGATGTCCAACGTGGACCTCATGAACCTGATCCAGGGTAACATTCACGCCCTGAAACCTTACCACGTGGAAAACATCGACTGCGATGTGAAATTACACGCTAACGAAAATCCATTTCCTCCCTCAGAGGAACTCCTGGAAACATTCACGGCGTCAATCCGTAACTTTCAGTTAAACAGATACCCCGACCCGGACAGCAAAAAGCTTAAAGACTCCATCGCGAAAAGGCTAAACACAGACACGAGTCGCCTAGTCATCGGTAACGGTTCGGATGAAATAATCCTTTTATTGCTTCAGGTATTTTGCAGTGAAGGCGACTCTATTATCTTCCCCGATCCCACTTTTGCTATGTACGCGATCATAGCCAAAGGACTGGGAGTCAAGCCAGTCAACATACCGCTGAATGACCACTGGGATTTTGATGCAGATGAACTCTTGAAAGTAGCAGAACACAATAAATCCCGTATCATTTTTCTGAGCTATCCCAACAATCCAACAGGCAACTGCTTTTCAGAGAACCAAGTGAGGAAAGTTGTAGAAAATTTCAGCGGAATCGTGGTGGTAGATGAAGCTTATTATGACTTTGCACGCAAGAGTTTCGTAGGTGAAATTAATAAACATAACAACCTGGTGGTTTTAAGAAGCTTATCTAAAATAGGCTTGGCTGGTTTGCGCGTGGGGTTTGGAGTAGCCGACCCATTGATCATTGATCAAATCAATAAGGTGCGACTGCCTTACAACTCAAACACAGTGTCCCAAACCCTGGCGGAATATCTAATCACTCATTTTGATCCAGTTCAAAAACAGATAGATTCTATTCTTGATGAGCGTGTCCGCCTTATGGGTGAACTGGAGAAAATGGATTCATTAACTGTATTTCCATCAGACTCAAATTTCTTTTTGTTCCGAACCGAGCAATCTGCTGATAAAATATTTAGATATTTAATAGACAATGGAATTCTGATTCGCAATCTGAGTTCCCACCCAAGATTAAATAACTGCCTGAGAATTACAGTAGGAACCAGAGGGGAAAACGACCAGTTTCTCTCAAAAATGGCAGACTATGCACAGATAGGAAATCCGTAAAGTTCTTCACAGACTACCGCAATTAAGAAGACAGGATTTACTCGATCCATGAAGTTATCTCTCAAACCAACCCTATTATACCTGTTCACAGGATCCCTGATATTTATCTGGGGAACAGGAGGACTTTTCTATTACCAGTCATCGCATCCAGCCGGGGAAGACACACAAGCTGTAATAGTCAATATCCCGCCGGGAGCCACTCTGAAACAAATCTCCGCCGACCTCAAAGACCGTAATCTTATCCGCAGTGCCAGCGCCTTTCGCTTACTGGCAAACATTCGAAAAAAACAAACTCAAATCCAAATCGGCGAGTATGAACTTCGTCAGTCCATGCTTCCTGTGGAAATATTGACAACCATCACCAGCGGAAAAACTGTCCTTCATCCTGTCACCATCCCCGAGGGCTACCGAATTACAGAAATCGCTCAATTGCTGGTCGAACGAAACCTTGCAGATAAAGAAGTTTTTATAAAAGAGGGCCGGGACATGGAGGTGAAAAGCATGCTAAAGATTCCATCCGGTTCGCTGGAAGGTTATCTTTTTCCCGAAACCTACCACTTCAGCAGGTATGACTCCGAGCGCAAAATTATTCGCACCATGACCGACACATTTAAACAACGCGTGCTCACCCCTGACATATTGAACAAAATACGAAAATCTAAAATGTCCTTGCATGAAGTCATCACCCTCGCTTCGCTGATTGAAAAGGAAACGGGGAAAGGCGATGAGCGAAAACATATTTCTTCTGTATTCCACAACCGTCTGCACAAAAATATGCGCCTGCAAACAGACCCGACAGTAATTTACGCGATCCAGGGATTTGACGGTAATATACGCAAAAAGGATTTAAGCATAGATTCACCTTACAACACATACCGCTACAAAGGACTCCCCCCTGGACCTATCGCCAGTCCAGGGTTAAAATCAATTATCGCGGCTTTGAATCCGATCAAGACAAATCATCTATATTTCGTTTCGCGAAAAGATGGCAGTCATCATTTTTCATCCAGCCTTAAGGAGCATAATCGCGCCGTGCGAAAATACCAACTGAGGAAAGTCAAGAGACGATAGTTTCTATCAGAACGGAGTCAGTCATGAAAAACTCAACTTTTGAGGAAGCTCAAAAGAGGAGAGGGCTCGACAGAAGCGAACACCCCATTTTCAATCTATGGTTGCGCGCTGGAATGATTCTCACGGTTATAGTCTCTTACCAAGGCAATTTCACCAAAGAATTGTCCACTGCCCAAATGAGTAGGTTCAGGTTCCAGGTCAATCTCGACGCATCCATTTGAAATGAAGTACATGGCGTCCCCCACCTCACCTTTGCGTATTATCTTTTCACCGGGGATTACTAATCTGGGCTTTAGTAGTTGAACGACCTTCCCTATCCTATCAGGAGAAAGTTTCGCAAAAAAAGGAACTTTCTCTACAAGCTTTGCCGGCTCCAACCCAAGGTTCAAAACAGGATTATTAAAATATGTATCCATGCTCTTTTCAAGCTCGCATTGAAGGTCAAAGTAAACTTCCTTACCAATCAGATCATTATCAAGCGCTCCTTGATACTCATCTTCTTCAAGGTGAAGTGCTGTTTTATTCAGATATTTTTCCTTGATAGTCCCCAAACCTATAAATATCCCAGACTTCTTTTCTAAAATAGACAAAACTTTAAAGTTCTTGCCCACTCCTCAAACTTCCATTTTCTAGTAATTCAAACCTTCTGAGCCCACCCCATCAATAAAAATCAAATAACCCCACATTTATGAGATAATAAACATAGTAAATATCTACTTTCTGGCTGATATCAAAAGCATGAATTAACAATCAGCAAAACCTTTTGCTTGCAGGAGGAAGCATGACCCATACCGAATACAAGGAACCTAAAATTGATAACACCTCATGGAACCGGTGGGTGGAAGAGAATCTGGGTCGGGCCAAGGAAATTTACGTGGAAGCCGTTAAAAATCTGAGCAGTATCTCCCGGCTGTCTATTTCCAGAGCCCGCGATGAATCAAAATTTTTCATATCAAACCTCAATGTTGTGGATTTTATATGGGGATTTATTTCCATGGCGGTCATAGGGTTTGCATCGCTGTTTCTGCTTGCCGGAGTTGGGCTTGTCGGCTACCAGGTGGTCCTGTGGATGCAAGATGGTGTATGGTCTGAGTTTCCAATAGCAATTTTGTTTAACTTTCTATTCGAAGGCACTGTCCCTGCGCAGTGGTTGACCAATCCTGAATCGTGGGTAGGACTACAAAAAGTAGTGGAGTGGCTTCTGGCAAATGTTCCACTATCTGCAGCCTTGATCATACCTTCGCTTGTGGTTATAAGTGTAATGGCCTGTATATCTGCACTGGCACTTGTTTTCAGGTTCTATCAATTTAAAAAGGATGAAAAGAACTGAATCTATTCAGCGCAAAATCATTTCGCATGCAAGAATAAACAGTTATCACAATATCCCAATAAAAATGCCCGTCTCCCCAGAAAGGAGACGGGCATTTTTTTCTTCAAATTCCTACCCTGCTTCCAATTCACGGAATAGATTCGCTTCTGATCGATTATAAATTGCCAGACCCGCGATCAAGGTACCCATAACACTTGCGGTGAGACCGGGAATAACCCCACGCACAAATCCCCCAACGCTTAAACGGGCTCGTACCACATCACTGAGCATCAATCCGCTTTGCGCAAATGCATCCCCCATATTCAACCCAACTTCCTGCAAAGCATAAGTACAAGCACCACCAAGGGCACAACCGGCAACTGACCCAACAATCCCTACAACAAGTGACTCGCCAACTAAGCTTAAGATCAGGCGTGAATGCGTCTCTCCCATCGCCAGCCGAATCCCCATCTCGCCATAACGGTGGATGCCGTTAAGAATTCCGGCGTTCCACAACACCACCACCATCAGAAACAAAAATATGCCTATTATGAATTTACGCACGACCAGAAACTTTTCAGCAATAGGACGAATATGTCTCTGATCCAGAATTGATACAGCCATAGGAAGGTCATCCCTGGCCCAGCCAGAAGGATGAATATCTATGAGCGCCTTCAATGCTGACTCCAATCTCGAACGATATTCGTCGTACTCATGAAAAGAAACATGAGCCGGAAGATAACCCAGCCAATCGGTCACCATATCGTGCAGATAAAAAGTTTCCTGCGCATCAGCCAGGTCCATAAGAGCCATTTTTTTATCCATGGCAAAAATTCCAAAGCGGACAAACCCAACCACCGTAAAGTTATCCGTGGCTATTCCACCATCGAAAGTCTGACCGATCAAAGTCACCGATTTATTAATTTCAAGTTCAAGAGTCCTTGCCAACTGGTAGCCCACCAGAATTTCACCTCGCTTATCCGGCATCCTTCCACGAGTAAGAGATTCCGCAAGATTCAAGCGTTTTAACTCAGTAGAGTCCTGTGACAGCAGGTCCAACGCCATTCCCATCACCGGAGTATGACTTCTGGTTTCACCCTGCTCATCAGGGACATCCATAATTGCTCCCCATCTTATGCGTGGCGACCACTCTATTGCTGGATCGGAATTTTTCTTAAGCCAATCTCCTGTTTCTTTTTGAGAACCTAACGCACGATCCATCGGATTCAAATGTTCTTCGTCATAGAAAGGTTTATTGACAACACGCAGATGTCCCGTATCCAGGTGAGCGGTGCTATCCATCATTCCCATGATCACCCCGTCCATAAAACCCACCAACACAATCACCAAAGCGACTCCAACCGTAATGACCAAGAATGGAAATAATGATCGTGTGCGATCCCGCAACATTCCCTTGATCAACCATCTGATCATGTAATCCCCCTTCCCCTCAAAGCCATAGTAGGGTCCAGATGGGAGATTTTTTTTACCGGCCACCACGCCACAAAAATCATAAGAAAAACTACCAGGCTCACAGAAGAAACCACCTCAAAAAACTGAATGTCCAAAAACACACGCTCCCGCACAGGCATGGTCGATGCGCTCAAATGCGAAACATCCAGTCCCACACTTTGGAACCACATGAAAAATGGAATCCCCAAAACCAAGGCCAGAATAACCGCACCAAACGCGGCCAGACTCCCTTCGAGAACAAACACTCGAACCACCTTATTGGCCTCCAGCCCCAAAGCCATGAGCGTACCAATTTCCCTTTGTCGCTTGAATATATTTAGAATCTGCGTATTAAAAACGCTTGTTCCCGCGAGGAACATCAAAATAGCCCAGAGAATTCTTGAATTTCTACGATCCTGTTTCAACAAAGCCAGCAAGTCGGCCATCAACATCTCGACAGTGTGAAACTCCATCCCGTCTACTGGACCTTCAAAACCACTCACGGCAACCCAACTCACCTCAGAAGGACGAACCGTCATTTCACGTAAATGGTCCAGTCGAACCCAGACAACACCTTCATCAACCCGCGGGTTAATAAAATCCGCCACATCAACAACCAGCACATTACGCGCATCAACAACATTATTACGGTCACGCCACTTAAGAACCACAGTAGAACCTTTTTCCAAATGAGCCTTTTGCGCCATACGATTCCCCACAACCACTGGAATAACATCCTCCAGTTGGGGGCCATGAGCCTTAAGCCCAGACAACGGAAGGTCCAGCAAAGACTGGTCAATTTCCATCCCTCGGAGTTGAACTGGATATAGCCTGCGGTTAGGAAACAACTGCCCCTGCTGGATCAACACCTCCGCCTTTTCATTAGAGGGCAGAGCATGCAACTTATCAGGAACGGAAAAAGTTCTGTCCTCCCATTCCGTTGGCGTCAAAATATCAAAACCAGGAACTCGGTATTGTCCACCAGCCATATCCGTAGAACTCATATTCCGAGTGGCCTGCACCTGGAATCCATTGAGAAGGGACAGCATGAAAATTAAGGCTATCATCGTAAGGGCCGTCACAAGAACATTCAGGAAAGCACGAATACCTTGTCGATAAAAATTTTTCCAGGCGATACTGAGAATCATTCAAAATCTCCCACACCATTTCTGCGCTTATCCCACCTCACATAACCATCCTCCAACCCGACTTCCCGGCGAACAAATTTAGTGACTTTCTCATCATGAGTGGAAAAAATAAATGCCGCGTCAAACTTTTTATTAAGGTCCAGCATCAGCTCAAGAATCTGATAAGAGTTTTCCTTATCCAGATTAGCGGTCGGCTCATCCGCGAGCACCAATCGGGGTTCCTTAACCAAGGCACGAGCAATGGCCACCCGTTGACATTGCCCCCCGGAAAGTTCAGAGGGCCTCTTATTAATCTGAGGCATCAGCCCCACCTGCTCGATAATGGACATCACACGATCACGAACAGCAGATTCCTTAAGATTGGCCAGCAAAAAAGGGAAGAGGATATTTTCATAAATATTGTAAACAGGAAGCAGGTTATAAGACTGAAAAATGAAACCAATATTTTCCCTGCGATACAAAGCACGCTGGTCAGGCGACATGTCACCGAGCGATTCATCACCAAATTTAATTTCACCAGATGTGGGAGTATCGAGTCCGCCAATTAAATTAAGCAGGGTGGTTTTGCCAGACCCCGAAGGCCCCACAAAAGACATAAATGACTTCGGCTCGATACTAAGATTTATTTCATGAAGAGCAGAAAAATCCTCACCGCCGACACGAAAAACCTTGGTAATTCCATTTAACTGAATCAAAGGATTTTTCATAATTTTTCAAAATAACTTTTTTTGAATATCATTTAAAAGTACGCAACCACTGTCAGGCCAACATTCGGCTCGGTCCCATTGAAGTCAACCGTCTCCTTAAACAACCTTCCGGCAGTGCGGTTTGTCTTCAAAGTCCCGCCCCATTTGCCAGAGATATAAAGAAAAACCTGACTCGTCAACGTATACTCAACTTGCGGGACCAGTTGAAAACTTCCGTCACGAACATCAAAAAGACTGAACAACTGCCATGCCACATCAGCCCCGACAGGTTGATCCAGCAAAAGGCCAAACTGATGAATCGTACGGTCCCCCTTGGCATCATCCTGAGTGTACTGAGGTTCGCGGGTGGACAAGAAGTATTCCAGCAAAACATGAAGTCCGTCACCAATATCAAAAGTATAATCCGTACCAACAACCGCATCAAAACGAAAGGGATAGTTTTCCTTCACACGTTCGAAATCAACCCGACCTTCACTCCATAAACCGGCATGATACTCACCTTTAAAATGGTAACCTAATTGAATCAGTTCTTGACCGAACTGCGGCAGATCATCCAGATCCGAAACAGGATGATACTGAGCCACCAGCCCCGATTCAACCTCACTGATTAAAGCTTCCCAGCGCAACCCCGCAATCATTCGGTCGTTTATTTTAGCAGGCACGATCCAGCCTTGGATCGAACTGGTATCATTCAAATAAAAAGTCGACCGCAGGCCATCGACACCACGGGTCACTGGCACCACTCCCGTGACATTCCGGGTATCAAAAAAACCAAGCGGACGAAAGATGAATCCCGAACCAAACATTATTTTCTGCCGCCCGCCACGTATCGTTAAACGACCGTTATCCAACCTCAGCCAGGCGCGAAAAAGATCAACATCCGTTTCCTGTCTCAGAGAAGCCTGCTCACTAGGACCATCCACCTGCTTCGCGTCGGCAGACAGCTCATAATCCAACTGCCACTCCTCTTTCTCCCAGGCGTTTCCCAACACCCCAAAGCGAAGCTCTGCCTCGCTGTCAAAATCCTTATGCAAATCAGGAGAATCAATTACATACTGAGTTCCCGCTTTAAAGCGTCCCTCAAATTCCCCGTCTAGCGCTGTCGCGGGCAATGCACCTTTGAGCAAACCTAAAATGTATATAAGAAAACAAACCCATAGCTTCATTGAAACATTCCTAACAAAACTAAAATAGTATTGGAGAAGATATAAGAAGGGGCACGGCTACCAGCACAGGCACTGTTACCAGCACGAGCACTGTTACCTGCACGGGCATTAAACCCACTTGTAAGATTCAGGAGATTTACGTCCAAAGTTCACGGCAGTCCAACCCATTCCCATTCTAAATTTGCGGGAAGAAGAAACGCATGTAGATAAAACTTTCATAATCTCCAATCGGTCGCAAACAGAGTTATTCCAAAATAGGATTGGAAGGCAGGTATTCTAACTAACTTATAAAAAGTTTTTAAGAAATTTAACCAACTGCTCCGCTCCAACCCAGGGAACCCGCGCCCGAATGATTCCTTCGGAATCAATGATCAAAACCGTTGGCATATCTCTCTGGATATAGTTTTTATGAAAGGATTGTGTTGGGTCCAATAGATAGGAAAACTTGACCTTTTCAGGGAATCCCTTGAGGTAAGCCATAACCGCCTCCTTAGAATCCCCATTGGTATTGATTCCCAGAATAGCCAATTTCCCGGAAGAAAGTTGATTCCGCACCTTATTGAATTCCAAAGCCTGTTTCATACACGGAACGCATATATGAAACATCCCCAGCAAAACAACCTTTCCCTTAAAATCGGACAAAGTCACTTTTTCCCCGGTCACCGAAGTCAGCGAGAAATCGGGAGCCAAGTCCCCTGCCAAAGGAACCTTGGCATAAGAAATCTGGACAACAAAAAATATAGTAAAAAGGGTCAAACTCAGGATTCTATACATGGCCCGGCTCCTTAATTTGATAATAACTGGAATAAATAGAGGGTAAGAAGGGTCTATATAATGAAGAATATTCTTTAAAATCTAATCTATTTTAAACCAGCTTAAATCAGGATGGAAGCCCAAACCAGTATGTTTTCACCTTCCGTGATGTTTACTGGTTTCTTAACAAAACACATCACTACAAATGGCGTTAAAAGCCTGTTTTTATAACAATAACTCAACCTTGACTTGCTCGTCTATTTATACTACAAAGAAGTTAAGCCTTAGTTTAATTAACGTTATAAATATGCGATCTATAGTCTACCTAATTCTAACTGTGATTCTGGCTCCCGGTTTGGCTTATTCCGGGACCATCAAGGGGAACACTGTATTTTCCGGCAAGGCATCCCCGTTGAAAGCCTACAAAACCGGAAAATATAAAAAAGTCTGTGGTCCAGAAGTTCCTAATGAAACGTTACTTATTAATAATAAGGGACTTAAAAATGTTGTTCTTTCACTCCATGGCAAAAAACTGAAACCAAAAGCCGGTGAATACCATATAGATCAGAAGAAATGTCGGTATGTCCCGCATGTAATTGCCATGCCTGTTGACTCAGAACTGAAAATTCACACAAGTGACCCGATCAATCATAACATCCATACCTATTCCTTTGACAACGATCCTATAAACATCATGTTCACTCCAGATCAGGAAGAATACGCTCAGGAAATGGAAGAAGCGGAAATCGTCAAAGTGGAATGCGACCTGCACAGTTGGATGACATCCTGGATTGTAGTCACGCCGAACTCATATTTTTCCGTTTCGGGCACAAATGGAAGCTTTGAAATTGCCGATGTCCCACCCGGCAAATATAAACTAACCGCCTGGCACGAAACGTTGGGAAACCTTTCAAAGGATATTACCGTTGTAGATGGAGAGGTCAAAATAAATTTCGATTTTGTCGAAGCAGAGCAGGAATAATCAAAAAGAATTCCATCAAATATCATTTTTACCACTCACACCGGGGAGACAGAACTGCCATGAAACTTAGGTCTATCATTGCCATCACTGCCTTATTATCGTTCCTGTCCCTAAGTGTGGAGAGTCGGGCATATCAGGAAATCGAAGTAACAAACGGTGGAACCATTCAGGGTAAAGCCATTTTGACAGGAAAGATGCCCCCTCCGCGCGTGTACCATCTCATCCTGTTCCCCAACATAGACATGTGCGCCGAAATTGATGTCGATGACGAAATGAACCGCGTTCTCGATGACTTTCAAATCTCTGAGGATAACGGATTAAAAGATGTGGTCATTACTCTGGAGCATGTTGAAGCAGGGAAACCGTTTAACAAAGAACCTATTTTGATCAACTCCGAGCAATGTAAATTTTCGCCGGATGTCAGCGTTGTCCGACAAGGTGAAGGTTTCAAAGTTGATAATGTAGACGCCGTCATGCACAACAGCCAAGTGTATCAGAAAGAACGCGGGAAAATCATTCAAAACCTACCTATTCCGCCTGAAGCTATGACCGTTGGAACAGTACAATTTCAAGGCAAATACAAAATATTTCAGATGATTTGTGGAATGCACGAGTTCATGCAAACCTGGGGTTATAGAATTCAGAATCCTTACTACGTCAAAACCAAGCGTGGCGGCGAGTTTAAAATAGATAATATCCCGCCCGGAGATTATGTCCTCAGCGCATGGCATTTCCTGATGAAACCCCAAACAAGGAAAATACACATAGCTGAAAACGGATCAGTTGATGTTAACTTTGAGTTTGATGGCAATAAAGTAATCAGGCCCCTTTACGAGACCATCAAATCTGGACGTATCAAAAAAGATGCCGCAACACCGGGAACCGCCAAGGGCAAAGAGGTCGGGAAATAACGGTACGCATGGCATCTAAAGAATCCGGGACAAGAATACAGTTCGTCTTTGCGGTCGTTGGGCTTATTCTGGCCCTTTGTGGTCAGGCGTATGCCTTTACTAGCCCCGACGTGTCTGACATGCCTCAGACCATACAGGTCGATGGTAAGCAGGTCTCCCTCAAGGACCTCAATAGTCCGGTAACGAAGTCTGAACGAGCCAGCAAAGAAGGCGCGGCAATTTACATTAAAAACTGCGTTCTCTGCCACGGCGACCTGCTCGACGGAAGAGGTCTTTTCGGTGATAGTTTCTTTCCGCGCCCCGCTAACTTTCTACACTCTCAATCCGTTTTAAGCAAACCTCAGGCCTACACATACTGGCGCATCATGAAAGGCGGCCCCGGCCTACCGGAAAAGTATAATCCCTGGGATTCAGCAATGCCTGCATGGGAAGGCGTCCTGAAGGAAGAAGACGTATGGAAGGTAATACAATATATTTATAGTACGGCGGAAGAGAGAAAACAGACCAAAGAATCACCCCTATCAGAACCCTCAGCAGACAGGGGAGCAAGAGTCTACGCCGATAAGTGTGCTGTTTGCCACGGTGACGAGGGTGCCGGCGATGGGCCCGGTGCAAAAATATCCAGTCCGTTTCCAAGGAATTTTATTAAGGGACATATCAAGTTTCGAACCACACCCTTCGGTAAAATCCCTACAGACAAAGATCTATTCGACATAATCACCCAAGGCATGCCCGGAACAACCATGCCCGCATGGAAGCACCTGCCAGAAAACGATCGGCACAGTCTTGTACTCTATTTAAAAACGCTCTCCAAAAAATTCGCTAAATTTGTTAAAAAGGGTAAGACCCATAAAATCGTTATGATCCCCGATCCACCAGCCTTTACGCTGGAAAGTCTTGAGCGAGGGAAAGAACTATTCACCCAAAACTGTTCGGCCTGCCATGGCGTCAAAGGAAGAGGTGACGGCGCTTCGACCAAGAAAATTGTTAACATACCGACAGACTCCATCTGGCCACGCAACCTGAGCAAACCATGGAAGTTTAGACGCGGCGACAAGCGCAAGGAAATTTTTCTGACCCTGCGTACCGGGCTTTCCTTGTCCGCCATGCCAAGATTTTCTCCCCGAATTTTCAAGGATGAACAAATCTGGGATCTGGTTCACTACGTACAAACACTGGCGCCATCACAAAAACCAAAAACCCCGCCCATCCTGAAAGTCCAGAAGATTGATGGCGCACTGCCCACTGATCCGAACGACCCTTTATGGAAAACGATGGATTCCAATTTTTATCCACTTGGGGGGCAGATCATTCAATCAAAAAAAGTACTGTACCCCACAGTTGACAATGTGGTCGTTAAAGCAATGCACAATGAGACCGAGATCGCATTTCACATTCACTGGGACGACCCCACAGTCGATCCCGCATTGAAAAAGTTTAGTACCGTCGAAGAATCACCAGCACCTCCCCTGCCCGCACACCTAAGATCAGACGATGACGAGGAGGAACCTGCCGAAGAACCAGTGGCTCAACAATATGCTGATTCAATCGCAATCCAGTTCCCGATATCAGTGAACGGTGGTTCTGGAAAACCATATTTCCTGAATGGTGATGCAGAGCATCCCGTCAACTTGTGGCAATGGAGTTCCTACCCGATGAAAGCCGTTGAAGTGAATGCCACAGGAATTGACACGCTGAAAAAGCAACCAGAGATCAGCCAAAGCCTGGCCTCTAAAGTTATCTTTAAATACGGACGCTATTCACTGGTCATCAAACGCCGACTCACGACAGAAGACACGCAAAACGATATTCAATTCCGCGCAGGACAAACCATCCCCATAGCCTTCAATGTATGGAACGGCTCAGCAGGAGAAACAGGAAGCCAAAAAACAATCTCCAGCTGGTTCTCTCTAGTGTTGGAATAATCTTAAGAAAACAATAAAACTTTTTACTGCGCAGAAGTGATGGCAGGCAGGGTCAATGTGCCGAGGTAGGCCAGCAGATCGGCTACTTCCTGGACCTCTAGCAAGTCCTTAAAGTTGCCGGGCATGGTGGAAATTTTCTGGGTCTTGAACTTTTTAACCTTGTCTCTGGGGATATGACGGTCCTTCCCCTCTTTATCCACTATATCGAATCCGGATTCATCTTCATTTACCTTGATCCCGGTAATAAACTTTCGATCCTTTGTCAGAATCATGATGGTCTTGTATCCCGCCGTGATGACCACATTAGGGTCCAAAACAGACTCCAAAAGAAACTCACGGGTACGACTGGTACCCACTATACTCAGTTCTGGGCCAACGGTCCCGCCCTTGCCTTTAACAAGGTGACACTTGGCGCAATTCGCAGTGCCTTCTGCATCGTTAAATATTTTTTCACCACGTACCGCATCACCAACGGTAGACAAATACTGTTGCCAGTCATCAGGAATCCCAGCCTCAGATTTCTCCTCTTCATCATCTTCTTCGGGCTGGAATGACGCCAGAAACGCCGTAATCGCACGAGCCTCTTCCGGCTCCAGGCCCAAATTCGGCATTTTTGTATCTGGATGAAAAGCCTGCGGATTAGAAA
>PCCT01000040.1 GCA_002731985.1 Nitrospinota bacterium
GAGCAAGCAATCAAGGAAAGAGTAGTCGTTAAACATATACCGTTTAAAGTCAAGGACTTAAAGGTCATTAATCAACCCAACACATTAGGAGTGGGAGTTGCGCTCTTTAAACTTATTTGATCAGAAAACTGTTATTCACCGAGTGATAATTTGAATTTTCCTTTCCTTATTATATTTAAATGCGGCGACCATGGTTTCCTCTCCCAGGTGGTTTTTCACCATGTCCAGAATTTCAAGCTTTGGAAATGACTTTGATTTGATCAGTGCCACGCCGCCAACATCAGAGAAATTATTTTCCCCCACATAAAGCGACTTGAGACTGGCAAACTGTTTTGAGCGGGCTAACTCAAGTGCACCCTCGTCTCCTATTTCATTGCGAAACAAATTGAGCGTTTCCAGCCTGGGAAATACATCAGGATTAGCCAGGTAATGTGCACCGAGCGGAGTCACCAGATTATCGTTGAGCATGAGAGTCCTTACCTGCTTGAAATTGTCTGACTTGACCATCAGTTCTAGGCTATCGTCCCCTATCTCATTTTTCCACAGCTTTAAAGTTTCCAGATTCTTGATGTGAGACGATCCCGACAGGGCTTTGAGTCCCATATCTCCAATCAAGTTTCCCCACAGGTCGATGTGTTTCAGGTTGGAGGCGTGAGGTGATTTTGCAAGTGCCTTGATTCCCCGGTATTTCACCTTGTTTCCCTGCAACAATAAGGTCTCAACACCGGAAAGCAACTCCATGCCTGCCAGTTTTTTTGCTTCTTTGGGGCCGATATTCGCTCCGCTCAAGTCGAGAGTCTTTCCGTCCTCGCTCAGACGGCTGTGGACTAATTGTTCCACATCAACATCCGCGAAACAAAACCCGGGAACCAGTAGAGCTACAAGCAATAACAGAGTGAATAACTTACATATGGAATGGATCATGTGGAAAATTCCGAATCATGTGAAAATTCTAAATCCCCCTATATTGCGGCGTAGCCACAGCACCTTCGGCCCCCTTTAAAAAGGGGGCTGGGGGGTATGCCTTGAATTCAAATGCTAAAATGCAACACTTTGTAGCACCTTAATTAACACAAAATATCGCACTTTTAAAAGGCAAAACTAGACTAACAGATATTTAAAAATCGTATAGATTATTTTTGTTCCCGCCTTGAACGTTCCGGAGACAGTTCCGGTAATCTTTGATACACCTATTCGTTCACGATAACGCACGGGGATTTCCATAATCCGCAATTTATGTTTCACAGCTTTGACCTGCATTTCAACGGTCCAGCCAAAATTGGTGTCTACCATAGCGATGGCTTTCAAAGAATTATAACGAATTGCCCGAAAGGGGCCCAAATCTGTGAAACGGTATCTGAAAAATACTCGCATAAGGAAGGTAGCCAACTGGTTGCCATATCGCGCTTGTGGCAAAAGTGCCGCCCGGCTTTCTGCCAGAATCATTCGGCTACCCAATACAAAGTCCGCTTTCCCTACGATGATGGGCTCAACCAGTTTCTCAAGCTCTTCAGGGTAATCACTGTAGTCACCATCGATAAACACAACTATATCCGGAGAATCCAACTCGGCGACTCCCTTAAGGCAGGCCGATCCATATCCACGACGCATTTCGTCAACAACTCTCGCGCCATGCTCTTCTGCCACTTTGGAGGTGTTGTCGCTGGAAGCATTATTAACAACTATGATTTCTATCAGCTTGTCTTGAGGAAGGTCGTCGAGGACATGTCCAATGGACTTCTCTTCGTTGTATGCAGGAATGACGACGGATATGCGAGGGTCCATGGACACCATCCGTTCAATTGAGGTCGCTGATAGCCTGTTTGACTGAGGTAACAAACTCGGCCAGTTTACTGTCCCGCTGAGTCGGATCAGGATTCTGTTCAATCAGTTTGACGATAGCGCTTCCGACAATAACTCCATCGGACACTTGAGCCGCGTAGCGAGCCTGGTCCGGACCAGAAATACCGAATCCGACCAGCACCGGGATATTTGCCACCTGTTTAATGGAGGTGACTTTATCACCCAATCCATCAGACAACTCCGTGCGCACACCGGTGGTCCCTGTAAGAGAAATATAATAGATAAATCCGCGACTATGTTCTGCAACCATCCGCACTCGCTCATCGGAGCTGGTAGGCGCCAGCAGATGGATCATATCAATTCCTTTTTCATCCGCGCCGGCAGAAAACTCGCCTGCCTCTTCCGGCGGCAGGTCGGGAATTATTACCCCGTCAACCCCGGCAGATGCGGCATCATCGATAAACTGTTTCTCCCCATATACGAAAACGGGATTAAAACTCGTCATCAATACGATTGGCAATTCGCGGCTTTGGCGAATCTCTTTAACCAAAGCAATAATTTTCTTAAGGGTCGTACCACTTTTGAGCGACCGTAGAGCTGATGCCTGAATAACAGGACCGTCTGCCAACGGATCGGAAAATGGCACTCCCAACTCTATAATATCAGCTCCGTTATCATCGATGACATCCAGAATGCTTTTGGTCGAATCCAGATCGGGGTCGCCTGCGGTGATAAAAGCTACCAGAGCTTTTCTATTTTCAGCTTTCAAAGTTCCAAAACATTTTTCAATGCGACTCACAAACTTACCTCCATACGATCGGCAACCTGATTAACATCCTTGTCGCCTCTTCCAGAAAGGCAGACCATAATTATTTCATCCTTTTTCATTTTCGGAGCCATCTTGGTAACATGTGCTATGGCATGCGCCGACTCCAGCGCCGGTATAATCCCCTCCAGGCTCGATAGCAATTTGAATCCTTCCAGCGCTTCCTCGTCGGTAATACTTTCATATTGTGCTCGTCCCGATGTCTTGAGATAGCTATGCTCGCATCCAACACCGGGATAGTCGAGTCCGGCAGAGATGGAATGAGCCTCACGCACCTGTCCATCCACGTCGTGCAGAAGATAACTCATCATACCGTGAAGAACGCCGGCACTCCCGTGGCTGAGTGTCGCGCCATGCTTGCCTGTTTCAATACCCAACCCAGCGGCCTCGACACCCACAAGTTTCACACTTTTGTTCTCTACAAACGGAAAGAACAACCCCATCGCATTACTGCCGCCACCAACACAAGCCACACACGCATCGGGTAAACGATTTTCCACTTCCATTATCTGCTCACTCGCCTCGTCGCCGATAATGCGCTGAAAATCACGGACAATCATGGGATAGGGATGGGGCCCAACAACCGAGCCAATAATGTAATGCGTCGTTTCTACAGTGGTGATCCACTCGCGAATCGCCTCACTGGTAGCATCTTTCAAAGTACGGGTTCCTGCTGAAACAGGAATCACCCGCGCGCCGAGTAGTTTCATGCGAAATACGTTCAGAGCCTGCCGCTTGATATCCTCTTCGCCCATGAACACATCGCATTTCAATCCAAACAATGCCGCCGCTGTTGCCGTGGCCACTCCGTGCTGTCCGGCACCCGTTTCTGCGATCACTCGTTTTTTTCCCATACGAAGTGTAAGCAGAGCACTACCGATGGTGTTGTTGATCTTATGCGCCCCGGTGTGGTTAAGGTCTTCGCGCTTCAGGTAAATCTTCGCTCCACCCAGATGCTTCGTGAGCCGCTCGGCATAATAAAGAGGGGTCGGGCGCCCCACATATTCCTTAAGGTAATATTTTAAGTCACGCTGAAACTGCGGATCGATTCGAGCTTCGTTATAAAGTTTTTCCAGCTGTTCCAGTGCGGGCATCAATGTTTCTATGACATATTTTCCGCCAAATTGACCGAAATGCCCACGCGCATCGGGAAGATTCATATCTTTTGTTTTGTCGTCCATTAAAAGCCCTTTAAAATTATGCCTCTAAAAAATTGCAGTTGCCCGATTCATCGGGCAACTACAATTTAAAACTTATGCACAGCCTTAATAAATTCACTAATCTTTTCCGGATCTTTCACTCCCGGTGATTTCTCAACACCGGAACAAACATCCACTCCGTAAGGCTTCACCCTGTGAATGGCAGTATACACATTATAGGGATTGAGGCCGCCTGCAATAATAACAGGTCCTTGCTTTTTAGCACGAAGAGCCAGGTTCCAGTCAAAAACCCTGCCCGTCCCTCCCCTGCTTTCCTCATTGTATGCATCGAGCAAAAATCCACTGACATCAAAATCAGACATCCCTTTTAGCGACTCAGCATCTTTCACCCGCACCGCCTTGACGACACGTCTCTTTATACGCCGACAAAATGCCGGTGACTCATCGCCATGAAGCTGAACCGCAGTCAACCGACACTGCTCGGCGATGCGATTGATTTTATCTGATGTCTCATTCACAAACACGCCGATGGATTCAACAAAAGGCGGAAGTTGGGCAACTATCTCTTTAACGTCCTTCTGAGAAATGTTGCGTGGACTCTCCTTATAAAAAATGAACCCGACCGCGTCGGCACCGCTTTCAACCGCAAGCAGAGCATCTTTGAGACTGGTCGTACCGCAGATTTTAACCCTGACCCGCGGCTGAAGTTTTTCTATCACCTGTGAATTCCTTTAATTTTTCCCCAATATTCTCGGCAGTCATCAGGCTTTCGCCGATCAAAAATGAATGCGCTCCCCGCTCTTCAAATTCTTCGATCTCTTTTCGACTATTGATACCACTCTCGCAAACCAGTGTGTTTCCCGGAATCTGGAGCGCCATGGGGATAAGACGTCTGGCAATACCCAAATCAGTTTTCCCACTAGTCAAATCCCGGTTATTAATACCAAGAATCGTACCGTTTGCTGCAAATGCCTTTTCCATATCTTTTTCATTATGGGTTTCGACCAACGCGGGGAGTCCCAACTCCTGGCCCAATGCCAGTAAATCGGCTAAATGGTTTTTATCCAACCAGGTGGCAATAAGGAGAAATCCGTCCGCGCCAAAAGCTCTGGCTTCATAAACCTGATATTCATCGAAAATGAAATCTTTCCGCAAAAGCGGAGTATCAACAAACGCACGCGCCTTTTCAAGTGTCGAAAGACAGCCGCCGAAGTACTTGGACTCCGTAAGGACAGAAAGAGCCGCCGCGCCATTATCCGCGTAAGTCCTTGCGATTTCCACGGGGTCCACATCAGCNCTGAGTTCTCCCTTGAACGGAGTGCGCGGTTTAATCTCCGCAATGATCCGCGAGCCACCACCTNGCGAGCCCTTACCCGACTGGAGTGCAAGTTCAATATTTCTAACTTTATGGCTCTTATCAGCCATACGGGTCTTAACATCCNCCAGCGCCAACCGCCGCCTCACGCTGTCAAGCTCCACCTTCTTATCCGCGAAAATTTTATCGAGTATGTTAGACATTNAATTAATAGCAATTNCAGAANGAAGANATTATAGCGTTTTATACACTNGGTCGCAAAAGGAAAGAAAAACAATTACCNTGAAATAAAGTGGATGGNTTTAATTAAAGTACAGCCTGTTTTTCTGGAAGAGTANTGAAGAATGCNGTTCCTTCACCTGGAGTACTTTTGACAGCTATCGCTCCCTTGTGACGGTCAGTAATTTTCCTGCAACTGCCTTGGAGGATAACNAATATCGCTTCGACATTATCGACACAGGTAACGGTNTTNCCATTGAGGCCCAAGATAAAATATTTNATGCTTTCCGGCAGGAAGAAGACGGCGCAAAAAAAGGCGGTACTGGCCTTGGACTGGCAATCTGCAGGAAGCAACTGGAACTTATGGGGACTGACTTGTTATTGAAGTCAGAATTCAATGAAGGATCACATTTTTATTTTACTCTTGTCCTGCCCCCTGCTAAAAACGAAATAAAAGAACATCATCAAAAAATTAAAAATGTCATTTCTTAAGCTCCAAATTTCAAAGTTAAGGCTCAGGAATCCTCCAGGTTTTAGAAACTGTTTCTAAAGTATAGAGGGCACACCTATCCCTGGCTTATCCGGCGAAGATCATTAAGTTTCTTTTCGGCAGAACCAGTATCGATAGCCTGGCGGGCAATATGAATCGCTTCGTCCAAAGTATCCGCCTTACCACCAGCAATGATGGCGGCAGAAGCGTTCATCAACACTATGTCGCGTTGCGGTCCCTTTTTCCCGGACAAAATACTATTCAATATCTCCGCGTTTTCCCCGGGGCTACCGCCTTTCAAATCTTCCGGTTTGCAGGCGTGCAAACCAAAACTGTCGGGCCGTATCAAATATTCCTTAACCTTCCCCTTAACCAATTCGCATATTCTGGTTTCGCCGGTCAGGGTAATTTCATCCAATCCATCGCACCCATGAACCACGAAAGCATGGCGACTTCCCAACTGCTTCAGCACATTGGCAATTTGCTCCAATCGACTGGCATCGTAAATACCTATCACCTGGGCATGCGCTCCCGCTGGATTCGTCAAGGGTCCCAGTAAATTGAAAATAGTGCGGATTCCGAGTTCTCTCCTTACTCCTGCCGCGTGCCTCATGGCTCCGTGCATGAGCGGGGCGAATAGGAACCCTATTCCCACTTCATCAATACATTTTTCAACAGTTGCAATATCCGCTTCGATATTAATTCCGAGACATTTCAACACATCGGCGCTTCCGGAACGGCTGGAAACAGCTCTATTCCCATGCTTGGCGACAGTAACGCCAGTACCGGCAACGACAAAAGCGGCGGCAGTGGATATATTAAACGTGTCGGCACCATCTCCACCGGTGCCACAGGTATCGACAATAGGATCGGCAGTAACTTTGAGCCGCTCTGCCTTATCGCGCATGACCCGTGCCGCCCCAACGATCTCGGAAACGCTCTCGCCTTTCATACGAAGCGCAGTTAGAAAGGCCCCCAACTGAGAGCTTCCAACATGCCCTTCCATAATCTGGGTCATAACCAAAATCATTTCCTCTTCGGTAAGGTCTACTTTTCCAATAACTTTATTTAGTGCTTCTTGAATACTCATAAAATATTTTGACCTACGCAGATCAACTCGCTGGCATTTTCAGGAAATTCTTAAGCATGTCTTTACCACTTGTAGTGAGTATTGACTCCGGATGAAACTGCACCCCTTCAACAAAAATTTCTTTATGTCTTATTCCCATGATCTCCCCATCATCACTGGTAGCGGTAACTTCGAATCCGTCGGGAACCGTATTTTTATCCAACACCAATGAATGGTAGCGCGTTGCTTCAAAAGGATCGGGCAAACCTTTGAACAGATTCTTGCCGTCATGTTTGACCATGGATGTTTTGCCATGC
This sequence comes from Nitrospinota bacterium, assembly GCA_002731985.1. Classification (GTDB taxonomy): domain Bacteria; phylum Nitrospinota; class Nitrospinia; order Nitrospinales; family VA-1; genus Nitromaritima. The sequence goes on from PCCT01000040.1 coordinate 7,200, forward strand.
ATCAGTTTTCCAGCTTTAATAATTTTTCCACCAAAAGCACGGGAGATGGATTGATGCCCGAGACAGACTCCCAGCAATGGAACCTTGCCAGCGAAATGAGATGCCGCTTCAATAGAGATACCGGCTTTCTCGGGCGTACAAGGTCCAGGAGAAATCACTATCTTCTCCGGATTCAACTGCTCTATCTCTTTGAGGGTAATTTTGTCATTACGATGAACCACGACATCCGCTCCCAATTCTCCGAGGTACTGAACTAGGTTGTAGGTAAACGAATCGTAGTTGTCGATCATCAATATCATCGGACGAGTCCTTTCTCGGCCAGTTCAATCGCTTTAAGCAGTGCCCTGCCCTTACTCATGGTTTCTTCAAATTCAGTTTCCGGGACTGAGTCAGCGACAATACCCGCTCCAACACCTAGGTAGGCGGTGTTTCCCTTAATCAAAAGCGTACGGATAGCGATTGCAGTATCCATATTGCCGCTGAAACTTATATATCCCACTGCCCCACCGTAAAGGCCACGCCGGGTGGGTTCCAGCTCTTCAATAATTTCCATAGCGCGAATCTTGGGCGCACCGGACAATGTACCGGCAGGAAACGTCGCGGCGAGCACATCGTAACTGTCGAGTCCGTTTTTCAATTTTCCCTGCACGTTGGAAACGATATGCATGACATGAGAGTATCGCTCTATGGTAAATTTTTCGTTGACCGCAACACTGCTCGTTTTAGCCACGCGACCGACATCATTGCGCCCAAGGTCAACAAGCATGATATGTTCAGCCAACTCCTTTTCATCGGCCAGGAGATCTTTTTCCAACGCCAGGTCTTCCTCTTCGGACATGCCCCGCTTACGAGTTCCTGCTATTGGCCGGACTTCAACCTTATCTCCTTCCAGGCGCACAAGAATTTCTGGCGACGAACCAACGACCCTGATATCCCCAAATTTCAGGTAGTACATGTACGGAGACGGATTAATCGTTCTCAGCGCGCGGTAAATGGTGAATGGGTCCTTGCTGATATT
>PCCT01000041.1 GCA_002731985.1 Nitrospinota bacterium
CTCAGGAAGTCGCTAACTGCGCTACATTTTTGCTAAGCGAATGTTCCAGCGGCATCAATGCACAGGGCATCGTCCTCGACGCCGGCATGTCCGTCAATTATTTTGACAAAGACATCGTTCGCAAATCCCAAAGGCCTGAATAGCAAAATATGTTCGCATGCCAGATATTAACGGCCAAAAAACCAACTATTTTTTCCGGCATGGGAATTATATTAAGCGGATTTGTATCTATAATCTGTAGGGTAGTGTGAAAGTCGCACCATTGAATAAACTAAAGCTATTTGGCGTGGCTAATTCAAATTTTTAAATTTCTATGACAACCCAGCGTCGGACCAATAGTTTTGGATTGAGAGGAAAACGGATGCTTTCCATGGTATTGGAGGCTATTGTAGGTCATCAAAGTAATCTGGACCAAAGTTGTTTTTTCTAAGAGATACATTTATCCAAAAACTGATCTTCATTTGACCTGTGGAGTTGTGAAAAATGATTCTCATTTTTGCACAGGCCCCACAGGTTCTACAACTACTTCTTTTGGGAAAAGCCAATCCTTAACAATCAGAAACACCAACCCACCCCGGTTAATAATCCAACCTTCTTCTTTCCAGACTTCCTGAACTTGGCGTGGTTGGCCCTGCGCCTGGCAGCAGTTAGAATTGTTTTAAGAATCGCAGATCGTTTTCAAATAAAAGGCGGATGTCGTTAATTCCGTATTTGAGCATGGCGATGCGTTCGATGCCCAGCCCAAATGCGAAGCCTGTCCATTTCTCGGAATCGTAATCAACAAATTTGAACACTGCCGGATCGACCATACCGCATCCAAGGATCTCAATCCACCCGGTTGCAGAGCATACCCGGCATCCTTTCCCAGAACACATGACACATTCGATATCCACTTCAGCACTCGGACAGGTGAAAGGAAAAAAGCTGGGTCGAAACCGAAGGCGGGTTTGCTTGCCAAAAACCTCTTGGAGAAAAATGTCCATGACACCCTTAAGGTCACCAAAAGAAACGTTCTTATCTACCATTAAACCTTCAATCTGATGAAACATGGGTGTATGTGACACATCGGAATCGCAACGGAACACCCTTCCTGGCGCTATGATACGAAGAGGGGGTGCCTGTTTTTCCATTACGTGAATCTGAACAGGTGAGGTATGAGTCCGCAACACAGTTTCGTCATCGACATAAAAAGTGTCTTGCATGTCCCGCGCCGGATGGTCTTTGGGAATATTAAGTGCTTCGAAGTTATAAAAATCGGTCTCAATTTCTGGTCCTTCTTTGACACTGAACCCCAGGCTGAAGAAGATGGATATAATTTCTTCCATAACCTGCGTGACGGGATGAAGTGACCCTGAGGGTTCTCCCCTGCCTGGTAATGTTGTGTCGAAAGTTTCGCCGCCGACCGAAGACTGGTCGGATTTTTTTTCCAAGTCTTGCGTCTTGGCTTTAATGAGGGATTCGATGCTTTGTTTGAATTCGTTGATATGTTTTCCTGCCTGGGGTTTTTCAGCGTTGGGCAGTGAGCGCATATCATTGAGCATCAGGGAAATGCAACCCTTTTTGCCAAGAAAGTCGGAACGCAATTGTTTGAGTTCCTGTAGAGAGGACACCCCCACAATACGCGAATCAAAATCATCGCGGTGTTGTTGGAGTTTTTCGATCATATCGAATTGGAGGAGAGAATATGAGGAAACCGGTAGACGGCTCCGGTTCCTTCGATTAAGCCGCCGAACTCAGTTGGGTTCGGGCTGTTTGGGTCAGAACCTTGAATGAAACTGCGTTGTGAATAGCAAGATCAGCAAGAACTTTACGGTCCAATTCAATTTTTGCCTTTTTCAATCCATAAATAAACTGGCTGTAGGTAAGTCCTTCTGCCCTTACCGCCGCGTTGATTCTGGCGATCCATAGCCTTCTGAAACTCCGTTTCTTGGCTCTGCGATCCCGATAGGCATAACACAGACCTTTTTCAACGGCCTCCCTAGCCTTACGGAAAGCTTTACTACGCATACTGCGATAACCTTTGGCCAAATCAAGAATCTTTTTTCTCCGATTTCTCGATACGGTACCATTTATTGCTCTTGCCATGACAATCTCCTGTCTTAAATCATTTCTTCAATGTTTATATTTGTTTTCTGTGCCCAACCGAAACTAGTAAGGAATCAATACCCTCATCTTGCGAGTGTCTCCGGGAGACATGATCGTCGAGTGGCGCAGGTTTCTTTTACGTTTGGTAGACTTGCTGGTCAGGATATGGCTGGTAAACGCTTTGTTCCGTTTAATTTTGCCAGTACCTGTTTTACTGAACCGCTTGGCGGCACCTTTGTTTGTTTTCATCTTAGGCATAATTTGCTCTTCCGTTCAGTTTGAAAAATTTAATTTTACTTAATATCGAATACCTGATCAGCTGTTTGCGTCAGGCTTTTTTCTTAAGGGAATTTGGCGCAAAGATCATGCACAGCGTTTTGCCTTCCTGCTTGGCGGCCTGTTCGACCTGGGCGATATCCTTCACTGCTTCTGCAACCCGTTCAAGTAGCCTTTGCCCGTTTTCGCGGTGAACAATCTCCCTGCCGCGGAAAAAGATAATGACCTTCGCTTTATCACCCGCTTCCAGAAAACGGATGACATGCTTCAGTTTGAAGTCGTAGTCATGCTTATCTGTATTGGGTCGGAATTTTACTTCCTTGACGTGAATTACCTTCTGGTTCTTCTTAGCTTCGTGCGCCCGCTTACTTTGCTTGTATTTAAACTTGCCGTAATCCATCAGTCGGCAAACAGGGGGCTTGGCGTTCGGAGCCACTTCTACCAGATCCATACTCTGTTCCTCGGCCATGGAAAGAGCTTCCTGGGTTAGAAAAACTCCCATCTGCTCTCCTTCGTCACCGATCAGACTTACTTCCTTCACGCGGATCATGCTATTGATACGTTGTTTCTTATTAATGTAAAAAAACTCCTCTAAATAGATTGAACTGTATCGCCCAACTGCTTTTCCTCAACCTGAGTATTCATCTCTTCAATAAATGTATCGATATTGATTGTTCTCGTTTCCTTCGACCGTCTTTTACGCACAGCCAATGTCTTGGCTTCGGCTTCTTTTTCCCCGAGAACAATCATGTAGGGAATCTTCTGTAGTTGGGCCTCTCTGATTTTGAACCCAATCTTCTCATTTCGCAAGTCTTTTTCTACGCGAAATCCATTATTTGTCAACTTTTTGGCCACTTCATCGGCATATTCTTGATGCTGATCGGTAATCGGCAGGAGAATGACCTGAACCGGAGCCAACCATAATGGAAAAGCCCCGGCATAATGCTCGACCAGACAACCAAAAAATCTCTCCAGCGACCCCATCAATGCCCGGTGGAGCATAATCGGCTGGTGCCTCTGCCCATCTTCCTCAATATAGCTGATGTCGAACCGCTCGGGCAGGTTAAAATCGACCTGCACCGTCGAAACCTGCCAAAACCGGTTGAGGCTGTCTTTTATTTTGATGTCAATTTTGGGCCCGTAAAACACACCTTCGCCGGGATCGACCTCATATTCCAGTTCTGATTTCTCCAAAGCCTGCTTTAGCGCGTTGGTGGCTTTTTCCCAGCCCTCTTCCGAGCCGACAAATTTATCTGGACGTGTACTCAAATAAACTTTGTACTCGTTGAATCCGAACGACCTCAGGATAAGCAGGATGAGGTCTAGGACCTTGACGATTTCTTCCTCAATCTGGTTCGGACGACAAAACAGATGCGCGTCGTCCTGCGTGAATCCTCTCACCCTCAACAATCCGTGCAAAACACCCGACCGCTCATAACGATAAACCGTACCCAGCTCGGCGAACCTCAAAGGCAAGTCGCGATAACTTCGCAGGCGGGTCTTATAAATCTGGATGTGGAACGGACAATTCATGGGCTTCATGACATATTCTTTGCCCTCGATATCCATGGGAGAAAAAATATTGTCCTTGTAGAAATCCATATGTCCGCTGGTTTTCCACATGTCTACTTTGGCCGCATGTGGCGAATGCACCATCTCGTAACCGTTAGCAAAATGCTCGGCCTTCCAGAAATCTTCCATGAGACAGCGTATTCGCGATCCTTTGGGATGCCACAGGATGAGCCCGGGACCTATATCGTCAGAAACCGAAAACAGGTCCAGTTCTTTTCCAAGTTTACGGTGGTCGCGTTTTTTTGCTTCCTCCAGGCGTTTTAGGTAGATCCGTAGTTCTTTGTCAGTATTCCATGCAGTGCCATAAATGCGTTGCAGTATCTGGTTGCGCTCATCGCCACGCCAGTAGGCCGCCGATGTGTGCAACAGTTTGAACGATTTTATCGCGCTCGTGTTGTCTACGTGTGGACCCCGGCACAGGTCGGTGAACTCGCCTTGGGAATAAACAGAAATCGCTTCATCGGATTCAAGATCGTTGATCACTTCCAGCTTGAAGGGTTCGCCCATCTCATCAAACATTTTCAAGGCGTCTTCGCGCGGCAGTTCCTTGCGGACGATGTCCTGGTTCTGCGCGGCTATCTCCTTCATTCGTTGTTCAATTTTTTCTAGGTCTTCCGGAACGAATGGAGACTTGCGACAGAAATCGTAATAAAATCCGTCTTCGATAACCGGGCCTATAGTCACTTGAGTTTCCGGATACAGTTGTTGCACCGCCTGCGCCATTAAATGCGCGGTACTGTGCCGGATCGTTTCAAGATCAAATTTTTGTTTGTCGTTTGCCATAATTAAAAATTAAGAATTTCGGACGATTGCATGTCCGAGGGCAATCAATTTCTGCACTGGGTTAGAAAAATAAACCAGGTAGGATCGATCCCTGAAGAAAAATAGGCACGGGCGGTTTCGAACCGCCGACCCCTTGCATGTCAAGCAAGTACTCTACCCCTGAGCTACGCGCCTAAAAACGGTAGGCCTATTTTAGGGTTAATGGCCCGTTTGTCAAGGGAAAGATTAACCTCCTAAAACCGTAAAAAGCTATGAATTATAACGGATTAAGCTATTGGCCTACATAATCCGTCTGAGAGCCAAATCCCCCCGACCCCCACCCATGAAGGGTACCTTTCGGCTTTAAAAAGGGGGAGAAAAATCCCCTTCTGGAAGAGGGCTTGCCCTCAAAAATCCGCCAGAATCCCCCAGTCGGGACGATAAGTGAGGCTCTGGTTGGGACTCTGTGTTGAATAGCCGTCACCGCTATCAAACAGGAAGCCGAAACTGCCCAAGTGGCGGGATGGAATGTTGGTGCCGCGACCCTGGCCCAGCCCGCCAACCCAATACCCGTCTTTGCCGGAATGGCGGATACCAATCCAGCAAGATCGGATGCCGGAGCAGATGCATCAACAATCTCCTGAGCGACAAGGGGAACTTCCATCGAAAAATACAAAGCCCGGTTGATAGCAGTGAGTCGAAACGGATTGTATTTCCCCTTTTTCACAGCCGGACTAAAAGCAAGTGTCGCTTTGTCACGCATCGCCTGAAGAGTGCTGACGAAAGGATCTTTGAGTCCGCCCCGTTCCAACACATCCTGAACAAGAGCAGGCTTCGCCTGTTCTCGCTTTGGATCAATGGGCAGATGAACACTGGCTCTCGGTCTGGAAATCAACCGTGCTGTCACATCGAACCGATGCTTGTCTCTCAGGAGTTCCATTTTCATAGAACCTCCCGGACCTCGTTCACCAACCGTCTTAACAAAATTTGAAAAGACTTCTTCAAATGACTTCGCGTGGAAGGGTTCACCATAAACAGCAATGATAAGGTCATTCGTTTTCATCCCCACCCTGTCGGCAGGTGACTCAGGAAAAACACGGAGAACTTTAATCCCTTTCAAATTTTTTCCAGTATCCGGGTCCAGAGCATCAGCTGGTGACTTGTTAAAGGAAGTTCCCAGCCAGCCTTTCTCAATTTTCGGATTGCTAACAGCGTCATCCATCCACTTACCGGGAACAGCAAACAAAGGGAGGATATTTCAGGGATCGTTACCAGCGCTCCATTGTTCGACAGATTTAGGAGTATCAGGAAACAGAAACGAACCTTCCTTGATGACCGGACTCGCACAGGCTGAAGCAAAAAATAACAGAGCAAGAAGAAGGAGGCCGAGGGTTTTCCCCCTCTCCCTGGATGGCCGGAACGTCCCAGCATGGGAGAGAGGGTTAGGGTGAGGGTAATTAAATAAAACCTTTCTGCTCATGTTAAGCAACTGGTGAGGGGCGGTTTATTTGAAAGGCCACTGGTGGCGGTTTTTATAGAACTCGCTGGCGAGCTAGAACCAAGTCGAGTCATGATAAGAGCGGTATTGGTCGTCGAATTTAGCAAACATCGCTTTCTCTTCCAACTGCGCGCGAATAACATTCAGCGGCACGATGATGACGAACAGAAAAACCATCCCGAAGACGGACCCGCAAGCGAAGAAGAGACCGAAATGAGTGAACACGATCCCCACATAGATAGGATGTCGAATGAAACGATAAACCCCACGCGCGACAATAGAGTCCGCTCCCGGCAGAACCCGCAGAGCCTTACCAAGATAAGCCATCCCAGCTATCCATAGGGCAAGACCCGATAGTCCAATCAGCAGACTGTAAGGAACCAGATCTTCGTTGCCAAACCCAAAATTCTTCGGTAGAAAAAAAACAATCAGCAACGGCAACAGATACATCGATGGAATCGAGAGATCCAAAAGAAACCGCTGATTAGATGTCAAATTTTTATGTTCGAACATGTTTCCTTAGTAGAACGATGAAATTTTATAAATAACCTCCCCTAACCCCTCCTTGGTAAGGAGGGGGATTAAGCTCCTCCCCTTACGAAGGGGAGGCTGGGTGGGCTGGGAATCGGGCAACTACATCATCAACTTAGTACATTCTGATTGAACACTTCGCGTCCTTCCAGTATTTCCAATTCCAGTGCAACTTTATAAAACGGCAGGTCGACTGACTCGGACTTCAATTTGACGGCGTCTTTCTCTGTGGTGAGGATGAGTTTGGCCCCCGCTTTGCGCGCTGATTCTTCAACGGATTTAAGATCGGCCGCTGTGTATTCGTGGTGATCAGGAAAGGGATGATAATAGACCACCCGCGCTCGAGTTTGTTCCAGAATTCTGCGGAAGTCGTCTGGGTTGGCGATGCCGCAAAAGGCGGCGATGGGCTGGTCGTGCAGTTCCTTCACATCGATAACTTCTCCGCCATCCAGTTTTAAGAGTGAGTCCAGCCGCAGTGTCGATTTAACGACTGGCAGATCCTTGATCAGTTGCTCGCCTATGCCGGGTGGATAGCTCGCTCCCGAATACCGAGTGATGCACACGAAATCGGCGCGACGTGCTTCCTTTCTCGGTTCGCGCAGTTCACCCGCAGGAAATAACTGACCGTTGCCAAACGGTCGCTGATGGTCGAACAGTAAAATATTCANGTCGCGCTTGAGACCCAGGTGTTGGAATCCGTCATCGAGGATCAGTGTATCCACCCCGAAATGTTCTATCGCATAACGCCCTGTCTGATAACGGTCGCTCCCTACCAGCACGGGAACATTTTTCAGTCGTTGCGCCATCATCACCGCTTCATCCCCGACAACATCGGGGGAAAGAAGAATATCCTTTCCATCGCAGACCACGTTGACTTCATTTTTTGAATTCCCACCGTAACCTCGCGAGAGGATGCCGGGTTTTTGTCCGTTGCCGCGAAGGGTTTCCGCTATCATCATCACGACAGGCGTTTTTCCCGTCCCGCCGAGGGTCAGGTTGCCGACGCTGATGACTCTGCAGTCCAGTTTATGCGAGGGGAACAGGTCCCAGCGATAGGCCCACATGCGGAAGCAATGCCCCCAGAAGTATACAAGTGAGAGCACTTTCAGGATCAGGTAAAGTGGGAAGTGATAAAACTTGCGCTGGGGAGAGATAACCCGGTAATAAAGCCGTTCAAATTTCATAAATTAAAGCCGCCTATGTCCCGCGAATTGGGTATACTTTCATTCCTATGAGCCTTGCTTATCATATCATCATCGGATTAGCCATCCTAGTTGCATTGCCTTTCGTTGCCTTGCGGATGGTTTTTGATTCCGGATTCAGGACGGGCCTGCTGGCGAGGCTGGAGGGATGCAACGACCTTGAACCGATGAACGATTGTTTGTGGATTCACGCGGCATCGGTGGGTGAGGTGCGGCTGGCGAAAATCCTGATTACCGCGTTAAAAGAAAAAGGGGAGACCCGTCAGATAGTTTTGTCTACGTTCACGCCGACAGGTTTTGAGCAGGCAAAGAAGGAGGGGTTGGAGCATGTGTTCCGAATGCCCCCCGATTTTCCATTGTGGCTCAATCCAGTTTTCGACCGTTTGCATCCCTCATTTCTCGTTCTTATTGAAGCGGAAATGTGGCCGAGTCTTCTTCATGGATGCAGGCGTAGAGAAATACCTGTTTTGCTCGCGAACGGACGCATAACCCAGAGGTCCACAGATCGCTATCTGAAATTTCATTTTCTGTTTAACTGGATCGCGGGAAACGTATCTTTTTTTTCCATGCGAACGCAACAAGATGCCGACCGATTGCGGAGCCTGCGAGTCGACCCGGATAAAATGAGTGTAGACGGCAACATCAAGTTCGATGCGCTCATAGCAGATACTGACATACCTGCGGGAGCTAAGGAAGAATCTAACTGGGTAGTCTTCGGGTCAACGCGACCGGGTGACGAAGGGCCAGTGATGGAAGCGGTGGTCAAGTTGCACGAAGAATACGCTAATCTAAAATTTGTTATCGCTCCGAGACATATAGACCGTTTCCGTGAAGTGGAAGAACTGATCAGGGAATACGGGGTGGAGTTTCAACTTCATACCGAGCGAGGCGATTCAGCAGACTCCCGTCTTGTTCTGCTGGATTGTCTGGGGGAGTTGAACGGATATTATGCGAAAGCCTGTCTGGCTTTTATTGGCGGCGGATTCAACCCAAGGTTCGGCGGTCAAAACATAATCGAGCCTGCATCTCATGGACTGCCCGTTGTGTTTGGCAGGCATATGAATAATTTCGAAGAAGAGGCTCGAGTGTTGATAGAATCAGGCGGCGGAGTCCAGATCAATGGTCCGGCAGATATGTATGATGCCTTGAATCACCTGTTGGCCGACCGGGAGGAACGTCAGCGGCGCGGTGAAAAAGCCCGCGCGACAATCATTAAAAATCGTGGCGCAGTGGATAAAACGATAGAACTTATTGGGAGACTGGAGACCGAAGGCAGGAAACCGGGCAAAGAGGAGTAGCTTATGGGAGGCCCGGTCCAAAAATTTAAAGACCTTGAAGTCTGGAAAGAAGGAATGCAACTTGCCGAGAGTCTGTACCTTTCCTTGAAAGACTGTCGGGATTATTCTCTTCGAGACCAGATTCAGCGTTCCGCTGTTTCCATACCTTCTAATATTGCAGAAGGTTTTGAAAGGAAATCGAATTAAGGAGTTCATTCAGTTTCTTTTTATAGCTAAGGCCTCCTGCGGGGAATTAAGAACCCAACTCTATCTGGTTGCTAAAATTGATATGTTGGATAAATTAACGATCAACGACATGTTGGAAAAGAGTAGAAAAATTTCGGCTATGCTGGCCAATTTAATTAAGACTCGACGGGAAAACCTCTGATTTTTCCAGTCTCCTGTTTCCGGTCTTCGGTCTCCGTTTATGATTTATCTTTATCACCTCATTTCAATATTCGCGTGCCTGATAGTCGCACCCTGTTTTGCTCTTTTTTCTTTGTTAAGTAGAAACAAATGGCGCAGGCTCAAAGACCATTTTGGTTTTGTTCCCTTAGGGGACGCGCCGGACAAGAATCAGAAAACTAT
>PCCT01000042.1 GCA_002731985.1 Nitrospinota bacterium
GGTGTCGGGGGAGTTGAATTCGGACAAAACGTAAGCGATGATCAAAAGTCCAACTCAGAAAAACCAACCAAACTGGTTCCTGCGCGTGGCAAGGCTTTGGGGCTCGAAAAGAAAAATACTCCAGACCGAGACCCTGAAGTTGAATTGGCTCCAGGGCTGACCAAACCTGACATTGGCTTGGCCAGTCAGAACAATGAAAATAATACGCAGAAGAATACCAACAGCAATCCGTCTCTCAATGAAACTCCTGAGTTGGATGACGCCGATTCTGAATCCGCTGACCGGAACAACAAATTAGTTCCAGCACGCGGCAGAGCTTTCGGACTCGAGAAAGAAAACACTCCAGACCTCGATCCTGACGCAGAGTTTGCTATCGGCCTCCTCGAAAACACCGCAGACCCGAACGATCAGGAAAACGGTGGAACGCCTTTCAACTCAGCCTCGGATCGAGCACGAGCTAAACGCCTTGGATTAAGCTAATCACCCCTCCTCGGAGCCTGTTTTTACTTTTTGCCATGCCACCATTTCCATCAACCAAGTGGCATGGCACAGCTCGTTTCAAACCAGGATCCCCTTGTTGCCACCGAGCAACAGGAACGTAATCGTGCAAAGTCAATATATAAAAACTGGCTACGCCTCTTGCGGATTTGAAATACTCATTTTAGGTAGGCTGATCTTGAACTTGGTTCCTTCACCAAGCTTGCTTTCTATATCTATAGTTCCTTTATGGGCATCCACAATAAATTTGCAAATGCTGAGCCCGAGTCCGGTTCCTCCTACTTGCCTTGATCGTGCTTTGTCGACTCGGTAGAATCGGTTAAAAATAAGCGGCAGGTCGTCTTCCGAAATGCCAATGCCGTTATCCTGAACGGTCAGTATCACGACATCCTCCTTTTCATGCACAAATATTTTCACTTCTCCACACTGCTGAGTGTACTTGATCCCATTTTGAATCACATTCCATATCATCTGCCGCAAACGTACCGGATCACCGTTTATCTGCACTCGTTCAAGATAGGCGATAACAACCCGAATATTCTTCTCCGAAGCAATGATTTCCGCGTGTTTGCATATTTCCTCTATGAGAAGGCTGAGGTCCACAGGTTTAAAATCCAGAACAATCTGATTTTCGTCAGACTTTGAAAGTAGAAACAAATCTTCGAGGACTTTCGACATATACTGGATTTCCTCAAGGTTACTGGAAATCACATCCTGATATTCTTCAGGGTTTCTCTCCTTTCCCAAGATGAGTTCGCTCTGTCCTTTCAGAACGGTTAAAGGCGTACGAAGTTCATGGGAAGCATCACTGCTAAACTGGCGCATCTGCGAAAAAGAGCTTTCCAGACGATCCATCATCGTGTTGAAAGTGAGCGCCAATTGTCCGATCTCATCCTTGGCCTCTGGAACAGGAATACGTTTACTGAGGTCTGCCCCCGAGCCGATATCCTTCGCAGTCTGCGTGATCTTCGACACAGGCTTAAGCGCGCGCTTGGCCATAAAGCGTCCGACCAACGCGGTCAAAACGAGAACTGCGGGAACTGTTGTCCATAGAAAAATCTGCAGATTTTTCAAGGTATCCATCACCGCCTTTAACGACGTCCCCACCTGGACCAGATGAATAAGTTTCTCACCCTTAATAACAGGCATGGTGATAACACGGATAGGATGATTATCTGAAATAGTAAAAGTTTCGTAGGAAGTATTTCCTTCCAATGCCCGCGTGTAAGCGGATTGAGTGAGAGGGAATTGTGACGCGTCAAAATTTTTAGAAAGCGAGCCGATGTTCCCCGACCCATCATAAATTTTATAAAACTTGTTCAGGTTGCCGCCTCCCATAAACTGGTCAAAAAACAGGTCAAGACCAGGAAACGGTGTCTGGTTTAAACTCATCTGGGTTGAGCGAGCCACAACACGTGCCGAAACAGTGAGCGAATTGTCTACGCTTTCGTACAATCGCTTTGAGAGGAAGAAAAACAGGAAGAAACTGAACAACACAAGAATGGTTCCCAGAAGGAGAACGTACCATGCTGTTAATTTGGAACGAATCGAGGTGAATGGCATTTCAATCTTTCATGATGTATCCCACGCCCCGCAAGGTATGCAGTAATTTATCCTGTCGGCCTTTATCGATCTTCTTGCGCAGGTGATTGACGTAAACATCTATAACGTTCGTAAACGTATCGAAATTATAGTCCCACACATGCTCGGCGATCATGGTCCGGGTCAACACCTTGCCCTGATTACGCATGAAATATTCGAGAAGACTGTATTCCTTTCCGGTAAGCTCGATTTCATCTCCTCCCCGGTTAACCTTATGGCTCACCAGATCAAGTGTGAGGTCGGCAATCTGGAGGATGGTCTTGACTTCGGCTTTGCCGCGACGCAAAAGCACTCTCACACGCGCCAGCAATTCAGAGAAAGCAAACGGTTTGGTCAGATAGTCATCCGCACCCTTGTTGAGTCCGGCCACCCTGTCATCGACAGCGTCTTTGGCAGTCAAAAGAAGGATGGGCACATCGTTACCCTGGGCACGCAGCTGAGAAAGAATTTCCAGACCATCTATCTTGGGAAGCATGAGGTCAAGAATGATCAGGTCGTAATGCCCTTCCGTTCCAAGATGCAGCCCTTCTTCTCCATCATAAGCCACATCAACGGCATAGGTTTCCTCTTCCAACCCTTTTTTGATGAACCCGGCTACCTTTTTTTCATCTTCAACAATTAAGATCCGCATCTACGCATCCCATTTTTTTTGCTTTTTATGGAGCTCAACTTCTCCATTGAGCATCTCCATATGCTTCTCACAATCTTTGAGAATGGCCGAATACATTGCCCTGCAACTATCGTCATTGGCATCAATCATTGCCTGCCGACATATGCCTGCGGCCTCCGAAGTCGCTGTAATCGCTTTTACCAGATTTTCGTTGAATTTTTTTGGCATACTTGAAGAGTACTCCCTTTGTGTGTTTTCCTTATTTTACCATCAAATTACCGCCAGCAAGAGATTATCTCAAGGCCTGTCTTCTCCCTCAGATGAATCTTTCCTTCCGCCAACGACATCGGGAAATAGCCAATGTATCATTACTATTCCCAGAGCAAGCCCCATCAAAGGAAGCGCGTTGACCATTTCCGCTACAAAACGACCAAACATTCCATAATCACGAACCACGTCAGAGATGATTCGGTTTCCCGACTGCTCAAGCATATAGAAAATCAAATTGATGCCCGTTCCACAAAGGAACCCGATAAACGCACCAAATCCATAATAAATCCATTTCATATTTATCATATTGTAAGCTTTCCCAGTAACTGATTTGATTCGTCTGGCAATCAAGGCACAGGTTGGATTATCATAGTCTTTCACCAGCTGAACATAATATATCAGTTGAGCCGCATGGTCATTATAACCATCCCTATATCAATTGTTCAAGGAGCCACTATGAGACTCGAAGGAAAAACCGTGATCATAACAGGAGGTGGGTCCGGCATTGGTCTGGCCTGCACTCGTTTATTCTGCGATGAAGGAGCACAAGTCGCTATTATAGGAAGAAGGCAGGATCGATTGGAATCAGCCGCAAAAGAGGTTGGAGGACAGGTTCTGGCTGTTACAGGAGACCTGACGAATAACAGCGATCTTGACAGGCTCGTGACCGAAACCCTGAACGCGTTTGGAAAAATAGACATCGTTGTAAACAACGGTGGGGTGTTCACAGGTTCCCCCGTCCATGAAACAAAAGATGAGGATTGGGACAGCATTATGGACGTTAATATGAGGTCCGTTTTCCAATTGACCAAGAGAGTGCTTCCGCACATGATAGAGCGTAAGAGCGGCAACTTCATTCACATATCATCCATTCTGGGACTCGTCGCAGTACCCGGTGTGGCGGCATATAATGTTTCCAAAGGAGCCTTGCTTCAGTTCAACCGTTCCCTGGCCGTGGAATATGGTCCCGTCGGGATCAGGTCCAACGCGGTTTGTCCGGGCCTTGTGAAAACGGAAATGACCGAAGGCCTCATGAACGATGAGGAATTGATGAAAGAATGGAGCAGAGATTACCCCATTGGACGATTCGGGGCTCCTCAGGATATTGCCAACGCCTGTCTCTATCTGGCATCGGATGAATCATCTTTCGTCACCGGAGTTGCCCTGCCTGTCGATGGCGGCTTCACCGCGCATTAACAAGTGGAGGGTCGGCGAAAAGGAGAATCACCGAAACTATCCAGCAACACCGGACACATTGGCAATGACCGGCCATCGCCCCCACGGCTAGTGGGGGGGGGTTGACGGAATCCTATCAGGATATTACAATTGAATCCGTCATAACTATTGCAATTCATTGACCCTCGAAATCCTCCGGTTTCGAGTTTAGCTTTTTCCTGAACCAACTCCATCAGGTCATCGAAATGAAATATGAAGTGGTCATTGGGCTTGAAGTCCACGCCCAGTTAAAGACCCAGTCAAAAATATTCTGCTCCTGTCCCACCGAATTCGGCAGACCCGCTAACGAGAGCACCTGCCCCATCTGTCTGGGCATGCCCGGCGTCCTGCCTGTTCTCAACAAAACGGCTCTTCAACTGGCAATGCAGGCCTGTCTGGCGACCCATTGCAGTATCTCGCCAAGGAACCGGTTCGATCGGAAAAATTATTTTTATCCCGATTTGCCAAAGGGATATCAAGTTTCACAGTTCGAGTTCCCACTTGGGTTGAATGGCTATGTAAACATTCAAGTTAATGGAACTAAAAAAAAGATCGGCCTCACTCGCATCCACATGGAAGAAGACGCGGGAAAACTGATCCATGGCGAAAACCTGGGGAATCCGGGCAAGAGCTATGTCGATTTCAACCGCACAGGAGTTCCACTGGTGGAAATTGTCAGCGAACCCGACTTGAGATCAGCTGAAGAAGCCCGTGAATACCTGACTCAATTGAAAGCAATCCTTGATTACGCCGAAGTGAGTGACTGCAATATGGAGGAAGGAAGCCTTCGTTGCGATGCCAATGTCTCTTTGCGCCCCGAGGGTCAAAAGGAATTTGGAACACGCACGGAAACCAAGAATCTGAATTCATTTCGTTTTGTACAAAAAGCCATTGAATATGAGATCGAGCGCCAAACGCAAGTTCTGGAGCAAGGTGATAAGGTCGTTCAGGAAACCCGTTTATATGACTCCAACAAAGGCGTTACATTCTCCATGCGCAGTAAAGAAGAAGCGCACGACTATCGCTATTTCCCGGAGCCTGATCTGGTTCCCGTGGTCATTGATGATGAATGGATTCAGGAAACGCAAGACAAACTGCCGGAACTGCCCGAACAAAAACGAGAACGGTTTGCCCTGGACTATGAAATCCCTGAATACGATGCCGGTGTCCTGACAACATCGCGCGCAATGGCAGATTATTACGAGAAGTCTGTTTCCCTGTATCCCAAACCCAAGATAGTCAGCAACTGGATCATGGGAGAGCTCCTTAGGGAACTGAAAAATGATGAGCGGGAAATTGACGAATGCTCGGTCAAACCAGAAGGCTTAACCGATCTCTTAAAATTGATCGACGAAGGCACGATAAACGCTAAAATGGCTAAAACAGTATTTGAGGATATGTACCATAGCGGCAAGTCAGCCAAGGACATCATCAAAGAAAAGGGAATGACGCAAATAACAGATTCATCTGCCATTGAAAATCTGGTTGACCAAATCCTGCAAGCTAACGCCGATCAGGTGGAACAATACAAAAATGGGAAAGAAAAAGTTTTCGGATTCCTGGTTGGGCAGATTATGAAAGAAAGCAAAGGCCAGGCCAATCCCGCACTGGTGAACAAATTACTTAAAGAAAGGATCGGCTGAATCCGATGAACTCTGTATTCTCAAAAACCGGTATTCGCCTGATGATTCTTTCAGTTCTGGTGCTACTTATCGGCCAGCAAGTTGAGGCAGACACTGCCCTTTCAGCCGACCACCGTTTCAAGGATAATGGCAACCTGACTATCACGGACACCAAAACCGGCCTCATGTGGATGAAAGAGGACTCGTATCTTAAAGACGGTCATTGGCTCAGCTGGTTTGAAAGCATCCGATATGTCAACAAACTGAACGAAGAAGGATTCGCCGATCACTACGACTGGCAAGTACCAACAGTTAAAGAATTAACCACATTATATGAAGCAGACAAAACGAACAGCAGGGTTTTGGGTGATGGTATGACTATTCACATGGACCCTATTTTTGCCGAAAAAGGAAGCGCATCCTTATGGTCGGCCGAAGAAAACGGGAACTACAATGCTTTTGGGGTCGTGCTGAATACCGGGAAACGATTTAACAGTCATAAAAAAACCAAGTTCCGCAAAGCCGTTCGAGCTGTCCGCCACTTGAATTAACCATCGTCTAGAGGTTCTAATGAAAAGAGTTTCGATCACCATCCTACTGGCATTGCTGATAAGTGCCGCTAATCCGTTTCAGGCGCATGCCACCTTCCCGAGCAAAAGTGTAGTGTTCTGGGATCTCGGTCAATCCGATGAAAAAAAAGATAAAGAATTGATGAAAGCCTATGACCTCGCGACACAGAAAGAATATGGACAGGCGCTTGCGATCATTGAGCAGAAAATGCAGAAATCTCCGAAGCAGGCTACTCTGTACGTAATGAAAGGCCTGATACTGAATGAAACGCGCATGTACATGCAAGCGGTCAGGGTATTGAATGAAAGCCAGATGATGGAAGCACGCCACCCTGGAGTTCATTATGGATTCTGTGAGGTGTATCGAAACCTGGGAATGGCTGACCTCTCGCTCCAGGCCTGCAGAGTTGCCGAAGAAATTCATATCCATTTACCCGAATCGCACTACGAATACGCACAAATTCTGAAAGCAACCGGGGACATGAAAGGTGCCAACCAGTCCCTGGCGACAGCCGCAGAACTGGACCCGAACAACGCGCAATATCATCATGAAAGAGGAATGAACTTTTATTACCTGAACCAATATGATGATGCAGAGAAATCATTCCAGAAGGCATTGACAATTGATCCAACAGATGTGGACTCGGGGTATCAACTGGCATACATATACGCCGCCAGCAAAAAAGCGGACCTCGCCAAAAATCAAATCGAAAAAATCCTTAAAATCCGTAAAGAACACCCGAAACTGGAGTCCGCCAAAATATTAATGAAGTACATAGAAAATAATGCGCTTGATAAACTGCCGTTGGAAATCATTCCCCATAAATATCATGTCGGCCGATCAAAATCGCTTTACAAGTCTGGCCAATATGGTCTCGCACTCATAGAAATTGAGACTGCAGCAAAGTTAAAGCCAAATGATCTTAAGGTCAAAGAAATACAGATTGGCCTGACTGGGTTTCTCCTGCGCGTGGATAAAACAGAAAAAGTGGTGAAAGAGATGATTGCTCTGGCGGGAGAAGATTCCGTCATCGCGGCCAAAGGGTATCAGGAACTGGGTGATATTGAAGTTGTACGAGGTCACTTACCTCTGGCTCGTTCATTTTATGAAAAAGCACTAAAACTCTCCGACCCAAATGGAGTAGCGCGGCAAACCCTTGACGAGTTACCAGAAAAAGCCGGGCCAAGCACCGGTCCACTTCCAGAAGCAGAGTTCTTCATCGAACCGAGTGAAGCTTTGAATCGCAAGGGAGAAATTTTTGCTCAGTATAAAATGTATAAACGGGCAATCGCCATGTATAGCCTGGTATTGAGAATCAAACCACAGCACCTGCCCAGTATGTTGAATACAGCAACCACCTACTACAACAGCACCAACTACGGCAAAGCCATTTCCATATTAGAGCGCCTTCTAATATCGCATCCCCAGCATGACGATATCATAACGCACCACATTCTTCTGGCACAGGCCTATGTAAAAAGTGGTAATCGCGGGAAAGGTCTTAAAAATATCGATATCGCCATTAAACTCAACCCTAAGGTCAAAGATATTATCAAGGCGAATCCAGAATTCGAACCTTTAAGAAATATGGACGAATATAAAAATCTGATCAAATAAACCCAAGCCCACAAGCTTATCTCTAATATTGTTGCAGGCTGGTTTTCTTTTAAACTGAAACTGCACAATAAAAAGAACGTTAATTTGACATTGAAGGCTTATCTTGTTAAATCTTGGTAAAATCTGCAAAGTACATCTTTCGTCGCGTTCGCTGTAATGACTGAGGCCGCCTCACACTTTAAATGTGGAGAAGATTTATGTTTGACATTGAGAACCCACGAACTTTTTTCGCCAAAAATTCATCAAATTTATTTTCCATTTGTATAGCACTACTCATACTGTTATTTCCATTCACAGCACTGGCTGAAAACTCACCCTGCCAAAACGCCAGCGTGCATCTGCGCGGTGACCTGGACACTATAATGGCCAGAGGTGGGGTATGGACTCTCATGGAACAAAATCAGGAGCTCAAAGAAAAATCGATGCTTGGGTTCCAAGTTGACGGCAAACTCTCAAGGATAGTCGGCAGTTTTGAGACCTTATGCGAAACTGGGAAAAATCCCACAAAACAACTATTCATAGCCATCCAGAATATTCTTGGAGAAGCAAGAACAGCTTTTAACCCAAGCTCTTCAGGAGATAAATTACTGGAAGAAATCAACGTGGTGAACAAAAATTTAGATACCCTTCTCGCAAAAATCGAATAACATTTTCATTATTGTATTTTCAGGAGCAGCGCAATGGTAAAAGAAGGAAATAAAGCTCCTGACTTCTCAGGAAGGGATCAAAACGGAATATCTATAAAGCTAAGTTCTTTTAGAGGGAAGAAGAACGTCGTTCTCTATTTCTACCCGAAGGATATGACCCCCGGATGTGCAACTGAGGCCTGTGACTTCAGAGACCAGTTCAAGAAGTTCAAAAACACCGTAATCCTTGGTGTCAGCATTGATCCCCCCGAACGGCACCAGAGATTCATCGACAAATACGACCTGCCGTTTGAACTCATCTCAGACGAAAACAAAAAAGTAGTAAATAAATATGGGGTCTGGCAGGAAAAGAAGTTGTACGGAAAAACCTTCATGGGGATCGTCCGATCTACCTTTATCATCGATAAAAAGGGAACAATCCAGAAAATTTTCTCAAAGGTCAAAGTTAAAGGACATGTCGATGAAGTGCTTGACGTCCTCAAGGAAATTTAATTACCGCCCTACCCGCCTCTAACGTTTGACATCAGTTTTTCAATTTGCGCCACAGTCTTGGGTATCGACCGTGAAAGATTTCTGCATCCTGTCTTTGTGATCAACAGATTGTCTTCAATACGAATGCCTATTTCCTCATCATAAAACTTTCCGTTAAGGCGGATACTGAAGGAGCCGTATAGTCCCGGCTCATTGCTTATCAACCAACCCTCCTTCATCGGCTCACTGGCATAGTTGCGAAACGGGTCACCATCATGCTCCTGCTCTCCCATCAAATGACTCACACCGTGAGGGCGATCCTTATACTTCAACTTACATTTGCCACCTGCTTTTTTAAACACGCTATCAAGGCTTCTGCTCAATGACTCCCAACAACAATCATTCAGTTCATTGATAGCCACCCCAGCCCGAGCTTTTCTCTGGACCGCCGATTGCGTTTTCAGCACAATTTCGTACAACATCTTTTGTAGCGGATTAAATTTCCCAGACGCAGGAACGGTACGACTGATATCAGCATGCATCGTCATCCAACGCACACCAAAGTCCAGAAGGACAAGCTCCTTCTTAATAAAAGCGTCATCATTCTTCATATAGTGCAGTACTGTCGCATTTCGGCCCGATGCTATGATCGAAGGGAAACTTAGGCCATAAGGCGAGCCTTCCAGTATTCGCCCTTCAAGAAAACCCTGCACCTGATACTCATTTTTAAAGCGGGAAAAGTTTTTTAAAGTTTCGCTAAATCCCCGCCCGGTAACTTTTTGTGCAATGAGAGTATTTGCCACATCATAAGAATCCAGTGGCAGACGAAGCTCAAAATGGCTTTTCATGATGTTGCACAATCCTGAGGCCGATCCTGTCCATGAACGTAGATAACGAGCCAGCCGGGCTTTAAACTTTCCATTGTGATCACCATTGATCTCAACAGCTTTCTTACCTTTACGGCCTTGCATCCACAACGTACCCAGATTTTTGCTCCTGCGTTTCTTAAAGCGCTCCTTAAGAACTTTCTCGAAATCAGCGATATCACGAACATCTTCAATCCCTGTAATACGCTTCACCTCTTGAACACTTTTCGGGTCACCCACGCCAAAACGAATCCCATCCCAAAATTCTTTGGACGGGTCCTTTTTACCAACAAAAAGTATTTCGTCCGACTCACGGGAGCCGGGATCAAGCAATAGGATGACATTGGACTGATTAACTCCGGTAAGGTACATGATCGCAGGCTCCTGGTATGTGGCACAATGAGCATAGGCCCACACCGTTTCCTGCCCGGGTCCATACGGGACACCAGTAACAGCCATCAAAATACCTTCCGCATCCATTAGCTTTTTCCGTCGGGTGCGAAACCTTTTTTTTGCTAAATTGCCCGCACCGCCATCACGGAAAATTCCAGAGTAGGTTTTTTTTTGATCCTTCATCGACCGATCACAATTTATTATATTGGGTATTTAAAATACACCGCTGGTAATATAGTGTAGTGTAAAATCAAAAGGAGTGCGCCCGCACCCCGGTATGATCGCCTTACATGGGGAAACCTTCCTTTCCTCCCACAACCGCACAAACGGAGGAGCCACTTCCCCTATATCCCGGCGCTCCCAGTCATCACGCGAATACCCACCCTGGACATCATCACCGTCACCCATGAGCTTTCCTTCTGTTACAGTGAACTATCACCCCAATATTTGCTGAACGATGGAAGCACCCGCAACATAAGTTCCAACTGCTGACCCTACGTTGGCAAAGAAAAAAACGAGAAGCACCCGGACAACACCATTTTTCCACCACATGGGGAAAGAGGCGATATCTTCCCGCAACCGTTCAAAGTCAGTTACCTTGGGTTTACGCAAATAAGACTCAACCAGCCCCACCACCACACCAGCGCCAATGGTAGGGTTGAGTGAAGTCAGCGGTGCGGCAAGGAAAGCCGTAAGAACTGACAGAGGATGCGCAAAAGCCAAAGCGGCACCCAAGGCACTCAATCCGCCATTTATTACCACCCATGTCATCACCAGACTCCACCCCAACTCCGGGGATTGCTGATAGCCCACGTAGAACATTCCAAGTATAAATGCACAAATCGCCCAACCAATGAAATATCCGACCCGGCTTGAAGGTGGCTTTATACTCAATTCATCTATTCGACTTTGACCTGCAGGATTCTTGAATGCCGGTTCCATACCGATAAGATGTCCCGCACCCACCATCGCCAGAATGTTTTTGGGAGCGTTCTTAGAAGCGGCGAGCAATGCCAGCTTTCCAGTCATGAATTCATCACGCTCATCAATCAGCACCCTCTTGATCTCAGGAAGGGATTCACCAAACTCTTCAATCACAGAATGAAGCATGTCCCCTTTTTTCAGGCTTTCTATTTGCTCATGGTCAACGTCTTCCCCCACAAAAATTCCAACGACCAGACCAGAAAATATTTTTATTTTTTGCCAGAACGATACCTCCGTTACAAGCCGGTGGAGAGTGGTGGAAATATCGCGATCAATAACCTCTAATCGAATATTTTTCTCGCGAGCCAGCTCTGTCGCCCGAATCATTTCCTTTCCTGCTTCGATACCAACCTTATCCGCCAAACGTTTCTGATAGGCCGAAAGTGCCAGGTTGATCAACAGCAGTGACGCCTTTTTCTTTTTGAAAATTTCAAAAATATTCAGGTTCTTCCACCAGGACTGATTGACCAGATTTTCATAACGTGCTGGACAAAGCTCGACCGCAATACAATCAAACTCCCCGCTCATTATTTTTTCCTCAACCAGCACAACACTTTCTTTGGACACATGTGCTGTTCCAAGTAGAGTTATGGTCGATCCACTTATTTGAACTGTTTTTATAATATCTTTATTCTCTGTAGCCACTTAAAGCTCACCTCAAATAAAAAATTTCCGGAATCTTCAAAGAAACCGGAGAAATAAAGTACCCTCAAAATCACCTTAACTAAGCTTGTGAAAATGGCAGGGGGATGGGACTCAGTAAAATTATAGTTATTTAGACACCGATTACTTAATTTACCACATATTTTATGCTATTTTAACCAGAATCCAAAAACAGGAAAGTCGATGCAACCCTTTAAAGTAAAGGCACCATTCCAGCCAGCAGGCGACCAGTCTGGAGCCATCCATCAGTTGACGGAGGGCATCCGTTCGGGCACCCGTAATCAGACTCTTCTTGGAGTGACTGGGTCGGGGAAAACCTTCACCCTTGCCAAGGTAATAGAAGAAGTCCAAAAGCCCACTCTGGTTCTTGCTCACAATAAAACACTTGCGGCTCAGCTTTATGGGGAATTTAAAGAATTTTTCCCTGATAACGCCGTTGGATATTTTGTCAGTTACTACGATTACTATCAACCCGAGGCCTATCTGCCCAAAACCGATACTTTTATCGAAAAGGACGCATCAATCAATGATGAAATCGACAAGCTACGTCACGCCGCCACCCATGCCCTGTTTGAACGCCGTGATGTGGTTATCGTAGCCAGCGTGTCCTGCATATACGGCCTGGGCTCGCCAGAAGCTTACCACGGAATGTTGCTTTTCATTGAAACCGGAATGCAGGTTGAACGTGAACATATTTTGCAAAAACTGATAGACATTCAGTACAAAAGAAATGATGTGGATTTTCAGCGCGGAACCTTTCGTGCCCGGGGTGATACGGTTGATGTGCTTCCTGTTTACGAACGGAACGAGGCCATACGCATCGAATTTTTTGGCGATACCATAGACAGAATCACTGCGTTCGATCCGCTGACCCAACAGCATATCCGCGATCTTGACCGAATAGGCATTTACCCAGCAAGCCACTACGTCACCCCCAAAGAGCCTCTTAAACGTGCCGTCAAATATATTCGCGAGGAACTGCTTGAGCGCATTGCTTATTTTGAAAGCCAGAACCTGTTGATAGAAGCACAGCGGATAGAGCAACGAACCATGTTCGATCTTGAAATGATAAAAGAAGTAGGGTACTGCCAGGGCATCGAAAACTATTCGCGTTATCTCATGGACAGACCGGCAGGCCACCCGCCGCCGACGCTTTTAGATTATTTTCCAGACGACTCCCTATTTGTTATTGACGAAAGTCATGCCACAACCCCTCAATTGAACGGAATGTACAGAGGAGACCGCTCACGCAAAGAAACACTTATACGACACGGATTCCGCCTCCCATCTGCCTTTGACAACCGACCGCTTAAGTTTGATGAATTCGAGAAGCACGTGGGACAAGTAATCTACGTATCCGCCACACCAGCTCAATATGAATTGGAAAAGTCTGAAGATCACGTCACCCAGCTCATAGTTCGTCCTACCGGTTTAATCGATCCGGAAATAGACATACGCCCCATCAAAGAGCAAGTCGATGACCTGCACAAAGAAATCAATATACGGGCCGCCAGAAACGAACGCACTCTGATAACCACACTGACGAAACGATTCTCAGAAGACTTGACAGAACACTACACAGAACTTGGACTAAAAGTAAAATATCTTCATTCTGACATAGAAACACTTGAACGAAGCCAGATCATTCGCGAATTACGTTTGGGAGAATTCGATGCTTTGATAGGAATCAATTTACTGCGTGAAGGACTGGACATTCCTGAAGTATCTCTGGTAGCAATTCTCGATGCGGATAAGGAGGGGTTTCTCAGGTCAACAACTTCATTGATTCAGACCTCAGGACGCGCCGCGAGAAACGTTGAAGGAAAAGTTATTTTCTATGCAGACACCATTACCCTGTCCATGCAAAAAGCAATCGATGAAATGAATCGGCGAAGAAACATCCAAATCGAATACAACGAGGCTCACCAGATAGTTCCAGAATCAATCAAAAAATCGATCAACGACATTCTGGTTAAGCATGAAAAACTACCTGTGCCTTCTATGGTGCACGAAGAAGAGGAGGAATACCTTTCGGGAATAGATGTACCTAAACTGATCGAAAAACTTGAAAAACAGATGCATGCCGCGGCAAAGAATCTGGAATTTGAAAAAGCCGCCGAATTGCGCGACAGAGTTAAACGAATCAGGGAAAAAGATCTATTTTTTACCGCCTGATCAGCCTCTGGAGTTTCCCCGACGCTCATTGGCCCGACTTCCTAAAAATCCTCCCAGAGTTTCATACTGTGCCTCGGAAATGTCAATAAATGACACCCCTGTCACAAAAGGTTCGTTTTCACTCCGGGGATTCCTACGAACATTCTTAATAATTGCGTTGCGCCCCTCGATCTTTCCTTCAGGAAAATCCATCGCCTTAGAAATCAACCAGACTCATCATATTTTGCTGGTGGATAATGAGTGAAGTAAGATTCCAGCACCTTACGGGCAATTGGAGCCGCAGTCGCTCCGCCATGACCCCCATGCTCGATAATGACAGAGACTGCCACTTCGGGCTTTTCATACGGAGCAAAGGCAACGAACCATGCATGATCGCGAAATAAATAAGGCGTTTCATCCTCTGGATTGATTTTGTCAGAATCCTTCATCCGCACTACCTGTGCAGTCCCTGTTTTTCCAGAAACCACAATATTTTTCAACCGTGCCCGGCGTCCCGTTCCCCGAGGTTCATTGACCACACCTCGTAATCCTTCTTTCAAGTGCTTTAAAATCTCCGGATCGAATTCAACATTTCTCACAATCTCAGGGAAAAATTCCTGGATCACCTTACCTTCCGAGTCTTCAGTTTTTTTTACCAGATAGGGTTTGACCAAAAGACCTCCATTGGCCACAGTAGAAACCATACTCGCATTCTGCAAGGGAGTAACAAGGTTATAGCCCTGGCCTATGGAAGCCGAAATAGTTTCTCCGGGGAACCATGGTTTGTTCCTCGCTTTTTTCTTCCACTGTATGGATGGAACTAGCCCAGGTTTTTCACCATTCAACCGCACCCCGGTACGAGCTCCCAAACCCAGTTTTTTAGCATATTTTGCCAAATTATCCACACCCAAACGATACCCCAAAGTATAGAAATAGACATCGCAGGATTGAACCAGAGCATCATGCAGGTTTACAGCGCCATGACCTCGTTTTTTCCAACAACGATAGCGCCCTCTGCCAAGTCGAAAATGTCCCGGGCAAAATATGGTACTTTCCGGATCAATCAGGTTTTCCGCAAGAGCCGCATATGCGGTAACCAACTTATAGGTAGAACCCGGGGGATATTGGCCGTCGATAGCTCTGTTTTGAAGCGGATGCTTACCGTCCCGTAGCAGGCCGTTCCATTTTGTTCTAGAGATCCCAGCGGCAAAAAGATTCGGATCAAAAGAAGGTTTACTGACCATGGCAATGATTTCTCCTGTTTGAACCTTCATCACCACAACAGAACCTTCAACGGGATCTTCCTTAGAGATTTCATCCATCCATTCTTCAAGTTTTTTCTGAACCCTAACATCGAGAGTCAGCACCAGACTATCGCCGCTTTCTGGAGAAAGTTTCCGCAGAGTTTTCAGTTCTCTTCCCGAGACATCAACCTCAACCTCTTTGAATCCTTTTTCTCCTTTTAAATTAAACTCGTAAATATCCTCAAGTCCATTCCTACCAATCATGTCTCCCAACGCGTATTTACTGTATGCGGAATTTTTCAATTTTTCCTTGGACACCTCACCAAGATAACCAAGAATATGAGCCGCAAGATCCTTGTAGACATAACTTCTTAAAGGTTCGACCTTGATATGAATCCCAGGAAGTCGCATTTTATTTTCCTCAACATAAGCAACTTCCTGACGACTGATATCCCTTTTAATCAACACATTTTTGAACGGGCGAGACTGGCTGATATCTTCTTTCAACTTGTCACCATCTATCTCAAATTTTGCTGAAAGAAAAGCCAAAGAATTTGGTAGATCCTTGGCATCCTCAGGAGTCACATATAAGTTGAAAGATGG
The DNA here is from genome assembly GCA_002731985.1 of Nitrospinota bacterium. Lineage (GTDB taxonomy): Bacteria > Nitrospinota > Nitrospinia > Nitrospinales > VA-1 > Nitromaritima. The sequence goes on from PCCT01000042.1 coordinate 16,030, forward strand.
ACGAACATTGACAAGAGTTTCGCCATTGCGATCCTTGATGGTACCTCTATAGGCGGGCAACGAAACCTTCCTTATTCTATTTTCTTCAGACCGCCCCATGAAGTCTTCCCCTTTAAGAATCTGCAGGTACCAGACGCGCATCCACAAACACACAAAGGAAACAACCACAAGAATGACGTAAATTTTTATTTTTTTACGAACGTTTTCGGAAGATTCGGCTGAGTATCTAAAAAAACTCATATCGGTCGCAAAATCTGGTTGGGGAGCTTACGATGAAGCAATTGCCTGCCTCTATCCAAAATATAAAATAAGAAGAGGCCTGCTACCGCATTAATAATTCCAAAAAATAATATATGAGAAAACAGAAAGTCACCCTTGATCTGCGCACCCATCAAGCTGGTTATAGCGGCAAAATAAATCATTCCGTCAAACAATGAGGTAGCAACAAGAAAAAAACTTATAGGAAGAAAACCCTCTACAATAATTTTATCTTTCAGCGCTGAGAAAAATAACCCGGTCAATCCCTTGGATAATGTATTGATCCCAAAGAGGCCTCCAGAAAGACAGTCCTGGATAAACCCAACCAGAACGCCCACTCCAATACCCCCGTTCCTTTGAAAATGAATACCGCAATAAACCACAAAGATCAAAGCAAGATCAGGCGACACATCCCCCACAGAAAACAATCCCAGAAAAGTGGTCTGCACAGCAAACAATAAAATCAACACAAAAATAAAAACAAGAGNAATCACGAATCCTCCTCAACAACCAAATCATTCTCCTTAACAGGCAAAACGACAAGCACTTCCTCTANTCGTGATAAGTCTGCGCTGGGGGNAACCGTAATATGCTGAAACAATNCCTGCTTCTTTTTAACGACATCCACAACCCTGCCGACCACCAACCCCTTTGGAAACACCCCCCCCAATCCCGATGAGAGCACCCTATCGCCTGTCTTCACATTTGCCTCAATGGGAACGAATTTCATTTCACAAACATCTTTACCCGTTCCCACCGTTACCCCCGGCTCTCTGGTTTCCTGAAATAATGAATCGACCGCACTACGACTGTCTGTAATCAATAAAACTTTAGACGTTCCAGCAGACGCATGAATGATGTGTCCGATAATACCAGCATCGGTCATTACCGCCAGATTTTCTTCAATCTTATCGTTGGTTCCCTTGTTTATGAATACCATTTTGGACCATTGGGTGGCATCGCGCCCTATCACCTCAGCCGTGACGAGCGGTCTTTCTTTTTGACCCACATTACCTATCAGCTTTTCAATTCTTTCCCTCTGCTTATTTTTTTCAAGCAGTTCGTTTGTTGCCCTGGACAAGCGATCAATTTCCAGAAGAAGACGTTCGTTTTCCCGGGATACCCCCATCAGAAAAAAATAATGATCAAAGACATCGGAAATAGAATCGACTGCATTGGTGAGCAGACTTTGAACGGGAGAAAAAGCCCGCACTACCACGGACTCGAAAAACAGGTTACTCTTGCCATGCCGAATATTGATGGTCATCAGCATTAGAGAAACCAATACAATGCCAGCAAGAATAATGAGGAGATTTTTGCCTTTGGTTCGCCTGTTAGGCACGATTTAGAGGGAGACTTTTTTTAGAAGTTTAGGGTCATTCAGGACTTTACCGGAACCCAGGGCCACCGCCGACAAGGCGCCGCTGGCCAAAGTGATTGGAAGACCAGTAGCTTCTCTCAGAAGAATATCCAGTCCCTTGATAAGAGATCCACCTCCAGCAACGACAATTCCCTTATCAACGATATCTGCGGCTAATTCAGGAGGGGTACGTTCCAGAGCAATTTTTACCGCTTCAACGATGGTACTGAATGTTTCCGTCAATGCTTCTCGAATTTCTTCATCAGAAATGACAAGCGTTTTAGGAATTCCGGCAACAAGGTCGCGCCCTTTTACTTCCATGGTCAGGCGCTTTTCCATGGGATAAGCTGACCCGATTTTAATTTTAACTTCTTCAGCGGTACACTCACCGATAAGAAGATTATACTTTCTCTTGATGTAATTGACGATGGCTTCATCCATTTCATCACCGGCAATACGCACCGACTTACTAAACACAATTCCCGACATAGAGATGATGGCCACTTCTGTCGTCCCACCTCCAATATCGATGATCATATTACCAGAAGGTTCCTGGACCGGAAGGTCCACTCCAATAGCCGCGGCCATCGGTTCCTCTATCAGAAAAACCTCACGAGCTCCGGCAGATTCAGCAGAATCGCGCACAGCCCTCTTTTCCACCTGCGTAATGCCCGATGGAACAGCGATAACGACCCTGGGGCGAACAAGAGTCTTACGATCATTATGCACCTTCCTGATGAAGTGACTGATCATTTTTTCTGTCACTTCAAAATGTGCGATAACACCGTCCTTCATTGGCCGAATAGCTCCAATACTCCCCGGAGCGCGACCAAGCATCTGTTTCGCCTCGCCCCCAACCGCCATGACTTCGTTGGTTTGCATATTCAGGGCCACCACCGAGGGCTCGCGCAAAACAATTCCCCGGCCTTGGACGTAAACCAGTGTATTCGCTGTTCCCAAATCAATCGCTAAATCGTTCGAAAACAAATCCCAAAAAAAATTAATCACCGGTTACGCCCTTTAGAAGAATAACACTAACATTACATAACCTCTTTATTTTCAAGAAGGTATGCATTTATAACAAGGGGGATTAAAAATTGCAAGATAAATAAAAATAAGGAGTTGTGTCTATTCTGATCCATTTCCCAACCCATTATTGCATCGGATTGACTCTCTTGTGCAGGCATCATTCATAATCTGATATATGAATAAACGGTTGCGAAACAATGCCGGGTTATATACTATATGCGAGCACTAAATCCCTTTAAAATCCAAAAAGTTATCAGGAGAATGTTTGAATGCTGAACACCATTAGAGAACACGCCGATTCATGGCTAATTAAATCAATCTTATGGCTTATCGTATTCGCCTTTATAGGGACGATATTCTACTCCTGGGGAATGGGTGGTGCGTCTGGTTCCGGTGGAGGAGCAGTGGCCACTGTTCAAGGTGCCAAAATCACCCAGGGCGAATATGAGCGCACGTTCAATAACCTGATGAATTTTTACAGACAACAGTTCGGCAGTCAGTTTTCAGAGACTCTCATCCAAAAACTAGACTTAAAGACACAAGCCCTTGACGTTTTGGTACAGAAAAAACTTCTTTTGATTAAGGCAAATGAATTAGATATTCAAGTCAGTGATACGGAAGTCGTTAAACACATCAATAATCTGACCGCTTTTCAAAAGGATAAAATTTTCGATAATAACATCTATCAAAACTTTCTGAAATTCAAGCGCCTGACTCCTAATGAGTTTGAAGAAAGCCAGCGTGAGTCCCTGCTCCTTGAAAAAATTGAAAACCTTATCAAATCCAACGTCAAAGTTTCTCCAAGTGTTGTAGATGAGACATTCAGGCGAGAAAATGAAAAGGTTAAGTTGGACTATGTAATCTTCCCCAACGATCACTTCAAGTCGTCTGAAAAAGTTACTCAAGAAGAAATAAGGTCATTTTACGAAAAGAACAAAATACGATTTGAGGTGCCAGAAAAAATCAAAGTCGAATATGTCAAAGTAATACCAAAGGATTATGAAGGTGAGATAGACATCCGTGATGAAGACATCGAAGATTATTACAAAACCAAAATAGCGGACTTCCGAGTTCAAAAAATGTATAAAGCCGCTCATATCCTGTTCCGTCTTGAACCTAAAAATGACAATTCAGAAGAATCCGTTAAAAAAGCTGAGGAGGAAGCAAAAAAAGAAGCCGACGGCATACTAAAGAAAATCAGAGATGGCGAAAGTTTTGCTGAACTGGCTAAAAAGCATTCTGACGACACCAACTCAGGAGAAAAAGGCGGAAGCCTGGGCGAATTCCCAAAAGGAATGATGGTTCCCGAATTCGAGGGAGCTCTGGAAAAACTAAAACCCGGCGAAGTCAGTGAACCCATTAAGACTTCATTCGGATTCCACATCATCCGACTGGACGAGGTGAGTGCGGAAAGGATCAAACCCTTAGCCGAAGTTAAAGAAGACGTAATTAAAAAACTGAGAGAAATCAAGACCCGACAAAAAATGAGGCGTGTTGCCAAGCACATCCACCGCTCAGCAGAGAAAGACCAGAACCTGGCTCGTGCCGCTCAGGAAAACCAATTGGCTGTAAAAACCACCCCATTTTTCTCAGAAGATAATCACGCCGTCCCAGATATTGGGACAACTCCTGAATTTTTCAATCAGGCCTTTTCCCTTGAAGATAATAAAGTGGGACAACCCGTTCAAACATTCGAAGCCACCTTCGTGTCGAAAGTTGTCGCAAGGGAAAAACCCTATATCCCTGAGCTGAGTGATGTTCAGAAACTGGCTGAAGAAAAATCACAAGAGGAAAAAGACCGCACCTACTCAATAAAGAAATCTGAAGAATTTGCAAAGAAACTTTCCGGCGGAACCACCGACCTTGAATCTACCAGCAAAGAACTTGGGTTGGACTTAAAACACAGCCCATTCTTTAATCGGTCTGATTCCATCCCGGGAATAGGTAACCTGAAAAAAGTGAAAGCAAAAGCTTTTGAATTGGACAAAGGAAAATCCGGATGGGTTTCAGAACGAAATAACTATTACCTGATTCGAGTTCAAGACCGGGCAAAAGCCAGCTCCCCAGACCTGGAAGATTTGAGGAGCTTAACAACAAGACTGAAACTTGAAAAAGGCAACTCCGTTTTTAAGGAGTGGATGGAAAACCTTAAAGAGAGCTCTGAAATTCTGATAGACAAAACCCAGCTCTAACCCTTAGCAGGGAGCTGAGAAAGATACTGGGAGAAATTTTGACTTTAGCAATCTGTTAGAGTTCTATCTCAAGGTCTTCAAATAGCGTTGGTGGATTTTTAATATTTTATCTGTCAAGCTTTCTATATCTTCCGCTATTACCCGAATCATTTCTTCTTTTCTCATACCACCCTTGTCAAAAATAATATCGGGAACAAATTTGCACTGGCGGATAGCATAAGCTGTCCCCCACTCCAACGAAGACCCCTCCAACGTTCTTACCTGCTTCGGCTCTTTGGCCCGGTCAAAAGACCCTACGCTAAACTTCAGGCTTTTACAGATCTTAATCAAATCTGTGTTATACCTGATGTTCATTACCGCGCGTTTGGACGGATCAAATTGCATGACAGTCAGAACAATATCAGCGACATGACGAGACCCGCCAAACCGTGGCGGAGCGGGAACCATAATATCCTCGCCACACCTGACAATACGAGCGGGAAACCCTATCACATCATCCAGCTTGCGGGCGTCTTCCAGCCCAAACCCGATATTAGCTTGAACCTCTGGAATCAACGCACCGACACGCGCATTTCGCAATATCTCGACAGCATGCATAACACGTTCAAACATACTATAGCGGTTGGCACTTTGATAAAGGCCAGCTAAAGGTTCAACTTGTGCGGCACCCTCTCCTGCTTCGACTGCCCCTGCAATTGCAATTCCGATAAATTCCTTTGCCTCTTCTATTGATACAAGGACATCCTTATCCTTAGCTAAACCTGCTGTAATGGCTGACGCCAAAACACAGCCCGTTCCATGAACATCTTCCGTACCCAATCGATCCCCATCAAGAAGAACAGTTCGCTTTCCATCAAAGAAAAAGTCCTGTGGCTTACCCTTAAGATGTCCTCCTTTTATGAGAACGTTTTTCGCTCCCAGCTTCAATAAAACACGGGCGGCTTTTAGCCTGTCGGACGCCTTGCGGATTTTAACTCCAGACAAAACTTCCACTTCGTCAAGATTGGGTGTTACCAGCAAGGCCATGGGCAAAAGTTTATTCTTGAGTACTTCGATTCCTTCAGGCGACAACAATGTCTTGCCAGAAGAAGAACGTATCACCGGGTCGACCACTAGTTTTTTTACACGATAACGGCGAAATGAACGAACAACCGCTTCAACAATTGAATCATTCCCCAGCATTCCTGTTTTTACAGCGCCGGGATTACCGTCTTCTAACAAAGCGCAAAGTTGTTGCCCCACCACGTCAGAAGACAGTTCGTGAGTTCCACTAACGCCAGAAGTGTTCTGTATCGTTATGGAAGTGGCAACAGATTTCCCAATGACACCACAAGCTGAAAATGTTTTTAAGTCTGCCTGAAGCCCCGCGCCCCCACTCGGGTCAAATCCGGCTACGGTCAGGGCAGTAGTTGTTTTATTCATATAAATTAACAGGTATGAGTTTTATAAATTAAGGAACCCGCACTCTAGCAGACCGATTAAAGTGATGGCAAGAATTTAATAGAACTGCGTACAGAAAATAAAACTACTGGATTATAAATTCAGGAGGGATTATCCCACTGTCACAGACTTGGCCAGTGACCGGGGTTTATCGATATTCCGCTTCAGAGNGGTAGCGGTAAAATAGGCNAACAACTGGCCAATCACCAGTTGTATAAATGGTGCGACAATCGGTTCGACCCTGGGCAGAATAAGCTCTTCGCTGAACAGGCCCTTGTTTTTTCCGCCTTCGTCAAAATGGACACCCAGTACGAATCCGGACCGGGCACGAATTTCCTCAACACTGTGCAGGGTCGCTTCATAGAGCTCCTTGTCCTCGCGCGGAGGAATGAACACGATTGAATTCACACCTTGATCAATCATCGCCAGAGTTCCATGTTTAAGAAACCCGCCGGGCATACCTTCCGCATGCACATAGGCAACCTCTTTCATCTTAAGAGCCGACTCCAGTGCAACGGGATAGTAAATCCCTCTCCCAAGATACAACCAGTTTTTAATTGTGGCGTAATCGCGCGCGATACGATGAATGAACCCTGATCGTTCGTTCAATATATTTTGTATGACCTCAGGTAACTCACTGAGAGCGGCCAGGGACTTGTCATATTCCTTACGCTTCAAAGTTTTTTTCTTGAGGCCAAGTTTCAAAGCTAAAAGCGTCATGATAATCATCTGCGTGAAGGCCGCTTTAGTACTGATCACACAAATTTCAGGACCGGACCCCTGTAGAATAACCCTATCGACCAACCGGGAAATAGAGGACCCCATAACATTAACAATTGCGGCAGTCTTAGCTCCTTTTGACTTCGCATATTTCAGGGCGCTGATAGTATCAAACGTTTCCCCTGACTGGGAAACGGTGAGAACAAGACTCTTCTTGTCCACTGTTGCCAGAGATATAAATTCATCCGAACTGAGCGCTGGAATAAATCGATTTGCGAGCGATGAAAATAAATACTTTGAAAACTTAGCCACATAAAATGTAGTTCCTACGCCTACAAAATATGTATTCTCGCTTTTGTGAATCATGTCAACCATTTCGTCCATCACCTTGGAATCCAGTTCCAGGGCTGTATTGATGGTCTGCGGCTGTTCGTAAATTTCCTTAAGCATGTAATGAGGATAGCCGCCCTTTTTGGTCGTTTCACTATCCCACTCTATTTTTGTAATGGACTTGATCACTTCTTCTCTGGTTAGAAAACTTTTCACCACATAAGAATCTCTGGATAAAATAGCGTACTCGCCATCTTCCATGATAACCGCGTTTTTCGTGTAATCTATAAACGCGTTAAAATCTGACCCGACAAACTTCAACTCATCACCTATTCCAAGCATCAATGGAGATTCTCTTCTGGCACAAAAAATCTGATCAGGGTGATAAGTAGAAATTACCGCGATGGCAAAGGTACCTTCCAGTATATTGAGGGTCTTTACCAACGCCGTCTCAACACTCTTATGCTTTTTGTAAAATTTTTCCAACAAATGAGGGATCACTTCAGTATCGGTATCAGAATTAAATTTGTGCCCCTCGCCTATTAAGCCGTCACGGAGAAAACGATAATTTGAAATAATCCCGTTATGGACTACGGCAAATGCGTCGTCGCAAGATTTAAACGGATGAGTGTTGCTATTGGTCACTGTTCCGTGTGTAGCCCAACGGGTATGCGCAATCCCTATTTTACTTTTAGCTGAAAGGATGTTTTGTTTGCGAAAAAACTCTTCGACCCCACCTATGTCTTTTCGCACCATGAGATCATTTTTGCTCATTAAAGCGACACCGCAAGAGTCGTACCCCCTATATTCCAGGTTACGAATTCCCTCAAACAAAACTTCGGATATATTATTTAATCCAACAACACCATTAATACCGCACATAGTTGATCCTTAAATCACGATTTATTTGCAACCGAATAACGGGCGGGAAACGTTTTCCCCTGTGAAGCCACTGTTCCCGGCTGGATGATATTCCCTGCACCTATGGTCACATCATCGCCGACAAACGCGCCTAACTTCACCAAACCTGAGGGGAAAGAAGATTTTCCATTTTTCACAT
>PCCT01000043.1 GCA_002731985.1 Nitrospinota bacterium
GATATTCGTTCGGTCAATTTCTCTAATATGGGAGAGGTCATAGGCAATATTTTTACCGAGAATAAAGTTGCCTTATTGAAGGATAGTAAGCTGACTGGCGACATTTCGACATACCACTTGGTGATAGACGAAGGCTCCAATTTTGATGGTCGCTGTAAAATGATTGACGCCCCGCCTGAAGTTAAAGCCGAGGAACCAGCCAAGTCTTCAAAAAAATCCTCAGCAAAACCAAAAATACAAACCGGCACAACTGATCAACCACAATCTTCAGGTTCATGGTTGAAGAAAATATCCATGTTTGGAGTTGCCGGGCTTGTCCTGACTGGAATTTTTGTTTTTCCAAAATATTCAGAAACAGGCTTGGAAGAGCAAGTTGAAGCAGGGTATCGCCTGATAAGGGAAAATCGTTATGGAGACGCCGAGGCAGAATTTAAAAAAGCTTTGGAACAAACCCGCAACGATCCGCAAGTGTACGCTGGGTTAGGGGAAGTTTTTCTTAATAAGAAGAGGTATAACGAGGCGGTCTCTCAATTTAAGCTTTCGATAGAGTTAAAGCCTTCAAACAGTGGCTACAGAGTCAAGTTGGCGACAGCTTATCATGCTCAGGGACAATTGAAAGAGGCTGAGAGTTCGTATCGATCAGCTATTGAAACAGGACCCCAAAATGCCGAGGCTTATTACCTTTTTGGAACATTCATGGAGGAAAAGGGTGACCAGAGCGAAGCAATCAGCAGTTATCGCAAGGCTACCGAATTGAAAAGCGGATTTTATCAGGCACGCCAGGCTTTAGGGCAACTCCTGGTCAAAGAGGGGAAAGCAGGTGAAGCCGTTAAGGAAATCACTTTGGCTTTGAAGCATGATGAAGACAATCCTTCCCTCCACTTGACCTTGGGTAAGTTGCTTCTCGAACTGAATAAAGGTGATGAGGCGGCTCCTCACCTGAAAAAAGCGGCAGAACTATTGCCTCAGGATTTTCAAGCCCGTATCAAGCTTGCCGATTGGTATCTGGAAAAAGGAATGCTGGATCAGTCCCTGGAATCATATAAACTTGCCGCCTCTTTGGAACCAAAAAATGCTGAGGTTCAGGCCCGGCTGGGTAAGATTTATCATGATAAGGAGAGGCCGAGTAATGCTCTGGCCGCGTATGGCAAGGCTGTTCAGTTAAATCCCAACGATGCCGAAAGTCAATACCAGTATGGAAAGTTGTTGGTTGCTAAAAAACAATACAAAAAAGCCCGTACGGTTTTGGAAAAAGCTCTTTCTCTTCGTAAGGATCATTCTTCCACATACTATGAGCTTGGTCGTGCCTTATTGGAAGAGGGTGTATTGAGCGAAGCTGAAAAAAAACTGAGCCAGGCGGTTAAAATGGAAGGCCAAAATGTTAATTACCTGCTTGCCTTTACTGACGCACAGGTCGAAAGAAAAAAATATGATGGCGCTCTTAAAAGCGTTTTGAAAGCGGTCAGGCTGGAGCCAGAAAACTCTAAGGTTATTTTTGCGGTATGTAATGTTTACAGGAAGAAAGGGTACTACACAGTTGCTATAGGACATTGCGAAAAGGCCTTGGATCTTAATACTAAAAATCCAAAAATAAATAATCGCCTCGCTTGGCTTTACGCAAAAAAAAGGGTGAACGTTGACCGTGGAATGGAGCTTATACAAAGGACTCTCAAGGAATACCCGAACCGACCGGGATACATCGACACTCTTTCTGAATTATATTATGTTCAAGGTAAAATTGATGAAGCGGTGGAGAATATTCGTGTCGCCATCAAAATTAAGCCGGACGAGGCATATTACAAGCAACAGCTTTGGAAGTTTAAAAATGTGGCTCCCAAAAATCTTGTCCCTCCGGTGGAAAAGAAAGAATCATAATACTCCAATTCCTTTCAAACCAATATAAACGCCATAACACGCCACAAGCAAAAACCCATCACGTTTACTTATGATATGTCCAAGTCGGATTAATAAAATGAGTAAGCAAGTGAGGGCGGTCGTGTAGATAAGGTCCGGGTGAATGTTCACCTTGATGGTTAGAGGCTGGATCGAAGACGCGGCACCCATGACCAGAAGAATATTGAATATGTTACTGCCAAACACGTTACCGATGGCCATTTCTCCATGGCCCCGTCTGGCGGCAATTATGGAAGAGACTATTTCTGGAAGACTTGTCCCCACAGCAACGATACTAACCCCTATAAACCACTCGCTGATCCCCATTTCGCGAGCGATGCCTGTCGCCCCGTCAACCATCCATTCCGCCCCAAACACAAGCATCACTAGCCCGACCAGCACCAGAGCAGATTGTACTGCGGGTCCCTTGTTTTCCAGGAATTGGCCATCTTCCTCTAACTCAACATCCGAGCTGTCATTTTTGCTCAATGCTCTCCAAAGGTAGGCGAGGAGCAGAACAAGCATAATACCGCCCTCAATTCGGCTTAAATTATTGTTCCATGCAAGGGCGGTGATTAGGAGTGAAGCGATAATCAGAGAAGGAGCTTCTTCATTCAATCTACGCCCATCAATTGTAAGAGGAACCAGCATGGCGGTGAGACCCAGAACCAGCCCAACATTGGCGATGTTACTGCCAATGACATTCCCTAGGGCCAACTCTCCTGAACCATGAAGCGATGCCAGAATAGATACCGCCAACTCAGGAGCCGAGGTGCCAAACCCGATTACTGTAGCCCCAATTATGAACGGGCTTATTTTAAAACGCTTGGCTAAGCGTGTGCTTCCGGTAACAAGAAAATCGCCCCCGTAATAGAGCAATATCAAGCCGATGAGAATGAGTCCTGAGTCTATTAGCATGAAGGTGATAAGTAGTAGGGTCTGCGAGAAGATCCGAGAGTTGGACCGCGCCTAATATACATGAGAATTTGCCAGGGTGCCATTCAATAAATCAAAAAAGGCACTCCATAAATCTGGAGTGCCTTATAAATGTCTTTTGGGAAAATAAAATTTGAAACGGTCGCCAACTATCTAATCAGCGTGAGCCGCTTCCTTCTTCCTGATGCTTGGCGGATTTTACGGAATGTTTTTTCGTGTCGCTTCCCTCATCCTTGTNTTCGGGGGATTTTCCTTGTTTCTTATATTCGCCATGNTTTTTGGAATACATTTTAGTGCTATGCGTTTTCATGCCACTGCCTTCTTCATACTGTTCAGACGAGCCGTGNCCGCCTTTGGCCTCATGTTCGTCATCATGTGCGAAGCCCGATGCTGGAATCATCAGTAAAAGAGCAAATAGGATGGCAGATGCAGTTTGAATCTTTATTTTCATAATGAACTCCTTGCAGTCAAACGTGAACGATATGGGTTTCGTAAGATAAAGAAATCAGTCGCCGGTTATTTAACACAACCAACAAACAGGAACAAAACTTGTTCTGATCTGTTTGTATACATTCTCTAAAAATTTCCACCTAAAAACAATCTGAAAAATATTACAGGGGAGTATTTCTTCATCGGCTTTGTCGTGCTGGGAGGAAAAACCTTGTAGAGAAAAGGGCCCAAATTAGATTTTTCAAGGATCCCCTCAGGCGGGGAATACGGATAACCGCTTGCGATGGGCTTAGAATAGAGTGGCTCGCAGGTAGTTATCGGATGAAGCTATTCTTAAACCCAAGGTTAGCAAGTTTTTGGCGGGTTTGAAGGGCATCCTTTTCCGTAGCCAGTCCATCAACGCGGACGATATAGGCTTTACCGTCAACCGAAACTCTTTTCGTACCAGGCTGGAATCCTCGGGCTCGCAGTTTACTAACAAGTGAGGTTGATTTTGTGTCCTTTCGGAAGAGTCCTAACTCCAAGGTGTAGTTGTTGTCAATTTTCTTGATGGATGGATTGAATCCAGAGACTTTGAGCTCAGCCAACTTAGGCTCGGCGTTGATTTTTTCGCCAAATTTCCCTATGAACACCTGATATCGAGTTGACTTGGTATCGCGAACAGATGTCGTTGTCTTGAAACCCTTCGATTCAATTTTATTAGAAAACTTTTCAGCATTTTTCTTAATGGAAAACGCACCAAGTTGAACGTAGTGTTTCCCGCCTGCGGTGTTCGTCGTGGGTTTTGCAGAAACAGACTTGGTGGTCTTCGCGGACTTAGCTGGCTTGGGCGTAGAACTACCAGCTGTCCTTGGCGCTACATTTTTTGGTTTTGTGGAAACTTTGGGTGACTCAGCAACTGGAGTAGGCGTTGCCGGGGCCAGTTGGTCTGTCGGTGGGGTGACAGGTGGTGTATCTTCCGGATGAAAAGATGCTTCTTCAATAAAAGGTTTTTCAGAATTAATGGACTCGGGAGAATTTGATCGTTGTTGAATTTGAAAAAATATCAACGCAAGAAGAGCGACACCGACAAATGAAATGGTAACGAGTCTTGAATTTTTGGACCGAATTGTTTTCTCCGCTTCCATTTCGGCTTCGATTTCAGCATCGTCAATCAGGTCATCCAGACGTTTATTGTATTTTTTCCACTCTTCATCAATCGCTTGAGGAGACGAGTCGATTTCTTCGCTTGTTTTGTTTTCTTGAATTTCAGTCATGAGTCAATTCTTTAATTAAAAAGGTTGAGGGAATGGAAGTCCGATGTGACCTGTTTTTAGCAGGACATCCGGGACGCTGAATGTTAGGATATTCCCGGTCAGGACTTGATTATTGACTGGCCCCATATCATGTTTTTCCGGATTTTTAGCAATTTCATAAATCGCCTGAACCCGATCTGTTTAACATGATGAACGATTTCTCTTTACTTTTCAATGGTTTTTTGATGGTTTGGCAAAAATATTGCTTATTGAGTGTCTATGGATGAAAATTCAAAAATTGATTTATCGGTAAAGCTTGGTTCTCTGGAATTGGAAAATCCGGTCATTGCCGCCTCGGGGACTTTTGGCTATGGACTGGAATTTGCCCCATTTGTGGATTTGAACCGGTTGGGCGGATTCTGCACTAAAGGCCTTTCGCTGAAACCTCGTGTGGGGAATCCTGCTCCAAGAATGACGGAGACCTCTTCCGGAATGTTGAATGCGATCGGCCTGGAAAACGTCGGCCTTGATAAATTTTTAAATGAAAAAGTACCTTCCCTTGAAAAATATCGGTCGCGATTGGTCGTTAATTTTTTTGGCGACACCACTTCTGAGTATGTTGAGGTGGCGAACGCTTTATCTGACGTGAAGAGAGTTGATGCTCTTGAGATGAATGTTTCATGCCCTAATGTGGAAGAAGGAGGAACTCAATTCAGTTCGGACCCGGAAGTTCTTCACCGTATCGTAGAGGCCGTTCGCCAGGTGACGGATAAATTCCTGATCGTCAAACTTTCGCCCAATGTTACAGATATCACCGAAATGGCTCTGTCGGCTGAAGAAGCCGGGGCGGATGCCCTGTCGCTGATCAACACTTATGTGGGCATGAAGATTGATATTGAGTCCGGAAAGCCATGGCTCGCCAATACCACAGGCGGGCTGTCAGGCCCTGCAATCAAACCGATGGCACTCGCCATGGTCTATAAGACGGTTCGTGCGGTAAAAATCCCCGTCATAGGGATTGGGGGAATTGCCTCGGTGGAAGATGCTCTGGAATTTCTCATGGCTGGTGCGAGCGCGATACAAATTGGCACTGCCAACTTTATAGATCCCTCCATAACTATGAAAGTGATTGATGGCCTGCGTGAATATTGTCAACAGAAAGGATGGAACTCGCTGGCTAACTTGAAAGTCGCTGAATAAATTCTGCTGATACCGTTAGGGAAGATAAATCCTGGGGACGCGTTTGCCGACTCCGCAAAGGATTTCGTAGGGGATTGTTTCGGCTCGAGTGGCCAGTTCGTCGACTGATATTTGTGCTTCGCCTTGGTTTCCGAATATGACGACTTCTTCTCCCATCGCTACATCTGGAATATTTGTTACATCGATCAGGCACATGTCCATGCATATTGTTCCCACCTGTTTGACCCGCTTTCCTTTTATGAGCAGTTCCATATTGTTAGACAGATGACGGCTTAATCCGTCTGCATAGCCCACGGGAAGAGTGGCGATTCGGCTATCCCGTGTAGTCGTGTAGCGTCCTCCATAACTCACTGGAGTTCCCTTCCGTAATGATTGAACCTGGATGACCTTTGTTTTCCAACACATCGCTGGACGGAGTGGGGCAAGCCTTTTTTCCTCTACCAGTTTATCGAGTACCGGGATGAGGACAGGTGAAGGCATTGAGCCGAACAGACTGATGCCGGGACGGACCATGTCGAACCTGCTTTCTGGAAAACGGAAAAGTCCGGCTGTGTTGGCACTGTGGATCAGTAGTGGTCCGTTCGTGTTAAACGGCCTGGAAAGATTTCCCGCCTGCAATTTTTCCAGCACTTTGGAGAAACATGAAAGTTGACGGTGCGTGACCTCGAGGTCTTCTTCATCGGCGCAGGCCAGATGGGTGAAGACCCCTTCAACTTGGAGATTTTTATAGCTCATGACATTATCAAGCAGGCACGCGAAATCCTCAGGCTGTGCTCCTAGGCGTCCCATGCCTGTATCTACCTTGATATGAACGCCAACTATTTTCCCCATCCGTTCTGCTTCATTTGAAATAGTGTGCGCCAGAGCTGATGTTGACAGGCTGGTAGAAAGGTTGTGTTTTATAAGGTCAGAAACTTCATTAGGAAATACACCGCCCAAAATAAGAATAGGGGAGGTGATACCGTTTTCGCGCAATTCGATTCCTTCTTGAATAATTCCGACACCCAGATATTCCACTCCTTCTTCGAGAGCAGCACGAGCGCATGGTACAGCGCCATGCCCGTAGGCATCGGCCTTGACGACTGCCATGGTTGCGGCTGGCCTTGCGAGGGTTTTAACAGTTCGCAGGTTATGTCGAAACGCATCCAGACTGATTTCAGCTGTAGTGGCTCTGTTTAAAGTCATGAAGATGTCGATTGAAAATTCGAGGAATTTGGAAATGGCCTCGTGACGTTATAGAGGAGGGAAAGTTCTTTGCATTATTCCCTTCGGGATCGTCCTGTTTCAGAAACCCTGCCGAATTTTTTTACCTCAGGTCCAGAAGAGCGAACGGGGCGGCAGGACATAAAACTATCGTCTTTGATTTTTCTTCGCACAAGATAAGCGCGGTCACTATAAAAATTATAGGCCATGGCATTGATGCCGCTTTCCTCATCACACCAGTAAGTAAAACCGCATCCTTCTGGAAACTTCAAGTCTATGTGGACTATGTCTCCATTGAAGTCTGTGTTCTTGCTTTCATGTTCATAAAGGTTGCGTGCTTCTGTCTTTTTTGGAAGCCGCCAGTCATTGTATCCGGCAAATTTTTCATCGTTGAGTTTTTGCGCAAATTTATTGGCACCTTTCCATGTACACCACTTTCCTCTGGCCTGATAACTATCTTGCTTCAGCCACATTAGATTATATCGGGTGTCAGTGAGCGTACCATCTCCATTATCTATAAATCGTTCTTTTTCTGGCATAAATTCTGTGCGTGTTTAATTAGATGAGCCGTCTCATTATTTCTTATGTGATGATATCAGGTTTCTTCATGGTGAAAATAAAAAATATGGTGTCCTTACCATCAGGCCTGTGCCAATACTCCGGCGATACAACCCGTGAGCAGTGTGGCCAGGAAAGCGGTCCACAGTCCGCGTATCCCGAGTAGAGATATTTCTTTGGCTCGCGATGGAACAAGAGCGGCCAGCCCACCCACAAAAATCCCCAGGCTGGCGATATGCACGAAACCGCAAAGCGCGTATGTTAGAGAAGTCAGGGATCTGAAAGAAAAAGCTGGAGTGCCGGCGGACTGGAGAGCGGCTAGTTGGAAATAGGCCGTCACTTCTGTCTCAATAAAACGCGACCCTAAAATCTGCGCGCCGACCTGCCATTCGTCTGGTTTTAAACCAATCAGGACCGCGAAAGGCCAAGTGAGCCAGCCTAAAACCCGGGTGATAGAAACAGATTCTCCCGCAATATCGGGTAATTGTATTAACGCTAGATCTATAACAGCTTCCATTCCTANAACCACAATGAGCAATGTGGCNATCCCGACAGCGAGTTTCACTCCCTGCGCTCCACCGTTAATCAAAGCGACCATCAGGTTGGNTTGTTTTTCAGGATTTTCACCTGNTGGNTCGGTTGGAATTGACCCCAGTGTTTCCGGTATTGTNGTTTCAGGTAGAGAAAGTTTGCTGATCAATACCGCGCAGGGTATNGAAATTATTGAAGCAGAAATCAGGTGTCCGGCAATTTGCGGAAAGACACCTTGCAAGGCTATTACATAAACTGCCATTACAGTGCTGGCGACAGTGGCCATCATGCAGGTGATCATAGTCAGCAGTTCAGAGCGTGACATCCGATCAAGATATGGGCGGATGGCCAGACCTGATTCTATACCGACGAAAATGTTGGCCGCTGCAGAAAGCGACTCCGCACCAGAAAGAGCCATCAACTTGTGAAAAACTCTGGCAAATCCATTTACACATGCCTGCATGATTCCCAGATAATACAAAATACTGACTACAGCAGAGAAGAAAATCACAGAAGGTAACACCTGCATAGCCAGCACAAACCCGATCGAGGGGGTTCCATCCGCTAAAGTCTGGCCCGGACCCATCGCTAGAGGGCCAAACAAAAAGATCGAACCTTTTTGCGAAGCTTGCAAGGTTGCTATTAGCACATCGTTGGTCCATGCGAGCGCGTTTCGGGTCCAGGGCAACCAAAAGGTCAGCACACCTATAATCCATGCAAGAAGAATGCTTCCGCCAATGGTTTTTTTATTGATTGAGGTTCGGCTTCCTGTCGCCCATGCAATCAGGGAGATCATAAAAAAACCAGCTAAAGCCACCCCTCTATACGTTAGGTCTTCCATAAACACCTTGTGTTGGCAAGCTCATCGCGGTGATTATAGGCATAGATGTCCTCAGTTTAAAATGGGAAAAATGAGATAAGCCATTGAGAGGAATTCTTGTAAGCATGTCGAAATGCGTTATACCCTTTTTCTGGTTACTGACCGCCGCAAAACTGTGTTATTTTTATAAAGATTTTATTTTGGGGTCGATTATTTACGCAGAATTATATTTTCAGGATTAGCCATGGCAAAAATTGAAGTTGAAAGTTTTTTTTATGATTTGATTCACTGTAAAAACAAAATTCTCTCTACCTTTGATAAATGGGATGAGAAGTATGAAGATGATGAGCGGGGGGCACTTGTTGCAGGGATAAGAGAATGCGAAGACGCCGACCTCATCAACGTTCTTATCAACATACAACGTCTGGCCAGTGGTTATGAGCAAATCAAGGAATTAATGGATGCCGCTGAACAACAAGAAGTAGACGAGGCAATGTCCGACGATGAAGAAGATGACGATGATGATGACGATTGATGTAAAATTATTCCAGGCGAAACAAGTCGCCGGATAGCGGGTCGATTTTCAATTGTGTCATGCCATGGTGTCCACCGACCCATAAGAAGTTGTCGCGGTCAAACTCGATACTGAATACGAAATCTCCTATCAACCCGTTGGTTTTTGAAATGTTGAGAAAGTGAGAGCCGTCAAACCGTATGAGTCCTTTGTTTGATCCAATCCACAAATTGCCATCGGGACCTTCCTTGAGTGCCAGAATATAATTTCCCCGAAGGCCATCCTGAACCGTAAAATTACGGAAAACCTTTGTTTCAGGATCAAACAGGCTGAGACCTCCTCCCCAGGTTCCGATCCATAACCGGTTGGCCCGATCCAGAAGCATGGAGACAATATAGTTGGGGCGGTAGTTGGCAGACTCTGTATTGGGCAGGTCGGGAGTCTGGTGGTTGTGGTGTGCTCCTTTGAATGTGTCGATGACTCCGAGGTTATCCTTCAGAACGATTTCATGATCTGCACCGAGGCCATTTTTATGGTCCCAGTTCTGCCAGACTTTCCCATCAAAAAGAGAGAGGCCCGCTTCTGTGCCAAACCAGATATTATTGTTCGGGCCAATTTCAATAGCGTAGACCCAGTTATCGATCAGTCCACCATTGGTATTCTCAACTGTAAAGCTCTCCCATGAATCGCGCGACAGTGGGTCTCCTGTCACACGGTTGGCACCACTCCATGTGGCGATCCATATAGCACCGTCTGCAAATTCCTGGTCATAAACAAATGCATCGTTGAGCCCTTGCGGAGTATTAACGTTGACCCATCGTTTACCCTCCATTCTACTCAATCCGCCGCCATAAGTCCCCACCCATACCCGGTTACTGGGGTCTGTGGCGATACTGAAAATGCCATTACTTAGCAGTCCGTTTCGGTTGTCATAGATGACATAGTCCTCAAGGGATGATGTGTCGTACTTGATTACTCCCATGGACGTTCCCATCCAGAGGGTACTCCCTTGTGACTTTAGAACCTTTACATTTCTCGCGTTTAATGAGAAGTTGTTTGACTTCAAGATATGTGGGGAGTTTTCACCCTGGGTTTTTGCGGCGAGGGGTTTGTTAAATGCGCTCCCGGTTGCGGGAAGCAAGGTGATTAAAATAGAAAGATAGAAAATAAATTTTATGGGTTTGATGAGGATGTGGCTTTGGAGATATTTTATTTGAGAAAACATAACGGTCCCCGGCTTCTTATCGCGAATGTAGTTTTAAACAGAAGGATTTCTCTCCTGTGTCTGATTTTTATCGCTTGTATATTTTTTCTTTCCGCCTGCAGTGGTTCCTGCGATTGTGAAGAAGCAGGATCGGCTCTACCCCTTGTGAAAATTTCCGCCAGCGATGGCAAAGAGATGGTTCTGGTGCCAGCGGGTGAGTTTATCATGGGAACAGACAAGATAGATAAGGAAAATACCCATCGGAAAATAGGGGCAGTCAAGCCACTGTATCTGGATCAGCATCCCATACGAAAGATCAACCTGAAAGCATTTTACATAGATAAGTATGAAGTGACTAATGAAGAGTACAAAAAGTTTTTAGATGCCTCCGGGTATGATGAACTGCCGGGGCACTGGGAAAATGGTATGTACGCAGAGGGTAAAGAAAAGTATCCGGTCACACACGTTACCTGGCGAGAGGCGCTGACTTATGCATTGTGGGCGCAAAAAACACTTCCTACGGAGGCTCAGTGGGAAAAAGCCGCGCGCGGAACCGATGGCCTAAATTTTCCATGGGGAGATAATTATGAAAAAGGAAAGTCCAATATTGATACTGATGGAGCTAGAGCGTTAAAGAAGGTGGGGAGTTATCCCAAAGACGTCAGCCCTTACAAAGTTTACGACCTGGCGGGAAATGTTATGGAGTGGACTATGGACTGGTACCTGCCTTACCCCAGTAATACCTATAAAAACCCCAGGTTTGGCGAAGTGTTGAAAGTTCTGCGTGGAAATGCTTTTCAGAAGGCGGGACATTATTTTCTGGATGCCTATCGTTACTCATTCTCCCGGACCGAAGCCGATCCGAACGATTATTTTGAAAACGTTGGATTCCGCTGCGCGTTACCCGTAGTTTCGCCCAAGTAATAAAAAATTAGGGGCTGTCCTAGATAACTAGCCCAAACTACTCTTAACCCATTATTTAAGTAGTTTTATTGCGCCTTAGGGTTGGGGTTGTTAAATCGCCACTCACACTCCTTCAAAAACAGAGGAAAATGCTTGGCTGGAATACCGTTAAATCTGCGCATGTGTCTCTTGGCCTGGTCCCAAAAGTTCTCATTTCCATTGATGTGATTTTGTTTGTCAGCAAACAATTTTGAGTGATTGATCCGGTAGTGCTTAAACTCCGACACATCCAACACGTTATAAGA
>PCCT01000044.1 GCA_002731985.1 Nitrospinota bacterium
TTACGACGCGACAAAGTTCCACAAAAATTTCTTGAACTGGAATCTGTTCCACCAAACAGTAAACCATACGATCTATTGGATGAAGAGATACAGGGCGACCCCCGGTTTGGCCTCATGCCCTTGATAGACGTGGAATTCATAACCAACATGCAATATCAGAAAAATGCCAGTCCAACTTTCGTCAATGATTAGAAAGGTTTTTGCTAAAATCTTTAAACTGCACATCAACTTCCGCACCATTTCCAAAAAGAATTCCGTTGCGGTTGATCGGCATTAGATTTCCGTTTGATGTCAACTTTCCGAAAATGGAAGATGGATCATTTCCCGTCACGCGATTCAATGTTACCGAATTGGAGGAAGGCAGTTGAAAGTTGACCTGCTCTCCATCCGCTATACTGAACGAGTTCCAGTCGATAATCGCCTTATCGCTACTTTGGAGGATATTGAGTTGGCTTTCTGAAACCTGATTGATCGATACCGGTCCTGCCTGCACCGAACCACCCGTTGGCAAGGCGTAAACCATAGAAGGAAAAATACCCACAAGGTAGGTAAGAAACGAAACCAGAAAAGTCATTCCGTTGCTAGGGCGTTCCATTCGATGAAACACACCACGGGTTCGCGCTGGCTTTTCCGGACGCAAAACAGACTTCTCCCTATTCCCCACAGGAAGGGGCGCCCGTGAGAGAACTAGTTGTCCCATCTGCATTACATTCATGAAAAACTAGCCATAACCCATAATGGCTAGTCCTACCCTCATACCTGTTTATTTTTAGATATCTTCACACAGACCTCTTTGTAACAGCAGAGGTCAATGACTTGAAAACTCTTTGATTTAGCGTTAAAAACACAGGGTGTCTGAAAAATTCATCACGCTCAAAACCTCTTGGATAGGCTGAAAAAGAATCTGGGGTCCTTGTTTCCTTCCGCCCCCACATTGTTTGATATTGGTTTATCCATTTCCATATAGCCTGAGATAGAGTCCGTTAAGTTAAACCTCATCCCAAGACCCATTGAGGTGCGGCTCTGACTTTTAGCCCCAGTGGATGTTTGTACCTTGTTCCAAACCTTCCCATAATCCATAAAACCATAAAGTTGAAAGTTAGATAAATATTTCCACTCCGGACGAAACGCCTTTTGCAACTCAGCTTTAAAAGCCAGTCCCTG
Organism: Nitrospinota bacterium; assembly: GCA_002731985.1. GTDB lineage: Bacteria > Nitrospinota > Nitrospinia > Nitrospinales > VA-1 > Nitromaritima. Next base: position 1,165 of record PCCT01000044.1, read on the forward strand.
ATCACCGGTGATTTCCGAAGAGTCATAAGCCCGCCCATACTGGGCGCCCCCCACGCCAAATTCTTCCGATGCCAGCAGTTTGTTAAAAGAGTATTGCCAGGAGGCGGTACCCAGCAAGGCCCAGCCCGGAGCCAGGTTTTGCAACCGCATAACATCGCCCGTCAACTTCGTAAAATTACTTTTTCCCAGAGTCCGCGAAAGATTGGATGAACCCGATTCAGTGGCGTCAAACATATTCAACCCCTGACTCAAGTTGAACCGAAAGAGATTGATCCCTCTATACTCATCAGCGAAATCATAAGAGGCTCCCATATCCATAACCCGCAAACGATCCTCAGAATCCAGCGACCCAAGAATATTCGTGGTCGAATTCCTGAGAGTAAAACCAAAGTGGCCGGTAAAATTTTTGCCTCGCGACCGGATAAACGGATGCGTCAGTCTTAGGGCGATGGTCGAACTGTCACCCTCAACACTAAACTTCTCAAGACTTGAACCCGGCTCCGATTCGCTTATGGACCCAGAGAAAAACAACCGGGTGCCTTCTAGGCTGACCGGTAAGTCGTAAAACGCGTTCAGGAAAAGGAGTTCATCGGTTTGACTGGCAACCACTCCCTGAATACCAGTGCGACTATAGTCGCCCAATAGCGAATTCGCCGTTAACCCGCCCAAAAATTCATACGGACCATTGAATTCCGACCCTCGGTTATCAGCGCCCACATGACCCTCGAAAGCCTTATCCGTTAAAACCAGAGTTATGCTGGTAGCGCCCAGATTAACTTCAGAAGGAGTCAGCACCGACTTAGCGGTTACACCCGGGAGATCGTCAATCAGAAGTAAGTACCTTTCGAGATCAAGCGAGCGCAATGGACGGGATTTAAGAATTCTCTTCCGATACGCGTTGAGTAATTTTCTCGGGCCGCGTACAGGTCCCTGAATTTTTACCTTATCGATATAGCCTTCAATAATTTGTATATGAACCGCTCCTTTATGAATTTTCTGCGGTGGCACAATAGCCTTTGACAAGATGTAGCCATCATTCCGGTACTTATTGGTTATTTGCTGAGCGATTTCATAAATATCCCTGAGAGTTAATTCTTGTTTCAAATATTTCTTGTATATCGACCTTAAGTCACGCTTGTCATAGACAGTTGTTCCCTGAATCAACAGGCGGTTCAAAACAAATTTGACATCCTCCAACTCATCAGGAAACACCGGCTTCATGCTTTTAGGTTTAACAGGAACAACAGTGGATTTCGGGATGGGTTGCTTACCAAACCTCCGGTCAAATCGGTTAGGTGCCGCCTGCTTATAAGCGCGGTCCCGTCCCTCTGGAGATATCTGAGCCTGAGTCTCTCCAATAAAGAGCAACCCGGCACAAACCCACATCAGAAACAGTACCAATACCCTGAAATGATTTGACCCCAAGAGGGTCTTCGAAGTCTCCACCACAACTATCCTATCGGCTGAAATCGGGGTCCGAATAAGCTTTTTAATGCACCTTTCGAAAACCATTGATTTATCGTAACTTCAATTACCATAAGGGGTTCACGCCGCACATATGAGACATATTGATCCCCATACAGCACCCCAAAAACCCGGGTTTTAACGTTGGCAAAATCAGCCAAAAAAAATCAAAAACCCTTTTGATCTACAATAGCTTGGGCACTATTACCCGTAAGATTAATGAGCAAGGACTGTGCCAAATATCAGGGGAGGCTGGAAACAATGAAAAGCATCTATTTAAAACAGGTTAAGGAAGTTTTTAATACTCAGGAAAGAGGGGTATTTGACATCATCGGGAAAAATCTTCCCAACAAGCGTCAAAAAGCGTACTTACCGGGAAAGAAGGTGACGCTTGAATAATCAAAACTGCAATAAACGAAAAGAGTTGCAAGCATGAGAATTTATTTTTCATCTGGCGTGTAGAAACCTATAATAAGGTCTGACTTTCTTAGAGCTTGAGGTGTTTGAAAATGGATCCAGACAAAAAACTTCAAATTCTGAATATGTGCGATTTCTGCTCAAGAGAGTTTCCCGATTGCGCGGCCAAACCCGTTTTTGCCAGGGAAATAGATCCCTTGAAGAATTCTTCATCCGGCCTGGAGTCTGTCATCGCCTGCGACCTCTACGAAAGCCCCGTCGATGTTCTCAAACGTAAGTTTCATTAGAAAAAAAATACCAAAGAAAACCACCGATCTCGCCAGATTCTCAAAATCCACAATTTACACAACTGTGACACCAGCTTTACAATATCGTTAACATCGGTTGCTATTCTCTCAAGACAGACCCAATGAACCGCCTTCTGAAGTAGGAGCGCGCTCTTCAATTGAGAACCTGAGAATCTTGGAGGATCCAATGGCCAGTTCACATAACTCACAAAAGAAATTAGTTGAAGTCCTGTGGCAAAAAATTAATACAGCCATTTTAGGTTCACCCGAAGTACAAACGGCAATGACAGACCTTAAGAACGCAAGTCAACTTGACGCCGTTAAAGAGTTCAACCTGATGCTGGATGTCGAAAAACTCATCGAAGAGACTTTGGAGCAAAACCCAGAAACCAAGCCTGAGCCCAAAAGTAGGGGCTCTCGGTGAACTTTTAGTGCGCGATGAGGAAACCAAACCAACTCCAAAAAAACTGAACCAGTTCGTTGATGGAAAGGCGTTGAGCCCTAATGAGATCAGTTTTCTGGAATACCTGGTTGATCAGTTTGACCAAAATTTATGGATGAAAAAGGCGGGCATCCGTTTTTAAAAGGATGTATGCCATTCACGCTATGCTACCCATTAAAGAGTGGCGCTAAATACCAGCGGGAAATTGGCAGTCATTGGAAAGGAAAACAACATGCGGTTTATTAATTGCCATGAAATCTGTTTCAAACAGTAGTTTGCCCATCGTCTTGCAGTAAACCTTGGCTTCTGAAACTGGAATGAAAGGTTCGCTATCATGATTTAGCATATCCAGTAACCGGTTTTGAGGAAGTTTATGAATCAAGCCTTCAATTTTTTCTCCGGATGCTCCAATTANCGCACTNACCTGCTCCTTGGAAACTACAGTTTTATAAGCCATGAATCCCACCTCTACGAATCCGGNATACGGAATCGCCTCCAAAAAATGGTTACTATCCTATTGAGTCTGAATACAGTAAGAATACACCTAAAACGNTTATTTTTCAATCTCATACAGCCCATCACAGCAAACTGAATTTTTAATATGGGTGTACCTTGTGGTAAGATTAATTATCTGGTTAAGAAAAATTTCCCTAATTGTCCGACCTAGCCCATGGTTTATCACTGTTGACCCCTAAACAAATATCAAAGTCTCCTACAAAAAAAACTGATACCGCCAGCGAATTCCGCATACAGGGGACGGATGGAATCCGCTGTGAAGTGAAAGCGTCTTATTCTTCGGAGGTCACGGGTTTGACCCCGCAGGAAGCGTTCCTGAAACTTGGGTTTATCACCGAAGAATTCATGGAGCTATACGCCTATGCTCACGTCAAGCGACTCCTGCATGAAGGAAAGGCTAAAGCCGGAGATGATGTTGTGGTCGGGTGGGACCCTAGAGATCCGCGAGGGAATTTTACCTCTGCCGTTGTCAGCGGAATCTGCAAAGCGGGCGCAAATGCCCTTATCCTGGGAGTGGTCCCCACTCCATTGGTTCCAATGTACATGCTGTATAAAAAAGCCTATAGCGGATTTATGGTAACGGCATCTCACAACCCAAAAGACCAGAACGGAATTAAAATTTTCTCCTCTTTCAGAGGCCTCAAACTGCTACCCGAAAATGACCTAACTCTGACATGTGACGTCCTTGACATCGACTTTTCAACCCTTGGCAAACTCTCCATCAAGGGAAAACGAATCGACTCGCGCAGGGAAGCCCTGAAAATATTTCACCAATTTTCTCTGGCACCGGAAAACACGTGGATTTCACCAGAACGGGCCAACCACATATTCAAAGATATCACTCTGGTGGTCGATGCGGCCAACGGGTCGCTATCAGGAATCGCGGCAGAAACATTTCGCCAGGCCGGGTTCGGAAAAGTAATCGAAGTGAATGCCAAACTCAACGGCGACGTTAACCTTAAAAGCGGCGTGGCCGACCTGGAAGGAAAAACTCTCATAACAGCTGATATGACTCAAAAGAACACTGGGATATTTTCAGAGCATTTGGCCATCACAAAGTTATTTGAACTTGGTCGTAAAAACCGAATCACCGTTACCGAAGGAAAGAAAAAAGTTTGTGGCGCGGTCTTTGACGCTGATGGCGACCGATTCTACAGGCTGGAGTATGATGCGTCCAAAGATGCCATCATTGTCCTTAGCGGAGACGAAACCGCCTTCCTCCAAGCCAGCTATCTCATGGCCACCGACCCCAAACGATATAAAGGGAAAAGGTATATCAACACAGTTGAAAGTGACCTTAGCACAGCGGTCGCTGTAGAAAAACTGGGGTTTCGTCCCGTCCTCACCTCAGTGGGAGACAAGTGGATTCTGCTGAAAATTGCCACTCTCATGGCGGAAGATCGAATTCGCGAAATAAAAAAATCCAGCGGCAGCAAACCCCCGTCTGCCAAGCTTCTGAAAAAATGGAAAGGCATGCTTGAAAACAACTATCTCGATGTCACGAAGTTTCACGAACTGGAAGCGAAACTGGATTTTTTCGCCAAAAATAACAAAGCAAAGAAAAATATTGCATCCTCCAACGAAAATAACTATTTTTCTTTTGCTATTGGCAGTGAAGAAACAGGACACAATATCACCAACGGCTCCCTCACCCTGGAAGATGGTTGTCGAATTTCCGTTTTATTAGGCAACGGACTCAAGAGCGCGATCAACACATTTGTCGCCACCCAACTTTTGCTGGAATCAAAACCCGTGCGGACTTATTTCTCCACCTTGGCCAATCCATTCCCGTCCGGGTTCAAGCAAACTCTCTACGCTTACTACGTCAAAAAAGATCTTTTCAAAAAAAATTCACTTATTTGGAACCGTCTTAAACAATCTGTCCACGAGGAAGCGCAAAGCAAAGGGTTCAATCTACGCATCACCAATTTCCCAGAAGAACCAGACATGTTATATATTTCGCTCACATCAAAAGATGGTGGGCGTGGAGCTGTTTTCGTCCGCAACTCTGGAACTGAAAATAAAATAGGCGTAAACCTGCGTGGGTCGAAGAAAGACGCTGCGAAATTGAAATCGATAGGTCAACAAGTAGTTAAAACTCTGTTATCCTCTATGAAGGACCCTGAAAATCCTTTTTACAAGCTGGAACAGGACATTCTCACTCAGCTAAAAGGAGGACCGATGCAGGCCGCGAAGCTAAAACTGAAAAAAGCTACCGGCGGAAGAGTTCTGTCTGAGATGACAAAGCAGAAACTGATCGGACTGACCACAAAAGGCTATGCCCTGACTCCACTCGGTAAATGGCATCGCTCTGAGCAAAACCGAAATCGTTGACGTGTTCATTTTTTAATTTAGATTAAACAGGCATCGAGATTAATTAGCTGGTTGCTGAAAAATCGTTTTGAAGAAATTTTTCACGGGTGTCGTGCTGAGCCTGTCGAAACACATACATTATTAGAAGGAATTGTCGCCCTTCGACAGGCTCTTGGCGACAATTAATTTCCGTTAGCTCAACAACATGAGTTTTTTTACAGATATCTATTTCCCGCAACTGAACCATTTTTCCCACAGTGATATTTTTCAAAATATCGAACAAGTGTGGGATCCGCTCAAAAACCTTGAAGACCTTGTCCACACTGCGCTAAGCAAGGATGAGACGGGTGATTCTCTGGAAGATTTACCCGGCCTTAGGGTGGACTCCAGTCCTTCAGTGCAGGGCATTGTTGTGGAGCGATGGATAAAGCTGAAAAATCCCATCGTATCCAAAACTCTAGGCATCCGAATTGGTCGTGGAACGACTCTGGAGCCTACGGCCATCATCAAGGGTCCGGCAATCATCGGTGAAAACAACGATATCCGCCAGGGGTCCTACATGAGAGGCAATATCATAGTGGGCGACCGTTGTGTGATAGGTCACTGCACGGAAATTAAAAACTCCATACTGATGAACCATGTGGAGGCAGGTCATTTCAATTACGTTGGTGATAGCATACTAGGCAGCTACGTCAATATGGGAGCGGGATCGCGCCTGGCCAACGTGCAATTCCGCAGTCTTCAGGAAAAGATGGAAGACTTCATTAATGATATTGAGATTCCAATGGAAAGCGGCCCGATTCCAACCCGGCTTTTTAAGTTCGGCGCAATCGTAGGCGATAATGTAGAGATTGGCTGTAACGCAGTGGTGTGCCCGGGCGCCCTGATCGGAAAAAACAACTGGATCTTCCCAAACTGCACTGTACCCAAGGGCTTTCATCCGCCAGACCACTTCTTATCTCCGGCGGATCACAAGCTCAGGTCACAACCAAAGTAGCGGAACCTTAAAAACATTGCTTTACCGTGGTGAGCTGATTAAAAAAACATTGCTTTCCCTTATCCACTCCCTCAAAATTGACTAATTATTTATTTGTTGCTAACAGGTTTTATTAAAACAGAATTTGCGGATGTGGCGGAACTGGCAGACGCGCATGATTTAGGATCATGTGGGGCAACCCGTGGAGGTTCAAGTCCTCTCATCCGCATTAATAATCTTTACATAGTTAAGAGACCATGACCGTTGAAATAGAAGACATTGATTCCTGCAAAAAGAAAATCAAGTTTGATATCGCATTCAAGGATTATCAAGCCCATGTTCAAAGTTCTTACCGCAACCTCGCGCGACAGGCAAAAATCCCTGGATTCCGACCCGGTAAAGCCCCGATGGCAATGCTGGAAAAACGCTTTGGTCCTGAGGTAAAAAAGGAAGTAATGACCCAACTCATCAGCGAACGGCTCGCCGAAGTGGTCGCGGAAAAAGGATTTCGCTCGGTGAGTCCGCCGAAGCTATTGGAAGTTGAAGCCGAAGAAGGAACCGACATCAAAGTTTCCGCTTCGGTGGAAATCGTTCCTGAATTTGAAATCGCCGACTACTCAAAGATGGAGCTTCCTCTCCAAATTCAGCGGGTCACCGGTGACGATGTGGACCAGGTCATCAACTACCACCGTGAAAGTCAGGCCACCAAGGTGCAGGTGACAGACCGACCTGTGAAGGATAAAGATTTCATAAAGCTGGATTTCAAAGGCACACTTAATGGAGAACCCTTTGAAGGCGGGGAAGGCAAGGACCATATAGTCCAGATCGGCTCGGAATACCTGTTGAAGGATATGGGTGATCAACTCATCGGCATGTCTGCGGGGGAAAAAAAAGATATCCCCGTCAATATTCCGGAAAATTACAACGCCAACAAATCCATCGCTGGCAAAGAGGTTAATTTCCACGTCTCAGTAAAAGGGATTCAAGAGAATCAACTCCCCGAACTCAGCGATGACTTTGCTAAAAACGTCGAACCGAAAAACAAGTTCGAAAGCATGGACGACATGAAGCTGAAAACCAAGGCTGAACTTGAAGAACACTCTCGAGGAGACGCCAAGCGGGAAGCCAAAAAACTGATCCCTAAAAAAATTATTGAAATGAATCCTATAGAAATCCCTGAAGGCCTCGTTGAAGAACAAATCAGGCATATGGTGATCCAGGCTTTAAAAAAGGAACAACAAGAAAAGGGTCTGACAGAAGCTATCAACGAAGAAGAAGTACATATAACGGATTCACAAAGCAAAGAACATCGGCAAAATGCTATGGAACTCCTACAACAGGAGCTCTTGCTCGATAAACTGGCCACCAACCTCAATATTCAAGTTGATGAGAACGAACTCAATGCGGAAGTCAACAACCTGGTGCGGATGATGGGGGGAACAGATCCGAATAAAATGAAAAAGGAATGGGCTAAAAGCGGCGTCCTCACGCGACTGCAAACCCGAATCAAACGGGACAAGACCTTGGATGCCGTGATGGAGAAAGTCCAGATCAAGGAAGAAATGGTTGACAGCAAAGCCAAGATTGATGATAATTAGGAAACAACATGTATATCTATCTAATTTTTAAAGGCTTATTGTGTTCGCGTTGAAGCGTTTCACGCCTCAAACGTACATGTATCGGCCTTATCCTTTTTAACCATGAGAAGAGATCTATGACGCAAATTCACAATCAATTGGTTCCAATTGTCGTTGAACAAACCAGTCGCGGAGAGCGGTCTTACGATATTTATTCACGTTTGCTTAAGGATCGAATCATCTTCCTCGGCACAGCGGTAGACGATCACATGGCCAACGTGATTATCGCGCAGATGCTGTTTTTAGAGTCGGACGAACCCGATCAGGATATCTACCTTTATATCAATAGTCCAGGCGGACAGGTCAGTTCCGGCATGGCCATTTACGATACAATGCAATATATTAAACCTGATGTGCAGACTATCTGCATCGGGCAGGCGGCCAGCATGGGTGCCCTGCTTCTGGCGGCGGGAGCCAAGGGTAAACGCCATTCTCTCCCGCATGCACGAATCATGATTCACCAGCCGAGCGGCGGATTTCAAGGGCAACACACGGATATCGAAATCCAGGCAAAAGAAATTTCGCGGATTCGCGAAATTCTTGACGGGATAATGGCGCAACATTCCGGGCAAGACCCGACGAAGGTTCGGACGGACACTGAGCGTGACAACTACATGACCGGTCAGGAAGCTCTGGATTATGGATTGATTGATAAGCTGATCACTAAACGTGAAGAAGCAGAAGGTAAAGATAAAAAGTAGTAAATTTTGAATGGGAGTGTAAGCCTCCTTTTTTCCTAACTTTCCATCGAGGAACTCCATGGGTAAAAAAAATTCAGCGAGCAACGGCAACTACAGATGCTCTTTCTGCGGTAAGAGCCAGGAAGAGGTCAAAAAGCTGATCGCCGGTCCAACTGTGTTCATCTGCGATGAATGTATCGAACTGTGCAATGAGATCATGGTGGAAGAGTGGGCGCAGGAAAAAACAGAGGACTTTCAACACCTGCTCAAGCCTAAAGATATTTTTCAACACCTCGACCATTACATTGTCGGACAAAGCCGTTGCAAACGAATTCTCTCGGTAGCTGTTCACAACCACTTCAAAAGAGTGGATTCTAATGTGGAAATGGAAGAAGTTGAACTGCAGAAAAGTAATGTCCTGCTCATTGGCCCTACAGGCTCTGGAAAAACCCTGATGGCCCAGACATTGGCGAGAATCCTAGACGTGCCTTTCACCATTGTTGATGCTACAACGCTGACCGAAGCAGGTTACGTTGGTGAGGATGTAGAAAACATCATCCTGAAACTCCTGCAGGCTGCCGACTATGATGTAGAAAAAGCAGAGCGCGGAATCATCTATATTGATGAGGTCGATAAAATATCCCGCAAAACAGAGAACCCATCTATCACACGTGATGTTTCAGGGGAAGGTGTGCAACAGGCTTTACTGAAAATCATAGAAGGCACCACCGCCAGCGTTCCCCCACAAGGAGGACGCAAGCACCCGCATCAGGAATTTCTGCAAGTCAACACGACGAATATTTTGTTCATCTGCGGCGGCGCGTTCGTCGGACTCGACAGCATCATCCGCAGTCGTATAGGGAAAAAGACTCTCGGATTCGGACAGGAACCGGTTTCTAAAAACAAGGTTGATATTGAAGCCGCCTTCCAGAAAGTGCAACCTGAAGATCTTCTGAAATACGGACTCATTCCCGAGTTTGTAGGTCGGTTCTCGGTTGTCTCGACACTGAATGAACTCGATGTGGATGCGCTGATGAAAGTGCTTTCCGAACCGAAAAATGCTCTGACCAAGCAGTACCAGAAACTCTTCGAGTTTGAAAATGTCAAACTCAAGTTCACCGACGGCGCTATTCGAGCGATCGCGGAAAAAGCGATCAACCAAAAGACAGGCGCTCGCGGCTTGCGCTCGGTACTTGAGGAACATATGCTCGATATCATGTTCGATCTGCCTTCCCGAGAAGATATCGAGGAAGTTGTGGTCAACGAAGAAGTCATTATAAACAGCGAAGAACCGCTAATCGTTTACCACAAACAAAAGCAGGCAAGTTAAATGAGTTCCGATCACCCCTTGTTACCACTTCTCCCGTTGCGGGACATCGTTGTTTTTCCGTTCATGGTCATTCCGCTTTTTGTCGGACGCGACAAGTCTGTCTGCGCTCTGGAAAAGTCTATGGCCGAGCAAAAGAATATCTTTCTGGCCGCCCAGCGCAACCCAAATCACAACGATCCAGCTCCAAAAGATATTTTCGAAACGGGCACCATCGCCAATATTCTGCAAATTCTGAAATTGACTGATGGCACGATGAAAGTTCTGGTCGAAGGCCTGCAACGTGGACGCATCATCAACTTCAATGGCAACCCCGATTTCTACCAAGTCGAAATAGAGCGCGTTCAGGAGAATGAACAAGTCACACCAGACCTGAAAGCTCTCATGAGAAGCGTTGGCAATGTATTCGAACAATACGTCAAGCTGAACCAGAAAATTCCACTCGAAGCGGTTTCCGCCACTGCAAATATCATTGAACCGCATCGCTATGCAGACACTATCGCCGCGTACATGGTTTTCCAAGCCAGCGAAAAGCAAGACCTCTTGGAAACTTTTAATCCCGGCGACCGATTGGATAAGTTGCTCAGCATCCTGAAATCGGAAATGGAAATCCTTAAAATTGAAAAAAAGGTTCATGGACGTGTCCGCAAACAAATGGAACGCAGTCAAAAAGAATTTTATCTGAACGAACAAATCAAGGCCATTCAGAAGGAACTTGGGAAACGCGACGAGTTCAAAACCGACATCGATGAGCTCTCTCAGAAAATTAAAAAATGCAGTTTGCCTAAAGACGTCAACGAAAAAGTCACGAAGGAACTGAGACGGCTGGAGCTCATGCAACCCATGTCGGCCGAGGCGACTGTTTCACGCACGTACTTGGAATGGTTTATTGACCTCCCTTGGAAAAAGGGAACAGGCGCTGAAAAAATAAAAATTGCAGACGCGCAAAAGGTGCTCGACAAAGATCATTACGGACTGGAAAAAGTTAAAGAACGCATCATTGAGCATCTGGCCGTAATGAAGCTGGTTAAAAAAATCAAGGGTCCTATCTTATGTCTGGCGGGACCACCTGGCGTTGGCAAAACCTCTCTGGGACAATCCATTGCCAAAGCCACGGGGAAAAAATTTGTTCGTGTTTCCCTTGGCGGTGTTCGCGACGAAGCGGAAATCAGGGGCCATCGTAGGACATACATTGGCGCGCTTCCGGGTAAAATTATTCAGGGAATGAAAAAGGCGGGCACGATGGATCCTGTCTTCATGCTGGACGAAGTTGACAAAATGAATTCTGACTTCCGTGGCGATCCTTCGTCAGCCTTGCTGGAAGTGCTCGATCCGGAACAGAACTCAAATTTCAATGACCACTACCTCGAGGCCGATTACGATTTGTCTCAGGTTCTGTTCATCTGCACTGCCAACGTGCTTCACACAATACCGCAGCCGCTATTGGATAGAATGGAAGTGATACGCCTGCATGGTTATACGGATGATGAAAAACAGGGCATCGCGAAAAAATTCCTCATCCCCAAAAAAGTAAAAGAACACGGGTTAACTAAAACCAACGTCAAGTTCACCAAAGATAGCCTGCGCCGCATTCTGCATGAATATACCCGGGAAGCTGGCGTGCGTAATCTGGAACGGGAAATTGCCACCATCTGCCGCAAGGTTGCGAGAGTGGTGGTTGACAAGGGCAAGAAACATTCAACAAAAATCGACGGAAAGACCATCAACAAATATTTGGGCGTGCCCAAGTATCAACGCCTACCTGCCAATGAACCGCTTCCAGTAGGTGTCGCTACCGGTCTGGCCTGGACAGAAGTAGGTGGAGAACTGTTGTCGATTGAAGCCACCGTTTTATCAGGTAGCGGCAAACTCTCGCCTACGGGCAAGTTGGGCGACGTCATGAAAGAATCTGCTCACGCGGCACTCAGCTATGTGCGATCACGAGCGGAAGAGTTTGGACTTGAAAAAGATTTCTATCAGAAGACAGACATCCATATACACATTCCTGAAGGAGCGGTGCCCAAGGATGGACCGTCGGCGGGTATCACCATGGCTATTGCTATGGTCTCGGCTTTGACCAACACCCCTCTGCGTCATGGCATAGCGATGACCGGCGAGCTGACGCTGAGCGGAAAGGTACTGCCTATTGGCGGGCTCAAAGAAAAAACTCTGGCCGCGCATCGGGGAGAAATTTTCGACATCATCCTGCCCAAAGACAACAAGAAAGATATTCCGGAAATTGCGGACAATATTAGAAAAGGTATGAAGTTTCACCCTGTTTCGGATATGGATGAAGCTATTAAAGAGGCCTTCGGAAATAAGTTCAAATCCAAAAAGAAAAAACCCACCAAAGCAAAAGCGAAAACAAAAACAGGAAAAACGCGAAGCACCTCTCGCCGCCCCTCCGTAACAACCCTCAACTAACTGCTGGGCGCAGAACCAAGGGGCTAACCTTTCGTTCGCTTGCAACATCTCTTGAGCGCAATCAGAAAAAGAGGGCCTTGGTCCCTTTGGGACCGCAGGTCTAGTCCCTGTAGAGCCGCAGGCTCTTTACTGAGACTGATCCTCCCATCGGGAAACCCGACTGGAGGACCAAATAGGCTGAAAATGTATGGCAACCTCAGCCCAGGAAGAATGCAAGTTAACTGACCGTTATTGCCTCCACGGCTAGTGGGGCTACATGTCTTGGTCTATGTGATGGTAGGGAACCAGATCATCTTCATTTAAAGCCATGACCATGATTTTGTCCGTCTGGATAAAGTCGTTGAGCACCTTGAGTAGAGTGACTCCCTCGGAAATAAACGTCGTCTTTGAATTTTCATCGACCGACCGTTTGGATAACTCTTCATATAGATCGATTAAACTCTCGGCCCTGTCAAAACTGCTACTGATAGTATTAAAACTTACCTTCCTGTCGCTTTCCTTACGGGCAGTCTTTGCGTAGTTGAGCAACTTCTCTACATCCGCAGGATGCTCACCACGAGCAACCAGAATCTTTTCAGCTTTTTCGCGCCCATTGGCTTCAAGCAAATTCCCGACATCATTCGCGACCTCATTCAACGGCACCCCTTCTGATGTCTTACATAAATGCCTCAGACCAAAGACCAGCTTGTTCATGTTGCTATCGAGTTGCATTCCGTTAAAAGAATACGGTTTGGCATCCGGGCTCCGCTCAAACGCGCCCCACATTCCACCAGATTTCTGAACCGCTGTTCTTCGCAGGTCAAGCGGTTTCAGTCGAGCCAGGCACGAAGCCACATCTGTTACCTTCTTTGAACCCGTTTGAGGGGAAGCAAGTTTTTTTGCCAGAGAAGTGTTGATGGGAATCTCTGCCAGAGGTTTCTTTTCGCCGGAAAAAAACTCATCCTTGGTTGTCCGCACCTTCTTCGTGCGAACCCAGGTGGATTCCTTTTTCGGCTGAACCACCGGGCCTTGCGATTGCTCGGTATCACCACAGGCGGGCAAAACTCCCGCTAACAATAAAATTATCGCTAAAATCAAATGTCTAAACATGAGTCGGCCTGTTCAAAAGTGTTTGGGAATTTAAGCATGAACCTTCTTTATACAACAAATCACAGAATGGTTCCAGCAAAGTCCTCAACTCCTTATAAAACTCCCTAAAGCAACATCCTCTCCATCAAACAAAAGCCGGACCTGCTTGAATAGCAGACCCGGCCTTTCTTCCTCTTGAGTCCAGTCCTGTCCCACGACAAACGCGAACCGATCCTCACTTGGAATATGGTCCCAAAACCCGAAAACGGCAAATATTTCCCAGAAAATATCAAAACTTTGACAGCCTCAGTCCGCCCTCATAAACCATGAAACAATGTAGTTCCCTTAAATATAAGTACTTAGCCAGTCAGCCTCGGAAACAGTCCGCTGGCACCCGAATTGCGTAAAGTGACCTGCCCCCCGAAAACTGAATCTTAAACCTGGTACAAATAACGGGGTCTGCTCACTGGGTACCAGTGCAATGGTCGAGTATCATTGGCTCCCCAATTAGAGTCACCAACAGGCATACCAGAAGAACATCTTCGCCTTTCGGCTTGGCGAAGGACGACACAAATACGATAGTCAAGAAAATCCCCCCAACCCCCTTTAAAAAGGGGGCGTCATTAAAGCTCTGGACTCCATTTTATCTGTGCACATCTAACCCATCAGTTACCGTCAGGGAACAACTTGGGAGAGTCGTTTTGAGGGAGAATTCCATATTCACTTCCTAGGGTGGGGGTTTGTGGCGCCATCTTTTCGTGGGCGTGAAAATGATTGTCTTCCGGGAATCCGAATTCGTCGGGATGAACGGTGTGGGAATATCCATGCATCTGCATCAAGAATAAAAAACCTCCCGCAAGGATGAGTCCGTTATTTGACACATTACTTATTTGCAGGAACGACTGGGTACGCCTCCACTTAAACAGCAATGCAACCATCAAACATAAAGCGCTGATTTGCCCCAGCTCAATTCCCAGGTTAAAGGAAAGGATTCGTAGCACAATTCCTCCATCTCCCAAAGGTAACTGTTGAAGTCTTGTGGACAATCCCAGCCCATGAATCAGGCCAAATATAAATACGGCCCAAAGCAAATTTGGTGACTTATCAAAAAACTTACGGAATCCGCCAATATTTTCATAACCGATATAGCAAACGCTTAAAGCGATCACGGCATCGATCAAAAAATAGTTAACGGTAACCCCCATTAAGGTTGCTGAAATTAGCGTGATGCTGTGCCCTATCGTAAAGGCAGTGATGTACTTGACCACATCAAAAAAAGTGGTTAGAAAAAAAACGATCCCAAAAACAAATAACAGATGGTCGTATCCTGTCAGCATATGGGTTGCGCCAATCTTCAAATATTGAAGATTTCCTCCATCCAGAATGGTTTGCTTTTCAGCTTCAGACATTCCATG
>PCCT01000045.1 GCA_002731985.1 Nitrospinota bacterium
TCAATAACGTTCCCGAAGTGCCTCTTGCAAGTCTGGATACGTTGTGGCTTCAGGTTGGAGGAACCTTGTGCAATCTGCAGTGTACTCATTGTTTCATAAGTTGCGGACCAGAAAATCACACGCATGAAATGATGAGCCTCCAACAAGTCCGTTTACGGCTGGAAGAATCCAAACTGCTTGGGGTCAAGGACTACTACATCACCGGCGGCGAAGTGTTTATGAATCCGCAAATCTTCAAAATTCTCGCCGCGATTCTTGAGCACGGTCCGCTGGATGTACTGACGAATGGCACTCTCATCACTCCCGAAAAAGCGACCCGTCTGCGCGAAATACAAAACGGCTCTCCCCATTGCCTCCAATTTCGTGTGAGTATGGAAAGTCACGAAGAAGAGACAAACAATCAAATCCGGGGAAAAGATACGTTCAGAAGAGCTGGCGAAGGAATCCGCAGTCTGGGATCAGCTGGTTTTTCCCCTGTGCTCACTGTGACTCGAAACTGGGAAGAGGAGAAAGACGCGGAAATGGAAGAGAATCTGATGAATTTTTTGCGATCACTCAACGTTCCTCAACCCAGGCTCAAAATTCTTCCGGGATTCCTCATCGGTCGTTTGGCGGAAAATATACGCAACTATTCCGATGACGAACATGTCACCGAAAAGTGTTTTGAAGATTATGACATCACCAACCTGCAATGCGCCACATCGCGAATGGCAACGCAAACAGGTGTCTATGTGTGCCCCATCCTTGTAGATAACGATCAGGCAAGAATGGGAGACACCATCAAAGAAACGTTACGCCCATATCCATTGGCCCACTCCGCCTGCTATACTTGCAGGGTCACCGGGATGACTTGCAAAAGCGAATAAGACCGACAACCCTATTCCCGCATTCAGATACCCATCCTGCTCGCAAACGTGTTAGCATTCCTCTATAATTAATGTTCCCAAAGTTCGCTTTCAAGTTTTTATCACTCAACTATTCTAATTAAATACATATGGCACTTCTTAATTCCACCATGGTCCCCTTGGACACCCTCGCTCATGACTTTGAGCTTGAAGGAACGGATGGCAAAACCTATTCGCTGGATAGTTTTTCTGACCGGGAAGTTCTGGTCATTATATTCATGTGCAATCACTGCCCGTATGTAAAAGCGGTTCTTAAAAGGCTGATCGACTTGCAGAATGAATTCTCCAGTCGTGGAGTCCAATTGGTTGGAATCAACCCCAACGATGCGGTGCGATATCCTGACGATTCGCTGGATAGCATGAAAATGATCGCAAGAGAGAAGGGACTTCCTTTCCCTTACCTGGTTGATCCAAGTCAGGGTACAGCGAAGGAATATAACGCCGTTTGCACACCCGATTTATATGTCTACGGAAAAGAGCGGAAATTAATCTATCGTGGCCGAATCGATGACAACTGGGAACATCCTGAAAAGGTGACCCGGCAAGATTTAAAATTGGCTCTGGAAAATATAACCACCGGGCAACCGGTTCCCAGCAAACAGATCCCATCCATGGGCTGTTCGATCAAATGGAAAACATCTTAAAAAAGCATGTTTAAACGCATTAAGAAAATGGAAAACTTTTTGAAGGAAAATTCATGAACACACAGAAAAAATGGCTCTTCATTCTACTCGGTATCGTTGCGGTTGGTTCAATGTTTGCCGAGAAAATCATCGGTTTCTATTTCGATTGGATCTGGTTTGCTCACCACGAATTTGATTCTGTTTTCTGGACCATTGTATTTTCGCAATGGGGCTTTGGTTTGGCTGGAGGAATTCTATTTTTCGCATTCACTTGTATCCCTCTAAAGCGCATGTACGACCATAGCTCTCATATGCCGGTCCTGCTGTCCGATTCCGTTCGCCGCGAATTACCTCTGCTGGATTTGATTGCCGTTAACCTGAGCAAGATCATGTTTTTTGGTCCGCTTGTGCTAGCGGTGATAACCGGATTGATCATTGGACAAAAATGGGAACTCGTTCAGCTTTATATCAAAGCCGTCCCTTTTGGCAGTACCGACCCTATTTTTGGAAATGATTATTCCTTTTACCTGTTCACCCTGCCGCTTCTTAATCTGGGTAAATCAGTTTTATGGGAAGCCTTCGTTGTTCTTGGTATTGGAACGGGCATCATAGTTTTCTTGAAACAATTTATTTACCTGGGACCCAATGGAATCGTTATGCAGGTGGAAGCCAGACGCCCATTGTCCTCTCTGGCTTTTTATTTTCTTATTCTGATGGCTATGGAGTTTCATCTCCAGCGGTATGACCTGCTGTTAGGCGGCAATGGCGTGGTGACGGGCATCGGGTTCGCCGATTACCACGGCCAACTCCCGATACTCAATGCCATGTCCGTGTTGTCGTTGATCGGATCCGGGCTGAGCTTTTTTATAGCCACCGGGCGCGGCATGAAAAAAGTGGCCCTCGCCCTTACTGGAATTGGAGTGCTTTATTTCGCAGGAAGTTTTTATCCAAAAATTCTGCAAAATTTTATTGTCAACCCAAATGAACTTATTAAAGAAACTCCTTTTATCGAACACACTATTGCCGGATCACTAAAGGCTTACGGACTGGATACCACTGAATCAAAAACACTCACCGGAGCGGAATCGTTGAATGCCGACTCCATTCGTGCCAACAGCCTGACGATTGAAAATATCCGGCTATGGGATCAGGAACCCCTGCTCGACACTCTGGGGCAAATTCAGGAAATACGAACTTACTACCAGTTCAATTCGGTCGATAACGACCGCTACACAATTGACGGGAAATATCGACAAACCCTGCTTTCTCCGCGCGAATTGCAATCGGAAAACCTGCCCAACCGCACATGGATCAACGAGCACCTCACTTTCACCCATGGATATGGCGTATCGCTTAGCCCTGTTAACCAGATAACCCCACAGGGAATGCCTGTCCTTTTTATAAAGGATATTCCTCCCAGGTCAAACGTAGACTTGAAAGTGGAACAACCGGAAATTTATTTTGGGGAACTTTCAAACGACCATGTTTTCGTTAACACTGGAACTAAAGAATTCGATTATCCTGAAGGAGAGGAGAACGTATACAAGAATTATGAAGGAAGTGGTGGAATCCCGGTTGAATCACTTGTAAGAAAGGCACTTCTAGCGGCACGATTCAAAACCCTTAAAATTCTCTTCTCCCAGGACATCAAAGATGAGAGTAGAGTGCTGATGTACCGCAACATCACCGAGCGGGTGCTCAAAGTGGTCCCGTTCCTGAGGCTGGACAGTGACCCTTATCTTGTGGTGACCGAAGGGAAAATGAAATGGGTTTATGACGCTTATACCGTGAGCGACCGATTCCCGTACTCGCAAACCATCCCGCGGTTTGGTAATTACGTTAGAAACTCTGTCAAGATCGTGATCGATGCTTACGAAGGTTCAATGCAATTTTACATTGCCGATCCAAATGACCCGATCATTCTCACATGGAAAAATATTTTCCCCGAATTGTTCAAAGACCTGGGGGAAATGCCGGAAGACTTAAGGAATCATATCCGGTATCCGTCAGACTTCTTCACGATTCAGGCGTTCATCTACGCGACATACCACATGAAAACACCTCAGGTGTTTTACAACAAAGAAGACCAATGGGAAATACCGGAAATAGATAATAAGATGATGGAACCGTATTACACCATCATGAAACTTCCGGGAAACACAAAGGAAGAATACATTCTCATGTTGCCGTTCACACCAAGAGGAAAGAGCAACCTCTCTGCCTGGATGGTGGCACAAAGCGACGGAGAGAACTATGGTCAACTGGTGGCCTACACCTTTCCAAAACAAAAACTGATTTATGGCCCCAACCAGATCGTCGCGAGAATCAATCAGGACGCGGAGGTCTCACGGCAAATCTCATTGTGGGATCAGAGAGGCTCAAAGGTCATTCAAGGCACCATGCTGGTCATTCCCATCGAAGAATCATTGATCTATGTCCGACCTCTGTATCTAAGAGCCGACGCCGGAAAAATTCCGGAACTCAAACGTGTCATTGTTGGTTATGAGGACAAGATAGCCATGGAAAGCACTCTGGAAAAAGCACTAGCAAAAATTTTCGATGAAGATGCACTGGAATCCATTCCTGACGCGGTTATTTCAGATGAAGACGCTGTCCAAGTGGTAGACGCAGGCCCCAAACCATCAGGAAATATCCTGCTAAAACAAGCTGATTATCAGACGATCAAAAATTTGTTTGAGCGGGCCATGAAACGGCAGGAAGAAATGAGCCAGAAGTTATCCGACTATAATAATGACATGAAAGCTCTCGGCAAAGCCTTGGGTTCCGCGACAGTCGTGGAGAAAGCTACCGGGGAGTAGCCGGTTGTGGGATGAAGGAAAACAACGTTACTCGAACAAATCTAACTGAGGGGAACCTTCATTAGGATCTTCTACTTCGATGGGATAGCAACCGTTGAAGCATGCGGAACAAAAATTCCCTCTCTGATCACCAAACACATCCAGCATTTTTTCTAAATCCAGATAATGCAGTGAGTCGGCGCCAAGGTATTCACGAGTCTGCTCAAGGTTCATATTAGATGCTATCAACTCCCCCTTAGTGGGTGTGTCGATACCGTAAAAACATGAGTGTGTCGTAGGCGGCGAACTGATTCGAACATGAATCTCTTTAGCGCCAACTTCGCGTAACATCTTGACGATTTTTTTACTGGTTGTTCCCCGCACAATAGAGTCATCGATAATAATAACCCGCTTCCCTCTGATGACACTTTCAACAGCGTTCAATTTAATTTTCACACCAAAATTACGAATCTGTGATTGAGGCTCAATAAAAGTTCGGCCCACATAGTGGTTGCGGATCAATCCCATCTGAAAAGGGATTCCAGATTCTTCCGAATAGCCCATCGCTGAAATCACCCCAGAGTCGGGGACAGGAACCACAACATCAGCATCCACCGGGGTATCTCTGGCCAAGGCCCGTCCCATATGTTTGCGTGCGGAATAAACAGGCTGACCGAACAAATGGCTATCCGGCCTTGAAAAATAAATATGCTCAAACACACATTGTGTGGTGGGGCTTTTCGGGAAAGGAAAAAACGATTTCATTCCATATTTATTGATGAGAAGCAATTCGCCCGGTTCCAACTCGCGAATATATTCTGCTTCGACAAGATTCATCACACAGGATTCGGAAGCGACAATATAACCTCCATCAACCTTGCCCAGACACAAGGGACGGAATCCGTTCGGGTCACGTGCGGCAATGAGTTCGTTCTCACTCATCAACACGATTGAATAGGCACCTTTTACCTGAGAAAGAGCGGCTACCGCACGATCAATAAATGAATTACGACGCGATTGGGCCATCAGGTGGACGATCACTTCACTGTCGTTGGTAGATTGAAAAATCGCACCTGCCTCTCCAAGTTCCTTACGAATCCCCGGGGCATTGACCAGGTTGCCATTGTGCCCCATAGCCATAGTCCCACCGGCGTATTCTATGAGGCAAGGTTGAGCATTTTTCAGCCTGCTGACACCTGTCGTGGAATATCTGTTATGCCCTATCGCCAAACTGCCAGGAAGTTTCTTGAGACGCGCACCGCTGAACACATCCGCGACCAGCCCCATTCCCACTTCGAGGTGCATTTTCCCATCGTTAGACGCGGCGATGCCTGCGCTCTCCTGACCCCGATGCTGCAAAGCATAAAGACCGAGATAAACCAGATTCGCGGCATCGGCATGACCGTAAACACCAACCACCCCGCATTCGTCATGAAATTTATCTAACATAAGATTCCAAGGCTCCCATCCAGAGCTTTTTCAAATGGGAAACTTCTTCGTTTATAAACTCTTCACCGTTGACGTTCACGACCAGAGAGTCACCCCCCACCTTGCCTATCACCTCAAAGGGCGCTCCGAGGGCTTTCGCTTTTTCTTCCACGGCCATTCTGTTCTCTGCTGAAAAAGAAACCAGTATGCGCGATTGTGATTCGCCAAAGAGACAGGCGTCGTTTCTGATCGTCGACTCAACATCCATCACCGCTCCTCTTGGAGCCTGGGGATGGCTCATACACGATTCTGCCAATGCAACTCCCAACCCCCCTTCCGAGCAATCGTGCGCCGAAGCAATCAGCCCGTCCTTAATCAATCCCAAACACAGTTCGTTAACCGAGCGGGCCAACGGAAGATCCAAATGCGGTGGCTTACCCTCTACACGCTCGCACAAGACACTCAAATATTCACTCCCTCCCAATTCTTCCATGGTGTCACCTATGAGACCTATACAGTCTCCATCTTCCTTGAACCATTGGGTGGTATGGTACGAACGATCTTCCAGCAACCCCACCACAGCCACAGTGGGCGTTGGGTAAATCGCTTCTCCCGTGGTCTCATTATAAAGACTGACATTACCGCTGACCACTGGAATATCGAAAAACTTGCAAGCCGCCCCCATCCCAGAAACAGCCTGCTCAAACTGCCACATGATTTCCGGCTTCTCTGGATTCCCAAAGTTAAGGCAATTGGTCAGCCCTATCGGCTCACCGCCGGAACATGTAATATTACGCACGCATTCTGCCACAGCTATCTGTGCGCCATGAAAAGGGTCCAGATAGCAATACCTGCTGTTGCAGTCGACCGAAAGCGCCAAAGCCTTTTTGGTACCTTTTACCCTGAGTACTGCCGCATCGGAACCCGGCAAACCCAGCGTGTTCAGCCGCACCATATGGTCATATTGCTCATAGACCCAATGTTTGTTTGCGATGTTGGGCGTTGCAAGAAGCTTCTTCAAAGTTTCGCCCCCGAGCGCCAGATCGGAAACAAGCTTGAGGTTGACGTGATCAACATTTTTGAGATATCCGGGTTTCTTTGTTGGGCGTTTAAGGTCCAATGCGCCATCGACGACCAGTTCAACGGGCAGATTAACCACGGGGTTTCCATTTTCAAAAATACGGACCACCGGCTTGTCTGTCACCTCGCCAACAATCGCCGCGTCAAGGTCCCATTTGTGAAACAGGGTCAGTGCCTCCTCTTCCATTCCTTTATGGACGACCACAAGCATCCGCTCTTGCGATTCTGATAAAAGAATATCGTAAGGAGTCATCCCTTCTTCCCGCATAGGTACCTTGGACAACTCAAGATCAATTCCTGTACCGCCCCGGCCCGCCATTTCAAAGGTTGAACAGGTAAGACCTGCCGCTCCCATATCCTGAATACCGACAACCCAATCTTCATTCATCAGTTCAAGGCACGCTTCGATCAAAAGTTTTTCTGCAAAAGGATCACCCACTTGAACCGTGGGACGTTTTTCTTCAGACGATTCATCAAATTCCGACGAAGCCATACTCGCGCCGTGAATCCCATCGCGTCCCGTCTTGGAACCAAAATAAATAACCGGATTACCCACTCCAGAAGCGTTACCCAGAAAAATCTTATCCGATGGCACCAGTCCGAGACAAAAGACATTGACCAGAATATTTCCGTTGTAACAAGGATCGAAATATATTTCTCCGCCAACAGTAGGAACTCCGGTGCAGTTGCCGTAATTGGAAATACCGTCAACCACACCGTTGACCAGGAATCGGGTACGTGGATGATCCGGCGCACCAAATCGCAGGGAATTCATCAACGCTATAGGGCGAGCGCCCATGGTAAAAATATCACGAAGAATCCCCCCGACTCCTGTAGCCGCTCCCTGACGCGGCTCGATAAAAGAAGGGTGGTTGTGACTTTCAATTTTAAAGACCACCGCCATGCCATCTCCTATATCCACCACCCCCGCGTTTTCTCCCGGTCCCTGCAACACACGAGGCCCTTCGGTCGGGAGTTTTTTCAGGTAATAGCGGGAACTTTTGTAACTGCAGTGCTCGCTCCACATCACAGAGAATATTCCAAGCTCTGTAACATTCGGCACTCGGCCCAGAAGGTCCTGGATACGACGGAATTCTTCCAGCGTCATACCATGCTGGCGAACCATATCGGGAGTGATATCAGTTGATGTACTAGATTTCACGCTGAGACTCCGCTTTGTAAGGAGTTGATTATGGATTTAAAAATGAGTTGTCCGTCGAGGTTGGACCAGGCCGGATCGGCACAGCGCTCAGGATGCGGCATAAGACCCATTACGTTCCCACCTTTATTGATGATGCCTGCTATATTGCCAACGGAACCATTGGGATTGAATTCGTCTGTCACCTCACCCGCCGGGCCACAATAACGGAATAACACCTGCCGGTTTTCTTCCAACTGGCTCAGTCCGTCGGGATCAATAAAATAACTTCCCTGATGATGGGCGATGGGAATATTCAACACGGATTCATCGGCACACTCTCCAGTGAATGAAGTGGAAGTGTTTTCCACCCGAACAGGCACCGTCTTACAGATAAATTTCTGTGTATTATTTTGGATAAGAGCGCCCGGAAGAAGCTTCGCCTCGACAAGCACCTGGAATCCGTTACAAATTCCAAGAACCCTGCCGCCAGACTCGGCAAATCGAACCACTTCTTTCATGACAGTGGAAAATTGTGCGATGGCTCCCGGGCGCAGGTAATCACCATAGGAGTATCCACCCGGCAAAACAACGAGGTCGAACCGGGAAAGGTCCATATCACCCTTGTGCCATATCCATTCCGTATGCAACTTAAAAACGTGCTTGAGGATATGGAAACAATCGTGATCGCAATTGGAACCTGGGAAAACGACTACGCCGCAATTCATAAGTCAGTTGTAGGAAAAATTAGAGGTGCCCGAAAGAATCACTCCACAGAGTCCAGAGTGAACCGGTAGGATTCAATAACCGTATTGGCAAAGAGTTTTTCGCACATCTCTTTGACTCTGGGTTCTGCTTCTTGTCTGGAAACGCCTTCCAGGCGCACTTCCAGGTACTTGCCCATTTGAATCTCGGAAACTTCGTTGTATCCCAGATCTTTAAGGGCATGATGCACGGCTTTCCCCTGAGGGTCCAGAACGCCGTTTTTGAATGTAATGTGAATTTTTGCGAGCATTTCAGGGCGGATTATCACAGAACTGGACTCATTTCACAATGCTTTTAAGTGAGGTTTTTGCAGAAAAAGACAAAACCCCCTCCTCTCCTCGTAGGAGACCTTTGTGCAAGGGGGCATATTTTGTTTTTGTAGTTGCCCAATTTATTGGGCGCTTTTAAAACCGCCTGATAAATCAGGCAGCTACAAATTCAAGGCAAATGCTTTTTTATTATTTGCTGCCACTTTTTCAAGTTATGCCGTGCTACCCCCGTCATGAAGTACCGGGGCCAGTGCGAATTTCCTTGAATCCACTCAAGCCAGCCGCTATATTTTTTTGGTTTAGATGGTAATCATTTACTTGGGAAATAGGACCCTATGCAGAACTTATGGAATGACTCTGACGCCAAAGCAGCGATCGAACAATATAATGACGTATCAGAAGATATCGCACTGCGCGTCTACACCTCGCGGTTGATAGGAGCCGACCTCTCCCTGGTACTTCATGGTGGCGGAAACACCTCGGTGAAATCAGTTGCAAAAAATGCGCTGGGGGAGCAAGTCAACGTACTCTACGTTAAGGGAAGCGGTTGGGATCTGGACACGCTTCAACCGCCTGGCCTGCCGGGAGTGCAGCTGGACCACTTGATCAAACTGAGACAACTGGATAGCCTGAGCGATGAGGGCATGGTCAATGAGCAACGGACCCACCTGCTTGACGCATCATCCCCTAATCCATCGGTTGAGACTTTACTGCATGCTTTTCTGCCGCATAAATTTATCGACCATTCTCACGCAGACGCTATTCTAGTGATCGCCGATCAGCCCGACTCTGATGCCCTGTGCAGGAAAATTTATGGCGACTCTATGGGAATCGTGCCTTACATCATGCCCGGATTTGACCTGGCCAAAGCGGCGGCGGAAGTTTATGAGAAAAATCCTGACGTCAAAGGCCTGTTTCTGATCAATCACGGACTGTTCACTTTTGGTGCCACAGCAAAGGAGAGCTACGACCGTCATATAGAAGCGGTGCAACAAGCCGAAGATTTTATCGCCAGCCACGAAACAAAAAAACTATCTCCCATCGGCACCGGAACCACTGCCGATGGAGGAGACATACTTTCGGCTATCGGACCCTGTTTGCGCGGATTGTACGCAGAAGAAACCGGGCAGAGTTGGGTCATCCACCATCGGAAAGATCCCGCGGCCTACGATTTCGCATCAAGCAAGGAGTGCGCCAACTGGTCGCAAATTGGCACAGCGACGCCGGACCACGTGATTCGCACCAAACAAAAACCCCTTCTACTGAATCCCAAAAACCTGAACGACCCGGAAAAACTGCGCGAAGAAATTTTCAGCGCGCTCGAAAAATATAAAGAAAACTATCATCAATATTTCAAGGCCAATATTGAAGCCAAAGGCGTCGATAAAAAAGAACTCGACCAGCTACCACGAATCATACTGGTGGCAGGACTCGGATTAGTCGCCATTGGGAAATCGGTGAAAGAAACGAAAATCGCCGCCGATATTTACCAGCACACAATAGATATCATCAGCAAAGCATTCAACGTGGGCCAGTTTGCTCCGCTCAAAGATAATGACCTATTCGACATGGAATACTGGTCGCTGGAGCAGGCCAAACTTGGCAAAAGCAAACCCGCATTAACACAGGGGAAGATCGTCTATATCACAGGAGCGGCATCGGGGATAGGCCGGGCGACCGCCGAATTGTTCGCGAAAAATGGCGCCAGCCTTTTTCTGGTGGACCGGGACGAGGAAACCCTGAGCGCCACAGTGGAAGAACTACACAAACAATACAAAACCGGCATAGCATTCCAGGTCATGGACGTTACCGACGACAAAGCGGTGAAGGAATCGTTTGAATCTGTAACAAGAGAGTTTGGCGGATTGGACATCCTGCTCTCCAATGCTGGCAACGCCGTCAGAGGAAGGATAGGTGACGTGGACTCAGCAACATTGCGGAGAAGCTTCGAGTTGAATTTTTTTGCTCACCAAACACTGGCATCGCAGGCGGTACATCTGTTCCAAAAACAAAAAACAGGCGGCGTCCTGCTGTTCAACGCATCGAAAGCGGCGTTTAATCCGGGAAAAGATTTCGGACCCTACGCCCTGCCCAAAGCAACCGTAATCGCCCTCATGAAACAGTACGCCCTTGATTATGGCAAGGAAGGCATACGCTCCAACGCAGTCAATGCCGACCGCATACGCACCCGGCTGTTCACCGAAAAAGTACTCGCCGAAAGATCGGCCGCCCGAGGGTTGACCCCCGACGAATATTTCAAGAGCAACCTGCTCGAAATTGAAGTGTTCGACACCGATGTCGCCAAAGGTTTTTTCGAAGCCGCACTGGCAGAAAAAACCACCGGCAGTGTCATCACCATAGACGGCGGCAACATCGCCGCCAGCCCAAGGTAAAAAAACAGTTCAGAGCTCCTCGTTCTTAGCAGATTGGTGAAAAAAGGAGAAAAAACATCATGAAGCTATACACCACGCTGTCATTGCTACGNTTACCATACTGCTANTGTACACCAATCTGNATGCATTCACCGTCAAGGGACTGATCACAATGCCGAGTAAACATTCCNTTGATACCACTNTGGATAGGNATGAAGCGGCATNAAAGAAACGCGGATTAATGTTTTTTTGCGCGCCTCGATCATGCCGCCGCGGCCAAATCCGTTGGNCTGAAGATGCCGCGTGAAACCGTCATCGTGTTCGGCAATCCACGTGCAGGTACGCCGACCTTTCTCAATACCCCCACCGTTGGGGTTGACCTTCCGCTTAAGGCAATGGTCTGGGAAAACGCAAACGGACAGGTGTTCCTTAGCTACAACTCGGCTGAATACGTCTTTGGCACAATCTTCGTGCGACATGGAGCGCCGTACAATAAAGCCAAGCTAGAAATGTTCCCGCAGACATAGCTGACGAAGCCCTGAAGTAAGGGGAGGAGTTATCGACAATTGCTTAAAGTTCCCAGCCTTTTTCGGTGCAGAGTTTTAGTATGGAGGGTAATACGGTGATGCTTGCTATGAGGCAACAACCGACGCCCAGTGACAGGACTAGTCCCAGGCTATGCACTCCTTGATGATCGGCTACCATCAGACTGCCAAAGCCTATCATGGTTGTGAGCGAACTGAGGACCACTCCCTGCCCTGTACTCCGCGATAAAACATTCACGCTCTTATCCGTTTCCTCCCGGTAGCGATGCACGATATGGACTCCGTTGACAACTCCTATGCCAATGATCAATGGCAGGATAACCAGGTTGGCCAGGTTGAATGAAACGTTTATCAGGCCCATAATTCCCACCGTCCATGCCGAACCCACTGCGACGGGCAACAGAACGACCAGTGCCGCCCGAAGAGCACCGAATGAAAAAAGGAGATAAATAAAAATAGCAACCATCGCGTAGATTCCGCCGTAGACATAACCATCCTTCATCAAGCGGGTCGACTCAAACATGTGTATGGCATTTCCTGTGACATTGGGATCCACCTGCTTCAATTGCTTTACAAACTCCGTACGTTGATCAATATCCCACACGTCCACGCTCGGGTATACATTGATCAAATACACTTCGTTTCGACTGATGTACCGTTCGCGTAAATTTTCGGGCATGTCTTCAACACGGACAGGTGTGGCGGAAACGTTCATTTTCAAGTCGGCGATCTTACCTCGGTAATCCGCGAAAAGTTTTTCTGAAAAACTGTTGAGTCTTTTTTCGGCAGTCCCGTTATCGACTTTCTCACTTTCGTCGAGGAAACTTTGCACCAGCTTACGCGCAGTGGCAACGCCTCCCTTGTCTGCTTTACCTTGAAGTTTGAAACGGACTCTCTTCATTGTTTTTATCAGGCTCGATTGCGAAACAGGCTCGACCCCGGGTTCAATTTTGAGATTATTCAAGAGTGGAGCCAGTCCTTTGATATACTCAATCTTTTTCTCCTGATCTTCCGGCAGAATGGAAATGATGCTTTCAACATTTCCAACGGTCGACATTTTTTCCAGCGCATTATGTTTTCTTCTGGTTTCTTCCAGAGAATCGGCGAGCACTGCGACCGACCAGGCAGACCGCCCTGCCGTTTCGATCACTTTCATTTCATACTTCACCGCCTCGGTTCCATGCGCTTGCAAATTAAGAATGTTGTAATCGAACGTCACTGTCCTCAAGGATAAAAGAGACAAAATAAATAAAGCCATCGAAACGAAAATTATCGCACGGTAATTTTCAAAAAACTTTTCCAGCCAGCGGCCTTTCCGATCAGACTGTTTAGGCAGATACAGAGGTTTTGTTATCTTTTCCTCAACCGTGATCAAAGCGGGCAGAAGAAGAATCATCGAGATCATGCATAAAAGAATTCCACCGCCAGAAATTTTCCCCAGCTCCGCGATACCGACGAAATCGGTCAAAATCATACCGCCGAAAGCCATCGCAGTTGTCACCGCGCCAGCAAAGTTTCCGCGCCCGGTTCCCTGTACCGTTTTCTGAAGCGCCTGAAGAACGTCGCCTCCTGCCGTACGCTCCTCTTTATACCGCTCCAGAATATGGATTCCAAAATCGATTCCCAATCCGATCAAGATAGTAGTGAAGACAATGGTAAGAATATTTAGGTGGCCGACCACCAGCGTGGTCCACCCCATCGACCAGCACAAGGCGACAACGAGTGCGAAAATGGCAAGAAGCGGTTTCACCACTCCGCGATAAGCGAGAATAAACAGTAAAGCGATGCCAACCAGAGCGATTTGAGAAGCCTTTTTAACATCCACCTGAGTGGTGTCCATTTCATCGGCGGCAATAACATCTTCCCCCGTCAGCCCAACCTCGATGCTGGGAAATTCGGAACGCGTCTCTTCAATCAGNTCACGAAGGAANCCTATAGANTCGGGGATCGCCGTGGCTTCCTTATTATCTTCGTTTGGAACAATAAGGATGAACATCAGCTTTTCATCCCCGGATACGAGATAGCCCTCTTCCGCGAGGGACTTTTCGTTGTCCGTCAAAAAAGAGTTCCAAGGTGAACGATAGGTCGTTTCGCCTTGCAGGTGTGCGAGCAGTTGTTGTTGAAGGGTTATCAGCAGACTGAGGTCAGCCGACTCATCCTCTCCTTCTCCACTGTCACCTCCGCCGATAAATCCGGTCAACAGCGAGTCAACCATTCCCGCGCTTATTTCAGCATTGATGCTTTTTATAAGCTGGTTGAGTCCGGGAGAAGCATTGACCTCTTCGAGAAAATTTTCATGCGACTCAATTTTATTTCCAAGATCAACCAGTTCATTCTGATCAAGATATAATAGACCCTTTGTCCTGAAATACTGCGTATCGACTCGATGAAATATCTTCGAAAAATCTTTTGGATATTGTTTCAGTTTGCTAACGAAAGAATCCGTGAACCCTTTCATATTTTCAGGGTCCTCATCGGCCACGACCACCATCATCCCATCGAAGTCTTCGAATTCATGGCGATACTTTTCGTACATTTCCACGTAGGCGAGTTTTTTTGCCACCAGATCGCCCCGGTTATTTTTGAAGGAAAGTTTTTCGACTGTGAGCCAGACAGACAAGCCCGCGATCAGTAGAGAGCTCAGTATTACAGCGATGGAATGAGTGTAGGCAAACCGCTCAACGTTTAAGAAAAAACTGTCGAGAAGGCCAGCCTCCCTGGTGGATGATGCTTGCGCATCAGAATTATTGCCCTGGGCCGAAGCGGCCATATTTGATTCCTGACTGGTGGAAAAATTCTATATGGATTCAGGTGGTCCGTTTGATTTGAATCAGTCTGATCTATCCGTTAATAAAAACTCCAAGCTCGTCCGCTAACGTAGGCAGTCCTGAAACGACGACCAGACAACAAAACGTAAACTGACAAGAAAAGGGAGTAATTAGAAGAAGTATCTGAGGGAAATCAAAAATGCGGTTGTATTGACCACCGTCCTGCTCTCCAGGGCGATGTCAAATCAACCCAGATCAGAAGCTCATTCCCAAGCTGAACACATTGGTATTGAGGCCGATGTTGGGGCGTTGCATACCTGCGTTGGAAACGTGAAAAAACCTGTAGTTCAAAGAATACGACCCCAATTTTCGGAATACCTCCACCCCCGCCCCTAGATGAAGCAAGAACTCAAATTCTGAACCCAATTCCGGCACAGCTTGATCTTTCCAGTTGGTCATAGAAAATCCGGCACCCGCTACCACGGTGGGTGCCCACCTTCTTTTCGGGCTAAGAAATTTGTATTCCGCCATGAGCGGAGAAAAACCGACCAGATATTCATTATCCCGGTGGGTCAGTACGGCCATACCCGCTTCAACGTGCCAGAATAACGCACCCCGCAGGAATGAATCCTCGGCCATAATTCCGGTTAAATTGTACTGCCAGTTTGGAAATATCCATGCAAAACTGAGATCGGTCCGGCTTCTTCCTGGCGGAATTTGAACAGTATAACCCATACCCAATTGTCCGCTAAAAGTAGAGCTCCCCTTGGCAAACCGGTCGGAAAAACCTTGTGCTCCAACAAAAGCAGGGCACGCAAGAATCAACACCAATACCAACACCAAAAATCTGCCAGAGCGTTTCATATAGCTTCTCAAAGTTTCTGTTTAGTTATTATTTTTTGTACTTTTTCATACGCAAAAAAACCCTTAGAACTTTATCATAAATATGTAAAACCCCAAAATACTTTAATTCAGTTTGTTTTTACAAGGATTAAGTGCTAGACTTGTTCATCTTATCCGCAAAATTAACATTTATCATTTTATAAGGACTCCTCATTATGATGGGCATTGGTTTTCCTGAGTTGATGATTATTTTAGTCATCATCATGATTATTTTTGGCGCCGGAAAGCTCCCAGAAATCGGTAGCGCGTTTGGCAACAGCATCAAGAATTTCAAAAAATCCATGAAAGAAGCTGAAGAGTTACAAGAAGCGGCGAATCTGGAATCTTCCGCAATCGAAGAAGGCACAGATAATTCTGCCGCAGAACCTTCAGAAGAAGGCACTACAGAAGATACCGCACCAGCCCAGGAAACTAACGAAAAATAGACCTCATTCCTCACCGGCACAAGCCGCATACTCAGGGGCAACCTATTGTCCCCTTCGGGAAATCAACAATGGCAATATCTTTGAATCACTTTCCGTGGAACGGGCATCTAACCGTATGGGATCAAAAACTGACATCCTTTAAATCCCGGCAGATGTCTTATTACTCCCACCTATTCGTTATGGCTGGAGGGAATTGACAGAGTATGGGATTTTCTGAACCCAAGGAAGCGAAAGCTGAAGAAGAGCAACTGGTAAAAGACCTGCAAGCAGGTAAAACGGAGTCTTTCGAGCGACTTGCGACCCTTTTCCAGAAA
The DNA here is from genome assembly GCA_002731985.1 of Nitrospinota bacterium. Classification (GTDB taxonomy): domain Bacteria; phylum Nitrospinota; class Nitrospinia; order Nitrospinales; family VA-1; genus Nitromaritima. Next base: position 16,334 of record PCCT01000045.1, read on the forward strand.
AAGATATATGCTCTCAGTTTCAATTTGACGCGCAATGCGATGGACTCAGAGGACGTTACCCAGGAAGTGTTACTGACCCTTTTCAAAAAGATTCATACCTTCCAGGGGAAATCGGCATTTTCAAGTTGGGTGTACCGCATCACCCTCAACGCCACTTACATGAAGCTGAGGAGTCGAAAAAAAGATCAAAGTATCTCGATTGAGGAGCTGCTCCCCTCATTCAACGGATCGGGCTTTCAGCAGGAAAAAATACAGGACTGGTCCGAAAACACAGAGTCCCTTCTTTTTGATAACGAAACACGGGAAACCATTCAAAAGGCGGTCGACCTGTTACCCGACAAAGAAAAGATCGTTTTCCTGCTTCGCGATGTTGAAGGTCTATCGACAGAAAAAGTGGGTGAGATTCTGGAACTGACCGTCCCTGCGGTAAAATCTAGATTGCACAGGGCACGATTGTTTTTGAGAAAGAAACTGGCGAATTACTTTGAAGAATATAAAGTTCGCAAGGAGACGAAATGATTTGCTGTAAAGAATGTTTGGAGTTATTGCACGATTATCTGGAGGGAGACCTGCAACCAGAGGTGAGCACTTCTCTCGAAGAACACTTTGAAGACTGCCCTCCGTGCATCGCTTTCGTCAATACCTATAAATCGACCACGCACCTTTGCAAAACGACCCTCAACAGCACTGAGATTCCAGATATCGTTAAAGAAAGACTCAAGGAATTTGTCGATAAAAATAAAAACGCCTGACAACCCAGGGCTTCTTGCCTAACAACCTTACCCCAGGTTCCCGAAAAGCAGTTCAAACGGTCGTTGACAAATCGTGGCGGTTTAACTATATTCTGAGAACAAGTCCATTTAATGTGGCATGTTAACTTGTATCCACAGGAGTATCATTTTCAGGCTCTGAAAACTGCGAGAAACAATTTTTTTGAGGTCCCTCTATGGTGGAGATGAAAGTTGAAGGACTCACTCTGGATCCCTTGACAAACATGCCTATTATTATTCTTAAAGACCTGTCGGGCGGTAAGGCCCTGCCTATCTGGGTGGGCTATTTCGAGGCCAACGCCATCGCGCTGGAAATCGAGAAAATAAATACCCCGCGCCCCATGACACACGATCTTCTAAGAAATATGATCTCTTCCCTCAAGGCAGAGGTTAAGCATATCCTGGTAAACGATCTCAAAGACAATACATTTTTTGCCGTCATTTCAATCGTTCAAAATGGAAGTGACATGACAGTCGATTCTCGTCCCAGCGATGCAATTGCGCTGGCCTTAAGAACCAAAGCTCCTATTTTCGTCGAGGAAAAAGTCATTGAAGCCGCCAAAAGCCTGGACCTGCCTGATCCGGATAAGATTCAGAAAGACGAAAAACAGCAATGGAAAGACTGGATCACAAAAATCAAACCACAGGACTTTGGCAAACTTTAAGGGTACCCCGATTGCACACAGTCTGTACTCCCCCTCTGAAACTATCGCTTCATCCAGCAACCTGTCTGACTATTATTTCATCTCATTAATCAGGAAACGGTCGACCTATCTGGAAACTCCATCAATGTATAAACCTGACCTGATGCGACAGGTGACACCATGAAAAAAATAGGCGTGTTTTGCAAACCCAAGGCACCCGCTGGAGCCGCAACCCTTAACAAGCTCATTCCCTGGCTCCGCGAACGAGGTTGCCAGGTTCTTTTAGATAGCGACACAGCGGCACTCATCAATGAATCCTCCTCCCACGAAAGAGGGGAAATTTCCCAGCAAGCCGATTTACTGATCGTCCTTGGAGGCGATGGCACCCTCCTGGGAGTCGCCCGAAAAGCTCACCCCTACGATGTACCGATTCTGGCAGTAAACCTTGGTAGCCTAGGGTTTTTGGCCGAGGTTTCACTGGACGAACTTTACCCCTCACTGGAAAATATTCTGGCTGGAAAGTTTGACGTCGAATGCCGAATGCTACTCAACGCCTGCATTTGGAGAAATGGCAAAAAGGTCGAAGACCATAACGTCCTCAACGACATCGTCATCAACAAAGGTGCTGTCGCCCGCGTCTTAAATCTTCAAGTACTGGTCGATAGTCAATACATGACATCTTACCGGGCAGACGGTCTCATCATAGCGACACCAACAGGTTCTACCGCCTATTCATTGTCCGCAGGCGGACCCATCATCCACCCAAGCATGCATACCCTGGTGCTGAGTCCTATTTGCCCATTCACATTGACGAATCGTTCGATACTGATACCCGACCAGTCCATCATTCAAGTTAAACTGGCAGGGGAATACGAGGATGTGAGAATAACCCTGGATGGGCAGGAAGGTTGCGATATGAAAGCGGAAGATATCCTTGAAATCCAGAAAACTAAAACCACCCTTAAGCTGATTCCAGGACCCAATAAAAATTACTACCAGACACTCCGGCAAAAACTTCACTGGGGTACCCCGAATGATGAGGATATTTCAAAAGCATAATTCACCCCGACACTTCGCAACAATCACTGACCGAGGTGGCGGATTTGAAATTGAGCGTACGCCTTAATGAGTCAGAAAATCGTTGCCTGTGAAAAAAGCGTTGAGATTGGCTCCCCCGTAGTTCTCTGGAATGCCGCAGGCGGCCTGGCCTGCCCCAATAGAAGAGGTCGCTCGGCCTGCACTCAACACAACTCCCGGCTAAACAACAAACCTCCGGAACCTGCGGCAGAATACTCCATCGCAGACCCAACTCAAGCCTACGATGAACTGAAAAATAGTGTCTACCAACTCATCATCCACTACGACGTCTGCTATTCTTCGCACCATTGCCACCAAATCATGACAGAAAGCACATTCAAGGGAAGCCATTTTTATCTGGACCTGGACGGCACCCTCTATCAGACATGTGACCTGTACTGGAAAACCAACACCGCGCCCGCCGATGACCGGAAAGGAAACGAGCGAGCAATCCATGTGGAGATGGCAAACCTGTCGTGGGAAGCCTTGCAATCAGAATCGGACTGGCACAAGGTCGCATCAGACCAATACCGGCAGAGAAAAGATCGCTGGGAGTTCCTCCTCCCTGACCACTGGAAGAAAACCTTACGGACCCCGAATTTCCGCGCTTATGCCGCCAGGGGATATGGACAACGAGGTTATTTCAGCCGACAAATCAACGGTAAAATAGTCCGCATGTGGGACTTCACAGATGACCAGTACAACGCGCTGATACGTCTTAGCATAGGCCTCAACCAACTGCTTCCCAAAATTCGCCTGCGCGTCCCCTACGATAGTAAAAAGAAACGAACACCACTCGACCGAATCCGCAACTACTCAACCTTTGAGGGGGTTCTCGGCCACGCCCATGTGCAAAAAGGTGGAATCGAAGGCGTCTCCTGCAAATATGATCCGGGTTCAGCGTTCAACTGGCCGCGTTTACGCCGGGCTTTTGCGAGTGAAATAAAACATCCTGCATTTCCCCGCTGAGTTTCTCACCCTGCATAGTCTTTGTAGCCTCCTTAATAATGTCTCTCGTTCCCATGCTCCAGCGTGAGAATGCATACCACCGTTGCCTCATCCGTTCCCACGCTGGAGCATGGGAACAAGAATAAACAAAATACCTCTCACACACCTGTACTGGGTACCAGTGCGAAGATCCTTGCAAAAATCAGGTTGACCTGCCTGTCCATACAAGGTAGCTTTTTAGATATGATCTCCAACAACAGAACAAACACATTTACCCCGTGCTTATGAAGCGGTATCAAACAGCCATAAAAGGTCGACTATGAACGAGAAAAAGAATTCTATTTTCAGGGAAGAGCTCCCTGGTGAAAAAAAAAGTATTGTCAACCTGCTCATGACAGGACATATCGTAACCATATCCTGTTTAGGCTATATGGCATTTTTCCTGCACATCCAACTCGGGCAGGTTACCCGAATCGTTGACACCATAAACCCGGTATCTATGACGACGGAACAAATCAACCTGCTTAAAGGAAGAGTTACGAAAAGTGTGGGGCAATGGCAAAGTGAAATGTTGGGACTTGCCATCGTCGGCTCGATCATTTCCATTATTGGCGGTATTTACACGATCAATATGGTCGTCCGTCCGTTGAACAGGCTGGTCGATTTTGCGGATAGGGAAGGAAGGACTGAACCGCTCCCTGAATTCAAGTCCAATAACGAGATCAAACAACTCGCCACAGCCATTACAGCACTGACCGCGAAGCTCGAAGACCCTCATTGAAAATGAAACAATAATAAAAAAAGGGGCTGTACCGGATAACTAAGAAAGTGTTTTTCACCAGACATCCGAAACTAACGACCATAATTTCACACATCAGAACTTAATGTTTGAAGTGCCTAATTCCAGTGAAAACCATTGAAATACCATTTTCATCAGCGGCCTGGACCACCTCTTCATCTCTGATGGAACCGCCCGGCTGAATGATGGCGGAAACTCCACTTTTGGCCGCCGTGTCCACCGAGTCACGAAAAGGAAAAAATGCGTCGGAAGCCATAGCGCAACCTTCCAGAGGTTGCTGTGCTTTCTCAATGGCCAACCGGGCTGAATCGACCCGGCTCATCTGCCCCGCACCGATCCCAAGTGCTTCTCCATTACGAGCATAAACTATTGCATTTGACTTAACGTGTTTTGCCACTACCCAGGCAAACAAGAGGTCCTCCATTTCCTGAGCATCGGGTTGCTTTTTGGTAACCACCTTTAATGTAGACGGATCATGCGAAATGATATCTTTGTCTTGTACCAGAAGTCCGCCACCCACTCTCTTCAGATCAAACACCCGTTGTCCAGCAACAGAAGGTTCAGCAGGCATTCTCATGACACGAATGTTCTTTTTTCTCGCGAACAGTTTCAATGCTTCATCTTCATAATCGGGAGCTATCACTGCCTCCACGAAATTTTTCAAAATTTCTTCCGCCGTATCCGCGCTTACCTTACGGTTGAATCCTATGATTCCTCCAAACGCCGAAACAGGATCCGTCTCGCGTGCCTTGATAAACGTTTCCAATTGATTGTTGCCGACGGCCACACCACTCGGATTGGTGTGTTTGATGACAACAGCTGAATCCGTTTCAAAATCTATCGCCAATTGCCAGGCCGCTTCCAGATCTATAATATTGTTAAAGGAAAGTTCTTTCCCCTGAATTTGAATGACAGAGACAACATCCTGCGGCCCTGCATCAGGGTCACGATAAAAAGCGGCTGACTGGTGCGGATTTTCGCCATAACGCAGTGCCTGGATTTTTTCAAAAGGAAGCTGAAACAGAGGAGGGAAATCTTCTTTTTCTTCCAACTGGCCCGATAAATATCTGGATATCAAGGAGTCGTATCTAGCAGTGTGAGCATAAGCATCCCGGCTCAAACGCATGCAGGTTTTTCTGGTAACAGAGCCCTCATTTTCCTCCATTTCTTTCAAAATGACAGGATAGTCTCCCGAGCTCACCACCACGGAGACATCATTGAAGTTTTTCGCCGCCGAACGAATCATGGCAGGTCCACCAATATCTATATTCTCGATAGCATCGGTCAACACACAGTTTTCACTGGCAATTGTATTTTCGAATGGATACAGGTTGATTGCCACCAGATCAATGGGCTGAATACCATGTTCTTCCATGGACTGCATGTGGCTCTTGGTATCACGCCTTCCCAAAATGCCACCATGTACCTTAGGATGCAGGGTTTTTATACGACCATCCATCATTTCAGGGAACCCGGTATAGTCGGAAACCTGGGTTACAGCAACTCCGTTCTCTATTAGCAGCTTGGCTGTTCCACCTGTAGACAGGATTTCTACGCCAAGAGCATGAAGTTTTTGTGCAAACTCCACCACACCGGTTTTATCCGAAACACTGATCAATGCTCTCTTTACAAATGCCATCAACTGAAAATTTAAGGTTTATTTTTTGGGGGCGGGACTTTCTTTATCAGAAAATCAGGAGTGACGAGGTCGATGATCCTGAGCATCCAGACGGGAAAAGAACCTATCGATTCAAACAATCCCGGGTCTTCCTTACCTGCTGATTGGGGAGCTTTCTGGTTACTTTGATTTTTTTCCATTGCGTAGATCGTCCTCTGCTATTGAGAAACTTACTTAAAAATTAGGGTGAAGTGCGAAATATTACACCTTTTTCCGGTTTTGTAAAATAAAAACTCCATCTCAGGGGGAAACCATTTCCTACGAGCACATCGCCTATCAAATATTTCCTTTGGTAATGCACAGGCCATGGGTGAACCGCCAGTCAATCTCACTTTTGGGATCAAGGCGACCGAATTGCCCTTGGAGGCGCAAGACACATTCATTCAATAGTTCAGACAAAAACTTTCTGTCCGCCTCGACCCAGGCTAGAGGAAGTTTGAGGAGTTCCTGATGAAAAGACTCCACCAGAGCATCGTCACATTGCCTGACTTCATCCCTGAAAATTCCAGGCAGAAATATGATCTCAAGAAAACTTTTTGCGGCCAATTCAGGTAACGGCTCACAAGAAATTTTCTTAAAAAGGGTGAAACGCGCGAACGCCATCATTGTCCATACGATCAAATCCGCTTCATCATCCTTTTCCGGCACATCACATCTTTCCATGTACTGCTTTATAAGTTCATCATTCAAGCCAAGACCTTTACGCGCAAACCTGAGATAAAACATCCATCGGTCAAGAAGTGACTCTGCATTTCGCACCTCCTCAACAGATGCAAAATGCCTCCAGTTTAAGGATTCCTTATCACCATCCACCTCGGCAACCCTTGGGAAACGATCCACCAGAGCTGCCAGTTGATCCTTATGAAATTCCGCAAACATCCATTGAAGAAAACTCCCGTTTTCCTTTAGAAAATTTTCTGCCTTCCACTTCAAACTCATCAACTGTTGATAGCCCACCTGAAATAAAGCCTGAATCTGTGTGCGACCAAGCAGTTTGCCTCCCTTTCCTAAATCACTGGAAGCGCCCAGTTCCAACCCTATGTTCACATAGCCCAGCACTTTCTTTAAAGATTCTTCCCTCATTTCCAGATTGGAAGGATCTATCTGATCGGCCACCATAATCTTATTCGCCAGATAGACAAGCTCCCAACAAATGGTGTTGACGCGCTCAGGATTATCCAACAGCAAAATGACGTCCTTAAAAAATGGCACCCCCCCGACCAGAGAAAGCGGATAAGTCGGAGCTATATTAAATTCCTGCGGGTAGGCAAAATCTTCCAACTCTGGAACGGAAGTCTTCAAGGCTTCTGGGCTCAGGCGACTGTAAACTCCTATCGCTTCTTCAAAATCGGGTATTCCCCGCTCAGCTGTCCGGGTGAGACGCCAGCGATATGCCTTTTCAACTGTCTGCGTTACCGGATACCAGATGACCGCCTCAAGAAGAGATTCACAAAGGCCCTGGTCTTCAGATCGTAACAGAGCGATTAATCTTTTAAGAGCCGCGTGTTCTTCAGTTTTAAAATAAATATCGTAGACACCATCCAGATTCAGGTGAGGCATACCTTCCACACCTTCATAAGAATCGGTCATCTCATCATCCTTACATACCTTGATGAGCGACTGAAACAGGACCACCTTTTGTTCAAATTCCTCAGTCTGCAACCATTCTAGAATGCTGGAGTCATCACATTTATCCAAAAGCTCAAGCCACTCAAGAGCGCATTCGGGAACAAAGCGGTCTCTTTGCCACCACTCAAGATCAAAACTATATTGCAACTGGTTCGAAGACATCACCGCAAGCACGGGAAGCGATTCCCCCAATCCGGTTTCCTTGATCATTTGATACAATTCTTCGGGAGGCAGTCCTCTAATCAGCGCATGGGCATTGGGTGAGAGATTTATGAAAGCCTGCATTTGAGGTCCGCGTAACTGCATGGCATATCGAATTTGGTCCTCAACCGATAGTTTAGCCAGAGCCTCTTCCACCTTACCCGGATGCTCACGAATCCATTCGACAGGAAAAGGCAGTACGCCATCAGGAAGCTTATTTGAAGAATCGGTTACATTTTTCATACTTAATATTAAAGGGAGTTATTAAAAAAATTAACAATCATAAACCTGCGGCCACTCTCACGCTCACTACGTAAATAAATTTACAGAGGAAAAAGTATTACCAGGGAGGATATAGGAGGTTTCAGTCAGGAGCAAGCATGAAACCTGCGACAATAATCAAGAGTCTATCTTCTCGGTCGAAGCATTGCCAGTGTCATCAACCTGCCTGTCTTTCCTTCTTTACGATAGGAATACCATCGGTGATTGTCGCAAGAGGTGCATGGCCCATCGGTATAAATATTTTCCTTTAATATACCCGCCTCACATCCTTCCTGCCGATTCGCCTCCGGCAAGTCGATAAAAAACTTTCCCGCTCCCGCTTTCACAACAAACCCGGAGTCAACAGAACTTCTTTCAATAAAAGGCAGGGCACAGGGCTCATCCACCTCGTAACAACACCCTCCTATGGCGGGCCCCATACTCACTATCAGGTCTCGGGGCCGGGAACCGTACTCCCGCCCAACAACCTCTATCACATTGGAGAATATACGCTTTTCAGTACCCACGCGCCCGGCATGAACCACACCCACCACGTGGTTTACAGGATCGTAAATAATGATAGGAACGCAGTCTGCGGTTAAAATCATTATCGGACAATCTGGAAGGTGCGTAACAATAGCATCTGCTTCCTGATGCCTGACACCATCAACAATAATTTTAGCATCCGTCAAAACATAAACTTGATTGCCATGAACCTGACGCACACGAAATAAATCTTCTCTTTCTATTCCCAACGACTGCAAAAATAATTTCTGATGCTCACGAAACAATTCACCGTTATCGTTTTCAGGGGGACAAAAAGATTCCCTCACCCCTTCCTTCATTTCGAAATATCTCGGGCTGGTTCCATGAATCAGCAAGGACTGCTTTTGGAGCGACTCAACAAAAAATGATGAAATCATAACCTTACACCACAAAATTATTTCTCAAACGCGGATTTTCACAAAAAATAATAAAATTATCTTTACCCCAAAAAAAACCCTCAAATTAAAAACACAAACGAGCATACCCCGATGGAATGCATCTGGCAAGGGTTTACGCCAGCACATAACAACAGAACCTACAACCTACGCAAACACCAACAACACCCAGCTATTCCCCAATTGCATTTTGGCCAATATTCCCTTGACTTTAAACACGTATGGAATAAAATATTTAAACAATGTTGGGGCGCTGAAACGAAATCCCGATATTGCTAAAAGGAGATCTTGATGGCAGCCAAGAAAAAAGCAACAAAGAAAAAAGCAACAAAGAAAAAAGCAACAAAGAAAAAAGCAACAAAGAAAAAAGCAA
>PCCT01000046.1 GCA_002731985.1 Nitrospinota bacterium
TGTTGAAATTTATGTCAGTAATGATTAAAGGTTAACAGGTTTCCCATTGCTTACATGCACTCGAAACTTGACAGAGGGGGCGGGCGTGATATGTTGGTCTGACGGTTGCAGGAAATTTGGAGCGGCATCTCCCTGTTAAGTTTTAATTTTTTTTGAGGAAACAGTTTAATGTCTTTAGCAGTTGGGCTGGTTTTTGCTGTCGGTACTTTTGTCGAGATGTATCTTCTGACTGTTTTGAGTGGATACATCAGCATATTGAACACCTTGTCATTCATCATGTTTACATTTTTAATAGGCATTATTATTGGACGAAGCTGGGGCAAAGAAGATTTTGAAAAGATGCAATGGCACTTAAAGTCGCGAAGTATCCCCGGTGACGACGCGCTCAATGGTTCTGTGTTGGGCTTGTCCAGCATGTTGCTCATTACACCTGGGGTGGTTACCGATTTAATCGCAGTATTCATACTTATTCCTATAACGCGCGATATTTTTAAAAATATTGCGGCGAACATGGCGAAGAATAGAATTGCCAGCGGCGATTTATATTATTTTTTCAAAGATTGATGTTATAGCCATTGGGACCGCTTAATGTTTCCTCCCCCTCCTCGCAACTTGAGACCAGAACTGCTTGACCTTGATGAAGCGCCTTTTGAGGAAGTCCGGGACAGTCTCAGCGATGTGCGCCGGGTCAATAAATATCTCAGTGGATATAAAGTTCTTCTCCATCACATCCGCTTCTTTTTAAAGGACCATCCATTAGAACTAGAATTTACGATTTTGGATCTCGCTACCGGATCTGCCGATCAGCCTATTGCCGTTGTGGAAATGATGCGTCGGTTGAACATTAAAGTGCGGATTGTTGCGCTGGATATCAACATCAAGATGTTGAACTATGCACGGGATGAAACCCGTGATTACCCAGAGATCGACTTGGTGCAGGGGGATATTCATGCGCCACCTTTTGGTGAGAACAGTTTTGATCTTGTTGTAAACTCTTTATCTCTGCACCATTTTGCACGTGATGAGGCAGTTAATATTTTGCGTGCGGCTGATTTTATGGGCCGACGCGGTTTCATCATAAACGACCTGCATCGGAGCAGAGTGGCCCACGCGTCTATTTTTCTTCTGACCCGTTTATTGACTAAAAATCGTCTCACTCGTTACGACGCGCCCGTTTCAGTTATGAATGCCTTCACACCCTCCGAGATGAATGAGATGGCTCAAGAGGCGGGGGTCAAACAACATAAAGTGCACCGTCACTTCCCTTATCGTATCGGACTGGTCGGGACAAAGGCGGTTTAATAGCGCAAGGTTTTTTATGGCAGAAAAGCGACTGGCAACCTCTCAATTTAAAAACAAGAAAGTTTATTTATGAAAAACAACGATTCAGGTTCTTTCTGGCTTCACATCCCAGTCCTCTTGATAAAAATAATTAGAACTCTGACAAAGAAACCATCAGGGCAACCCAAGACCATGCAATTGGAACTTTGGGGAAGATTGATAAAGATTTCAACAGACCCTGAGATAGGACGGGTGAGAATGGATATTATAACTTCGCCGATGTTAAGCATTGAGGACAAAAAATCTAATACTGAAGATTATCAACCCCAACTTGACTTGGAGGGGGAAGATGTCTCACCAGAGAACAAAAAGTTGCTCCTATAAAAAATTAAAGTTGATGGAACAACAGTAAAACGAGGTATACGGGGGAGTAAAGTCTACGGGTTACTTTCGATGGTTCAAAATACTTCCCCACTTTTTCAAAAACCATTTTAAAAACAATTCTCTTAGCAGGACACAAGGGTAGGATGAGTATGACAACCTACTACTCGGCACCTGAGTTGAAGAAGATGTTCGAATTCTCAAACAGGGTATGCAATCAAAACAACAGCTTGGTTTTGCTCAAACGAAGGGCGAGTTAGGTTTATTGACACAGGTTTGACACACAAAACAAAAAGGACTTATAGCGAAAGCCATAAGTCCTTGTAAAGTGGTCGGGACGAGAGGATTTGAACCTCCGACCACCTGACCCCCAGTCAGGTACGCTACCAGGCTGCGCCACGTCCCGCTATCCTATTTTTATGAAAGCCACTTTAACGGTAGGACTTTCCCTACGAAGGTTGGCTAGTCATTTCTACTTGTCGTTCCTCATGCGATGAATGCTCCTCCCATATTCGAATTTCATGGGTTTTAACGAAAATAGAGGATATTACCTTGGAAGTCAATACACCCCTTTTCCAGGGGCCGGGCAGTGGTCCAATTTCTTTGGTTGATGCCCTGATATGTGTTAGAATCCTCTAACCCTATGAAATAAGTGCGATTGAGTGATCTTATGGCTAGTGATCATAGCACAGGTTTTATACACTCCAAATAATTTGCGCGTTGTGGAATGGATGTCCGGGTTGATAATAGGAAAGTTTGTCTAATTATTTTTTGAGTGATGATATGAAAATTGTGAAGCTTGGTGACGTTGTTGAGTTCAATCCGGAAAAATTAAAGAAAGTGGGACTTTTTGATACGGAAAATTTCTTCTGTGATATATATTGCTTTGAGCCGGGGCAGTCGCAGAAAGTGCATTCGCATGGCGAGTCTGATAAGGTCTATTATGTCCTGAAGGGTAGGGGAATGGTGACAGTCGGGTCGGAGGAAAAAGAATTGGGGCCTGATGAAATCACGATAGCTCCCGCTGGAGAAGACCACGGGGTGGTCAATCATACGCAGGATAAGTTAGTGATGCTGGTCTTTATGGCCCCAAAACCTTAAGAGGAATTCTCAAGAGAAACTCTTAAGGGTGGGGCGTACTTCGTAAACGATTCCGTTTTTGGCGGATTATGAGTTAGGGTTATGGTTTATTTAGTTTTTCCTTCATCGTGGCACCCGTCTCAGCCTTACCTGAGCCTGCCCAGTCTAAAAGGATACCTGCATATGCATGGTATTCATGATGTGAAACAAAGAGACTTGGCGATTGAACTTCTCGATCACCTTTGTACATGGGAAAAGACAAAACCGCTTTATGAGCGCATCGTTCGTGAATTGAATGAACTGGGCTCGAAGCCGCGCCACTCTCAATTCGAGAGAGAAAAGTATGCCAAACTGCGGGAAGCTGAAGAGGCTATTCCCGCGCTCAAATATGAAATTGATGCCGCAAAGGATTCTCTGCGTTGTGAAGAATTCTACGATCTTGACCGTTATATGGAGAGCCTTAAGATTATTGACGTGTGGCTCGATAATATTCTTGCCCCCTATTATCCTTCCCAACTCACAGTCATTGGGAGTCAGTTGCGTTACTCGCCGTATTCGACGAAGGAGATTTTTGAATCTTTCAAAAACCCCAATGAAAACTTTTTCTACGATATTTATAAAGAGCATTACCTCCAATCGATTCTAAAAGAAGACATCGATATCCTGGGTGTGTCGATCACCTCAGTTGAACAGATTATTCCAGGGCTCACTCTTGCGTATCTGGTTAAGCAGTCCGCTCCCGATATTCATATTACCGTTGGTGGCAGTGTGTTTACCAAGCTGGTGGACCGGATTGAGCGTGATGGGTCTCCAGTGTTCCAGTTTTTAGACAGCATTATTGTGCACGAAGGGGAGACCCCACTGCTGAAGCTGGTGCAGGAGTTTAGAGGGGGAGGCGACTTGTCGAAAGTGCCCAATCTCGTATGGGAAGATAAAGGAAAGGTGAAAGTAAATCGTCCTTTTGCCAAAGAAGATTTGAATAAACTACCAACGCCTGATTTTGATGGTATGCCTTTCGATTTGTATCTTTCACCAGAGCGATGTCTGCCGCTCATGGGCTCGCGAGGATGTTACTGGGAAAGATGCGCGTTTTGCTCCATTCCTTTCGATCACATGGATTTCCACGTGCGATACGCGGAGAATGTGGTTGACGACGTACGGAACCTGAAAGAAAAATATGATTGCAATTATTTTTTCTTTACTGACGAAGCCCTTCCGATCAATTTCATGCGCACTTTTGCATCTAAAATTGTCGAAGCAGAACTTGATATTCAATGGACAGGTGAGTTGAAGTTTGAGAAAAGCCTGCTCACTGAAAACCGGATGGAGCTTTTGTATCAGTCAGGGTTGAGAAAGTTGATATTCGGTCTAGAGTCCTACAGCCAGCGAGTGCTGGACGCCATGAAAAAAGGGGTTGAAGTGGAGGTGATCGACAAAACCGTTGAGGAGTGTCTTCGTATCGGCATCGCCATGCATTTTTACCTCATTACCGGATTCCCTACTGAGACCGAAACGGAAGCCAGAGAGTCGGTTGAGTTCGTGATCAACAACCGTAGGTTGCTCGATTCTCCGGGATTCTCCTGCATCATTTCCCAATTTGATCTGGAGAAAGGAACCCCTATCGAAAGTAACCCATCAGAATGGGGAATAAGCGAGTTGCAGATTCCGCCGGGGCATGATCTCAGCCTGGGATATTCCTATAAAGGGAGTATCGGTCTCAGCTTTGATGAAGCTGAAAAGCTGTATCATGAGTTGCAAGAAAAAATTAACCGCGAAGTCATGACCTTTCCCGATAATTATTCATTGTCCGACGGACTTCTCTATCTCGGGCATCATCAGAAAGACGATATAAAATCNCGCCTGGAAACACTGGCTTAGCCAATAAATATGCCAGAGATTCCAACCCCNCATCAAATAGCCATAATGTGGTCGATCTAAGCNCGCATCTTGTAGGGAAAGTCCTACCGTTAAAAGAGTTCTCATTTTCCAAGTCTCTAATGGTAGAATGTCTGACCTTTTGACTACACAATTATTTGACCCAAGGCAAAGTTCTAACGAATTGAATTTGCCAAATGGAAGGCCTTGATTTTAATAATTTTTTAAGGAAATGAAGCTTGATCCTCCCACGATTCAGTGGACAATTAATTAAGCCACATTCTTTTTTTCATACTCCTCTGGGCTGAGATAGCCGAGATAGGAATGACGACGAATATTCCTTATTCAAACAGAGGTTTTCAGACAATGAAGGCGCTGATTCAAATTACGATATTCAGGATGATATCCTAAAGGACTGGATAAATAAGGCAAAACGGCAGTCGATTGACTTGGCAAAACAAACAATACAGGACATTGCTGGATTAACTAAAGAAAGTGCCAGTGCTGCATTTGATAGAGTTAAATATCTGGTTCTGCTGTATATTTTAATTCAAATTGCATGGTTTTTGTTTACCTAGCAACTTATAGAGATCACCATAATCAAACTCCGCAAATAAACCCTGTAGGCCAGACTCAAAAGGTCCCTCAGGAACAAATTTAATTACCCAAGCACACAAAATAAGGACTCTTCATGGTCGAAAAAAATAAAGTTATCAGCTTAAGCTATTATTTAAAAAACGCACAAGGTGAAGAACTGGACCGGACAGACACAGAAAAACCACTGGAATATCTTCATGGTAAGGGAGAACTTGTTCCAGGATTGGAAAACGCACTCGACGGCATGAAGATTGGAGACAAAAAAGAAGTTACGGTAAAGCCCGAAGAAGGATACGGCGAAGTATTAGCTGACCTCAAAATGGAGGTTGAACGAAAAATGTTTCCCGCAGACCAGAAGATTGCGGTAGGAATGCAGTTCATGGCAGAACTTGGTGATGGAAGAAAGCATCCGTTCAACGTTATGGGAATTAACGATGACAAGATCAATATAGATGGCAACCACCCTCTGGCGGGACAAATCCTTTACTTCTCTGTGGAAATCATGGGGATCAGGGACGCAAAACCTGAAGAACTTGCGCATGGCCACTCTCATGGCGACGGAAGCGCTCATAACCACTGAACCAATCACGGCGGAACCCAGCAGTTGCCGTTACCCGCCTTAATTTCACAAGAGACTCATATTCATTTGGTCCCTGAAATAAACGCGGAACCCACGTGCCACACAAAAGACAGAAGAACCACCAGGAACCCAAAAATCACCAGCCGCCTATTGATTTTTCCCCGTCGCTCATCCTCACCGGGTGAATCAGTCACCGTTCAAGCCTCCGCAACTCAACGAACCAATCGCACACTCATGGACGAATTATTGCATAGCTTATGAACCGCCTTGCTATATCCGCCCACAAAAAAAAACATACTTTGCGTTCTTATCCCCAACCTGCTCATTCGACCAGAACCCATAACCGCCTCCACCCGGAAAAACCTCGGGGTAACCCACAGGAAATTTTCTTTTGGAATCATATGCCAGCTTAGTCCGTTTGGGATTATAAATAGCCCTATATTCAGCAACCGTCGGAACACGCCAATCAGTGAAACCAGCAAACCTTTGATCGCTCATTTTATCCGCCCACTTCATTGCCTCATCCCAACTCGTTGGCTGACGTCTTTCAATAATCCGGAAGCCCTTTACCATCCAAGTCAGCTCTGGGTGATCTTCGTCCCTAGATTAAGGATAACCCTGCCGGTGCGGTCCTTGATATCTTCTACCGGCGCCATTCCTAGTTTAAGATCCTGCGATCGAATAAATGGCACAGCTTCTCCTCAGAAATCATAAATAAAATCATGAAAAAGTAGAGCATGACATAACCCTTTTAAAAGAGGGTTAATTATATGAACCTTGAAACAAACATGTCAAATGTAGTTTTCTTCAGTTGAACTGGCACTATATAAAAAATATTTTAATTGCTCATTATTCATCATCAGGGCAAAATAATCATAAGAAGAAGGCTTTTCTATATCCTGAGACAAGTTACTCTAGGGGAAAATGAAATTACTTAATTCCATTATTTGCCTGACCCTATTTTTTTCAGTGGGGTGTGCCTGATCACTTTTCAATAATTTTTTAAACTTACACCTGTTAATTTAGTAAATTTCTCTTTAGTAATCGGGGTGGAAATGACGATAAAACAAAGGATATCTATTATCAGTGAGACCTTGATGTCTCCATGCTCGAGTATTCTCAGTTTTTTAGGAATCCGCATTTTTATCCCTAAAAGAGCACCATTCATCCAGTAGTCCATATAGGGAGGGGTCATGGAGCAGGATATTATTTCGTTGACGAGCAGTGGCGACGTTCTTTTTATGATGCTTGGAGCAGTTATGGTTTTCGCCATGCATGGCGGATTCGCATTTCTGGAAGTGGGAACCGTCCGCAGGAAAAACCAGGTAAACGCGTTGGTTAAAATCCTGGTGGACTTTTCTATTTCCACCATCATCTACTTTTTGATCGGATATGCCATCGCCTATGGTGCTTACTTTTTTCAACCGGCAAAAGATCTTGTAGGTGATAACCAAGGCTATGAACTGGTTCACTTTTTCTTTCTGCTGACATTTGCCGCCGCAATCCCGGCTATTATTTCAGGAGGAATTGCCGAGCGTTCTAAATTCTGGACCCAGGCACTGGCCGCCGCTATTTTCGTGGCCATTATATATCCTCTGTTTGAAGGGATGGTGTGGGGACAAATTAGTTTTCTCGGTCAGGATGATTCCTGGCTTGCCGGATTGACCGGTGGAATAGCGTTTCATGACTATGCAGGATCGGTCGTTGTTCATTCCATGGGCGGCTGGATCGCTCTAGCCGGCGTCTATGTCCTGGGCCCTCGATTAGGGCGCTGGGATTCTCAGGGAAAGAGCCGTCCCATCCCTATCAGCAATGTTCCCTTTCTGGCACTGGGAAGCTGGATGCTTTGTATAGGCTGGTTCGGATTCAACGTAATGTCAGCCGCTACAATGAGTGGTATTACGGGTTTGGTAGCCGTTAACTCGCTCATGGCTATGATTGGGGGGGTTCTGGTTGCCTTGGTCATTTCTAAAAACGACCCTGGTTTCATTCACAACGGAGCACTGGCCGGATTAGTTGCCATTTGCGCAGGATCGGACAAAGTCCATCCTCTTGGCGCGTTAGTCATCGGTGGAATAGCTGGTTTAATATTCGTTAAGGGTTTTACCTGGGAACAGGAAAAGCTGAAGATAGATGATGTCCTCGGAGTATGGCCACTCCACGGGATTTGTGGGTCCTGGGGCGGCATCGCATGTGGCATTTTCGGACAAGAAGCCCTTGGCGGCATGGGGGGCGTTAGCCTCATGGCTCAGACAATTGGTTCAGGCATAGCAATTGTGATAGCCGTTGGTTCAGGGTTTGCCGTATATAAAACACTGGATTCCCTATTTGGAATTCGATTAGAAGCCGAAGAGGAAATGAAAGGGTCTGATCTTACAGTTCATCATCTGGAGGCTTACCCGGAAGACGTCACTTCTCGATTTGGCTGATCTCAAAAGAGCGTTTTAGAATGTCTCTTTCGATTCGGCTGGTTTTAAAATAGCATTTTGAAGGAAGCATTTTTGAATGATGAGGTTAAAACAGCTTTTACTGCCAATAAAGCACTTCGCACTGGTCGTTTTTCTCTGCTCCTTTGGTCTGGTTATCACGGCGCAAGCAGATGTTATTCAAATTGATGAGTACAAAAGGGCGATTAAAGCAGACCCCAAGAACTTTCTTGCTCACCTTGAACTGGGAAGAGCCTACCAAAAGCTGGGCCTCTACGAAGATGCGATAGCTGAATATAAAGAAGCTCTTCGATGGGAACCCATTTACCCAGTCGCCTACCAAGGAATTGGAGGCAGTTATGGTGAAATGTACCAGTACAAAAAAGCCGCCGAAGCCTACCAGAAAGCGGTGAATCTGGACCCCAATTACGCGGAAGCCCAATATGGACTGGGCTGGTCCTTTTATCATCTGGACCGGTTTGAAGATGCGCTTGAACCTTTGCTCATTGCCATCAACCTGAAGCCAAACCTGGGAGCGACCTATTTCTCATTAGGGGAAACACACGCGGCTTTGGGGGAATTTGAAAAAGCAATTGACGAATTCAAGGAAACGATTCACCTGATCCCGGTTAAAACGCAACGGCAAAGTATAC
>PCCT01000047.1 GCA_002731985.1 Nitrospinota bacterium
ATCAATGAGCATTTTGGCGATGTCCATGGTGCTCACTTTATGTTTGAGTTGGTGCTTGTCGTTGAACACCGCCTCGTGCAGGCTGGGTCCGTCATAAGGCAAGTGATACTGCTCTTGCAGGGATGCCTTGATGTAATTGGCATTGAGTACCGCCATTTCTGCCGCCAGTTTAACTCCATCGGGACCGAGTGACCGGATGTAGGTGTAAGCCCGGACAAGGATGCCGAAGTTGCCGAAGAAGGCCTTCATTTTTCCAACACTGTCTGGGCGATCAGAATTTAATGTGTATTTTCCACCCGTGTGCTCTATGACTGGAATTGGAAGATAAGGTTCGAGTTGGTCGGTGACTCCCACCGGGCCGGCGCCGGGTCCGCCTCCACCATGTGGTGTGGAAAATGTTTTGTGCAGGTTGAAATGCAGAACATCGATTCCCATAGCGTTCATTTTCGTTTTTCCCATCACCGCGTTCAAGTTGGCCCCGTCACAGTAGACCAGACCGCCCTTGTTGTGAACGACCTCAGTAATTTTCATGATATCTGTTTCGAACATTCCCAGAGTGTTCGGATTAGTCAGCATGATCGCGGCGGTGTCTTCATCCATCATTGATTCCAATTTCGCAGGATCGATCAGGCCGCGTTCGTCTGACTGTATCTGGACAACGCTGTATCCGCATAAGGCCGCACTGGCGGGATTGGTCCCATGTGCGGAGTCGGGTAGAATTATTTTTTTTCGTTGCGTTCCCTGCTTCGCGTGCCAGGCATGAACCATGAGCATGCCCGCCAGTTCACCGTGCGCTCCGGCGGCGGGTTGCAGGCTCACATGCGTCATGCCGCTGATTTCCTTCAGGTATTCCTGGAGTTCAAACATAAGTTGGAGACTGCCCTGCGAAAGCGCTTCAGGTGTGTAGGGGTGGTGCTGGGCGAATCCGGGGAGCGCGGCAGTCACTTCGTTGATTTTCGGATTGTATTTCATGGTGCAGGAACCGAGTGGATAAAAATTGGTGTCGATGCTGAAATTCCATTGAGAAAGTCTGGTGAAATGTCGCACGACATCAAGTTCCGTCAGTTCTGGAAAATTTTCTATAGGATCGCGAATCTCACCTGCGGGTAGCAGTGCTTCAAGCTCAACTTCAGGCACATCGCATTTTGGGAGCGAATAAGCGGCACGTCCGGGCGAACCCATTTCAAAAATGAGTGGCTCGTCAAAGACCAGTCCCCTCATCGCGGTAGAAGAAGCTTTCGATTGTTGGCGGGTAGATTCGTTCATTCGTGTTGAGTTCTCCCTGGTGTTGTGCTTAGCCTGTCGAAGCATGTACTCTTCAACGATTCACAGTTATATTGAAAGGCCCCTTCGACAAGCTCAGGGCGATAATTTAATTAATTTAAAAACTGTTCAATACGTTCAAGCGCAGTTTCCGGTGTCAGTGTATCAGAGTCGCGTTCTTCGAGCAGGGCATGTCGTGTGTGAACCGGACCCCACCGCGCGGTTTCCCCGTGTTTGAAAATGGCCACAACCGGTGTTTGCACCGCCGAGGCCAGATGCATGATGCCAGTATGGTTGCAAAACAGCAAATCACTTTTTTTGATGGCCAGTGCCAGCTCTTTGATCGAAAGGACTGGCAGGCGACCTATCTTGAGCTGCGTTCCTTCGCTGAGGGCATCTATCATCGCTTCTTCACCCGGACCACATATGAAAAGGACTTCTGCTTTTTGCGTGTTGGATAATTGTTCCGCCACCTTGCGAAAGTTTTCCAGTTGCCATCCCCATTCCGCAACACGGGTTCCCGGTTTGATGAGTACCAGCGGACGCTCAGGATGTTGGCGTGATTCCTTCAGTACCGTATCTATTTTCTTTGTTTCCTCTTCGTTGAAATATATCTGAGGTGGTTCGATGATTTGCGTGATTCCCACATGACGTAGCAATTCAAGATTGTTCAAACTCTCGTGGCGCGGTGGAGTGTCTGTCGGCAAACGCACATCGTAGAGCCCGTCCGTTTTATCATGGGCGTAACCTATTCGATATTTTGTTTTGCTGGCAAGAGCAATCATCGAAGCCGTGGCGCTGAATTTTTTATTGAGTGTGAATACAACATCAAACCGGTTACGTCGAAGCTTTCCAAGAACGGCACCGGGGCATCCCGGGTCAAACGGGATGATCTCGTCTATATACGGATTATTGGCGAGTATGGAAACATTGACGCGATCCACCAAAGCGCTTACTCGAAGATGCGGAAACGATTTTTTAATGGATTCGTAAACGGGTGTAGACAGCACAACATCTCCCAGTCGATCGGGTCTTATCACGAGTACGGACCGGGCGGACGCAAAGTCCATAGGAAGCGGAGGCGGACTTTTCCTGCCGGAAACCAGCCCGATGGCAGACCATAAGAAATTTTTTGCGGTTCGTTCTATTTTGCGAGCCAGTTCGGCCATGGGGTGTGCGCTATTGCTTCAGTACGTTTAAGTTATCGGGTTTGCCTGGTCGATAAGCATGATAGGGATATCGTCTTGAATGGGATATTCAAGTTTGCATGTGTCGCAGGTCAGGCCGTTTTCTTTGGATGTTAATCCCAAGTCTCCTTTGCATTTGGGGCAAACTAAAATATCCAAAAGTTCTTTGTCGAACGCCATCGAGTCACCTCTTACTTGAGTGGATTGAATGTCAGGTTGAAGCTAACATTTTAATATGCTCAGATGCTAATATTTTTGTCGCATCGAATACATTTTGTACAGTTACCTTGTCCATGCACTCCAATGTTCCCAGCGGACATTTTCGTTTCCAGCAGAAACTGCAGGGTAGTTCATGATACACCGCCCGGTGATTTTTTGCGTAAGCTCCGTTGCGATCAGGGTGAGTCGGTCCCCACACAGAAACGGTGGGAACACCCAAGGCGGCGCAAATGTGGAACGGTCCGGAATCGCTCCCTACAAACAGTGAAAGCTTTTTGTAGAGTCCGATAGACTCTGAGATCGTAGTTGCAGGAGCCGTCCACGATTTTTGTTTCATCGTAGCGGCAATTTTGCGGACCATATCTTCTTCCCCCGGACCCCAAGTGAGAAGAATGTTGAATCCCATTTCTCCTGCCAGTCGGTCGGCCAGTTGGGCGTATCGCTCCAGACTCCACAGTTTAGTTGGAAACCCGGCTCCAGGATTGACCCCGGCAATGGGTTTGGTTTTGAGTTCCGGGTTTTCCAGCATGAAAGAGCTGGCAGCCTGCTCATCCTTGGCGGTAATGATTAAAGGGAACTCCGCTTGCGTGGGATAGTTTCCCATAGTAGAGAGTTGTGACAGGCAGAGGTCTGTTACGTGCCCACCGGGGGGGACGAATTTGCTGTGGCGGTTATTGAACCAGGCGTTTATTTTTTCCCGGCAATTGTTGCGGTGAAATCCTGCCCTGTTGGATGCTCCAGTCATGCGGGCAATGACCCCCGTCTTGATGAGTCCCTGTAAATCGAAGGTCCAGTCGAATTTGCGATCCTTCAATAATTGCCTTATTGCGGATATTTCACGCCAGGAAACTGCGTTCAGGTTTTTGCGCCAGTGTTTGATGCGTACCGGGATCACCTCGTTGAGGTCTGGATTGTGCTCGACCAGCTCACGAAAGCGTTCCTCAATCATCCACGAGATATGGGCTTGAGGGTGATGTGCTCTCAGAGTCCGCAGGAAAGGTAAGGCGTGTACAATATCCCCTATGGAGCTCAGCTTAATGATCAGAAGTTTTTGTTTCGGCGCGTTCATGATCTGTTGCCGCTGGAAACCTGTTTTTCAGGAAGTTCATCATTGAGCGATAGACATACTTATGTACCGCATAGCCTATTAAGATACCACATAAGGCTCCTGCCAGAACATCCGTTGGATAATGTACGCCTAGATACACCCTGGAATAACCTATCAGTAAGGCTATTATATATAGAACGAACGCGAAATTTTTGTAGGCTAGGCTGAGTATAGTAGCGGCGGTGAATGAGTTTATCGCATGGTTTGAGGGGAAAGAGAAACTATTGGAGCAACTGGCAATTTCCTTCAATTTTGTGAAGATATGGCAGGGTCTTTCACGCGCGAAGTAATCTTTGAGTAGTGCTCCCAGAGAATCGGAGACCCCCACCGCTATGCCCGTTGCCAGAATCAACGCCAGCCCCCGNATCCTTTTCAACCAGAGGACGAGCGCGAGGCAGACAACCCCGGGCCAGATNAAATTNTGCTTAATGGAAATGNACTGCATGAATTCCAGGAATNTTCGGGATTGAAAATGCGTGTTGATCCAGTAGAATAGCGAANCGTCTAGATCGGAAAGAATGGTTTGATCCTCNTGGAAAATNGGGTGANGACTCTCAACCAGNCCAAATTTTATTGGGTTTGGAACATGGAGTCAAACGATTTGTGTATGGCCTGTCTCACCTCGGTACTTGATTCGTATTTAAGCTAACGACCCTATGGGAAAACAAAATGACAATGCTTTGATTGTTTTTGCCCGCGACCCCATAGAAGGTCAGGTGAAGACCCGTCTCAATCCATTTCTGGACCCGCGAACCACTTGCGACTTGTACACCTGTTTTCTTGCTGACAGCCTCAACACGATTTGTGAAGTGGAGTCGGCGGATCGCTTTGCCGGAATCTATCCGTCAAATCTTTCGGGTTACTTTGAGCAGCTGGATTCTTCTTTGTCGATCACTGTTTTTATGCAGGAGGGGAAAGACCTGGGAGAGAGAATGCAAAACGCGTTTTCTGCACGGTTTCAGGACGGCTATGAACGAGTGGTTATCATAGGCTCTGATAGTCCCAGCTTGCCAACGAATTATATAAGGCAGGCGTTTGCTTCCGAGCGGGATGTTGTTCTCGGCCCCAGTGCCGATGGCGGGTATTATTTGATTGGTATGCGGGGAAAACAAATCGATGTGTTTGATGGCATTGCCTGGGGCGGGGATACTGTGTTGGCAGAAACCCGGACCAAACTGGAAGCCATTGAAGGCGCGTCTCTGGAGCTATTGCCCGTCTGGTACGATGTAGACCGTCCAGAAGATTTAAAATTTTTAAAAACGCATCTTCAACTTATGGCGGATGCTGGCCAGCAGGAAGGGGCATCGACTCGAAACTTTTTGGAGCAGCTGTCACTTTGAAAAACTCATCTTCAGCTTATGGCGGACGCGGGTCAGCAGGAGAAGGGAATAGATCCGAAAATTTTAAAACCGACTGTCATTTTAAATTTGATAAGAACCAGGAATCCTACAAATGAAAATTATTAAACATACCGACCCGAACTTTAGGTCAGCCCTGGAGGCTGTGGTGAACCGGGCCAACCTTGATCTAGTGACCCATGACGATGTAGTGCGTGAAATTCTGGGGCGTGTAAAACATGAAGGTGACGTAGCCTTGTTGGAATACACGAGTCGGTTCGACCATCACGAACTTACTTTAGAAAATTTAAAAGTGACGCGTGAGGAAATCGACACGGCTCACAGTCAGATAAGCGATGTAGAGATAGAGGCGCTTAAACGAGCGGCGGAAAATATTCGAAAATTTCATGAGCGGCAGGTCACACAGTCCTGGGAATATGAGGAGGATGGTGTGTTGCTGGGTCAGAGCCAGAGGCCACTGGAGACGGCTGGTATCTACGTTCCCGGTGGTAAGGCATCCTATCCATCCTCTGTGTTGATGAATGCGATTCCGGCTAATGTGGCGGGAGTAGAAAATATAGTGATGTGCAGTCCGGCACCCGAAGGCAAATGGAGTCCGCACGCACTTGTCGCGGCAGACATAGCAGGTGTCGATTCAATTTATAAAGTGGGCGGGGCGCAGGCGGTGGGCGCAATGGCCTATGGAACGAAGACGATCCCCCGAGTGGATAAGATTGTGGGGCCTGGTAACATTTATGTCGCCTTGGCCAAGCGCATGGTATTTGGGGTGGTGGATATTGATATGATCGCGGGTCCCAGCGAAATTCTGATCGTGGCCGATGACAGCGCACACGCAGATTTTATCGCCGCGGATTTGCTATCACAGGCCGAGCATGATGAAGAGGCCATTCCCATACTGATAACCTGCTCCGAAGAACTGGCTCAGGCGGTGGTGAAGGAACTGGATGTCCAGACGAGCCAGTTGAACAGGCAGTCAATCATCAAAGAATCCTTGAACCGGCAGAGCCGCTTGTTTGTTGTGGAGTCATTAGAGGATGCAATCAGCATAGCTAACGATATCGCCTCCGAACATCTGGAGCTGGCGGTGAGAGATCCTCAGGCTTGCGCCGAAAAAATTAAAAACGCAGGGGCTATATTTCTCGGTCACTATACGCCGGAAGCGATCGGTGATTATCTGGCAGGACCCAACCATGTATTGCCTACAAGCGGGACAGCACGGTTTTCATCCCCACTGGGGGTGTACGATTTTATAAAAAGGACCAGCATTATCTCCTATTCGCAGGAGGCCCTGAAAAAAGCGGCCCCGGTAGTTAAAGTTCTTGCTGAAATGGAGCATCTGGACGCTCATGCCAACGCGGTAAATTTGAGAGCAGCAAAGGCTTCAGAGGGGTGAACTGAGAGCACGATATTTGATGTAAGGGAAGGGGCGAATTTGTCTTGACAAGAGAAGTCGGCCCGTGTTAAATAATCGGACCATTTTGGAGCCGTGTGCCTTGTTGCGGTCGGTTTTCAGGTTGGAGCTGAAAGCCCTTTAAATAAGGTGGGTTACGGTAGGAGGCGGAAGCTGGCGGGTTTGGCTCTCTCGGCTGGTATGGGAGAAAAATGATATCCCGGGGTTTCTGTGGCTTGTAATAAGTGTTTTTTCCTGTTTTTTTATGAGGCAGGGAAGGCGCTTGCAGGTGAAATATTTGACTAATAACACCAGTTTTTAATTAGGTTCAGAATACTTCGATATCGATTACTTTTTTAAATGTTAGGAAAACCATATGAGAAGGTCCACAAAGGAGGACAAAGCCATGTTGGGGAAATCTAGAAGTTTGAACATTCTGCCCATCGCTCTGTTTCTGGCGTTCGCAATGTATGCGATGCCCGGGCTGGTAGGCGATGCTTCTGCGAAAGAGGCTTTTGCTGAGCAAGTTTTTGCTGAGCAGGCTTTTGCTAAAGAGGTTATGGCTGAAGAAGAGGCCGAGGAAGGTGAAGGCGAGGCCGAAATCGAATGGAGTCAGGACGTGTTCTACAAGGACTATGAGGGCAATCCTCTCAAAGGCCCTGTAAGCGGCGCTCCAGCCCCTGAGTTGGGTGAGAATGACTACAATGCCTACGAATTCGCTCCAAGTAGAATTATTCTATGGATTGCGAATCAGCAACATCTGTATTTTGGTAGTTTTGTTCTCGCGGTTCCCATCTTCTGTATGCTCATCGAGTTCGTTGGTATTCGAACCCGTGAAAGCGATCCGGCGATGTCTCAAAAGTATGACCGTCTGGCGCATGACCTGATGAAGGTTAGTCTGACGGCATATTCATGGACAGCTATTCTTGGTGGTATTCTGCTGTTTACCTTCATTACGCTGTTTCCTGGTTTCTTTAAATACATGGCAACGATTTTCCGTCCGGTTATGCACGTTTACGCGCTGATGTTCCTGGCGGAGAGTGGTGTTCTCTATGTTTATTATTACGGTTGGGACAAGATGAATGACGGTGGTTTCCTGAAATGGGTCCACTGTAGTATTTCCGTATTGCTCAACCTTATCGGAACAGTTCTTATGTACCTCGCGAATTCCTGGGCGACCTTTATGCAGGCTCCTGGCGGAATCGATGAGCAGGGCAGGTTCCTGGGTAACATCTGGCATGTTATCCACTCCACATTGTGGAATCCAGTCGGTATTCACCGAATACTTGGCAATATCGTTTTCGGTGGCGGTATCGTTGGCTCGTATGCCGCGTATCATTACCTGACAGCAAAAAATGAAGAAGAGCGAGCCCATTACGACTGGGTATGTTATATCGCGATGTTTATCTGTATTTTCGGTCTCATCCCGCTTCCATTCGCTGGCTACTGGCTGATGAAGGAAGTGTATGCATTCCGTCAGCAGATGGGTATCACTTTGATGGGCGGCATCATGGCTTGGCTGTTCATCATTCAGGCGGTAATGATCGGGTTGCTATTTTTCGGTGCGAACTCATACCTGCATAATAGTATGTCGCGGGTTCAGGGGTCGCAACGCTATATGAAATATTGTAAATATATGGTTCTGCTTTTGATTGTATGTTTCACCATGTGGATGACCCCGCATACGATCGTTATGACTCCGGCGGAACTTAAAGAAATGGGAGGTGCCCAACATCCAATTGTAGGTCACTTCGGGGTTATGTCCGCTAAGAACACGGCGGTTAACCTGATGATCACCTGTACGATTCTCTGTTTTCTGCTTTACCAGAAATCGAATAAGAAGATTACCGTTCCCTGGCAGACAGTGGGTAACTGCTGGATCACTGCGATTTTCATCGGTGCGGCAGTTAATATCGTCTTCCTGGGTGTTTATGGTTACTTTCTCCCTGCTAACCAGCGGGTGGGTCTATCGGTGCCCCAGGTAACAAGTACATTGACGACCCTGTTCGCGGGGACGGCGATTAACATATCCATGTTCAAGGACTCAGAGTCCATGGGCGATATCAAATGGGGTACGCAGTCCAAGGTGGGAACCTATGCTATCTTCCTGCTTGCGATTTCGTTTACCTGGCTGATGGGCTTGATGGGTTACATCCGCTCTGCGGTTCGACTGTTCTGGCACGTAACGGAAGTTTTGCGTGATAACTCAGTTGATGCTTATACCCTGACGATCGGTGAAGCTGGCAAGATGCTGACTTTCAACACCCTGTTCGTGTGGGTTCAGTTTGTTATTGTTTTCTGGGTAGCCAGTCTGACTGCCAAAAAAGTTGAGTCTAAGGCACCGGATGCGGTTCCAGTACCCGCTCAGCAACAGCAGTAACAGGGCGTTTAATTGTATTTAAACAAGATAATTTGTGAATTTATAATTTTAAATTATTTTTGAATTATAGTGAAACATAAAGGAGAGGAGTAGCGGGATGCTTCCAGAGCAAAGTGATGTTTTATGGACTTTTCTAGCGATAACGTTTTCGGTATTTGCGCTTTACGTATTTGCAAATGTCGTCAACCACTGTCGTGAGCGTGAAGATGTAGGCACGACCTTTTGGGGTGGTGTGTTTGGCGCCTTTCTTGTGGTGATGTTTATTGAAACATCTACCATGATGGGTATGTCTCAGGACGAGCAGATGAGTTTCTTTTTCGGCAAGATGGTGTTGACGGTGTTCTTGCTGTTGCTCACTTGGGGTGTGTTTTTCAAGAGCGCGGATATTCAAGATCAATCACCCCCTATAATCAGAGCGTTTTTCTGGTGGACAACGATTTCGGTTCTGCTTGCGGGGTACACCAACTGGTTGCCGCAACAGCGCAGTGATCCGCCGCCAAAAGCCGCGGCGATCGTAGGTGAGATCACCATGGAAGAGTATGCCGAGATGGGACGCGTTATCATTTTTGGTGCGAAGCAGGTAGCTGGTCAGAAAGCTATCGGTAAAGGCCAATGTCCTCTTTGTCACACCTTTGAGGCTGGTAATAACATCGGTCGTTGTCCGAACCTTTTTGGGATCGGAGAACGCGGTGCTACCCGTGTTAAAGAAGAGCGTTATCTGAATGAGCCTGTTAAGGTGGGTGAACCAGAACCAGCCACCGGTGTTATTAAGGGGTCGCCTCAAGATGTTCAGGAAGAGTACCGCCGAGAAGGTGCTGGTGGACATGACTCAATGAATTCTGAGGATTACATTCGTGAGTCCATGATGTGTCCGACCTGTTACGTGGTTAAAGGCTTTGGCGGCGCGGGGGACCTTAAGAGTCCGATGCCTATTATTTCTAAGCCACCGATCAGTTTGAGTCCGATTGAAGTTAACGCGGTCATCGCGTACCTGCAGTCCGCTGAAACTCCTGGTGACTTTTCCGCAGTTACCGTTCCTCTGCCATCGGCGGATGATGGGTCTACGGAAGAAGCATCCGGCGGTGATGAAGAACAGCCGCTCTTTGTGACGGGTTCAGAGTCTATTGAAGAAATGATCAATAAGCTGGGTTGTCCATTGTGTCACACCATTCCTGGTGTTGAGGGCGCGGTTGGAGAGCTTGGGCCTCCGTTGCATGAGAAGACCAATGCTATGAATCGTATCAAGGATCCACGATACAAGGGCAAGGCAACCAATACCAAGGAGTATGTGAAGGAATCGATTCTTGATCCTTCTATATATGTGGTTATGAATGAAGGAGAAAACGAGCTTTATCCCGATGGCCTGATGCCACCGAACTTTAAGAACATGTTGTCGGTAGAAGCTTTGGATAAAATAGTAGACTTTATTAGTGAGACGGAAGCCAAGGGCTAACCCGATTAGGAGACGTTACCAATGAACAAATCATTTCTCAGTTTAATCCTGGCAGTAGCGGGCTGGGCGGTGTTCCATTTCGGGTTGTTCCCTATCTTTAAGCCGGCGGAACCTGGCATGATAGTCAACCGTTATGTGTACTACCTGCTCTTCTGCCTGTACCTGATTGTAGTTAATGTGGGTATGAAGTTGAAGCCGGCAATGGCACTTAGAGCATTATATGTATGGATGTTGGGATACTATTTTTATGATCATATCCTTTCGCCGCATGTCCCATGGACCCTGTTCATCACTTATATGATGCTGTGGACAATCGGTACCTTTCTTTACATCAGTCAGGATCCGGATACTTTCCGCGAATTCAGGGCGCCTATCGTTAAAACAATCATCGGGGAATACAAGATGGCCCGAATTGTTGTTTTTGCGTTAATGCCTGTTCTCGTGGGTTGGGCTACATATCAAAGTATCTACCCGAGTTTCGCAGAACCTGTAGAGTTGAGGACAGTACACCCTGCACCCCCTGCTACAACTAAGGTGCACGGGAAAACTTATCCTCTTGAAACAACTCAAAATCCTTTCAGGGTTGATGAGCAGGACAATTACAAAGAGAGCTTTCCGTTTCTCGATGCTGACAAGCAGGAGTACATGAAATATGTGACCGAGGGCGGAACGATCTTTTTCCAGAATTGCCATTATTGTCATGGTGACCAGTTGAACGGCTTGGGAATGTTTGCCCACGCGTTTAATCCGACACCTGCAAACTTTATTGATCCGGGTACAATTGCCATGCTTCGTGAGTCATTTCTATTTTGGCGTGTATCCAAAGGTGGACCAGGGCTTCCAAATGAATCAACTCCCTGGTCTTCGGCAATGCCTCCATGGGAAGAGCATCTAACCACCGATGAAATCTGGAAAGTCATTCTGTTTGAATACTGGTATACGGGATGGCATCCACGAACATTCGATGATGAATCATCTGTGGGCAGTGAGTAGGTTTTAATTTCATGATACGGTTACTGAATAACCTAAAACATATTAGATGTGGGGAGTTATAATGATCACTAAAATCAAAACCAGTAAGAAGCTGATACTTCTTCTTACCCTCATGGTTTCGTTTTCACTGGCTGGAACAGCATTGGCTGGTATTCCAGATCCGGTAAAGCAAGACCTGTTGGAGAAGGGAAAGAAGGTATATTTCAAGCGTTGTGTCTGGTGCCACGGTGTTGAAGGTGCTGGAGATGGCCCTGCGGCGGAGCGTTTATTCACCAAGCCCAGGAATTTTCTCGCAGGAACCTTCAAAATTCGTGTCACAGACTCTGGTCAGTTGCCAACGGATGCGGACCTTGTGAAGACCGTTAAAAACGGGCTCCCTGGTTCGGCTATGCCGGCGTGGGGTGAGTTTTTAAAGGAAGATGAAATTCTGGCTGTTGTCCAATTTGTCAAATCCCTCGTTGAGGATCGTGATTTTAATGATGTTGAGGATGAGGAAGTTGACACCATGGAATTCGGCTCGAACCCATGGGGAACAACAGCTCCGTACCATCTGGGGATTCCTCAGGAAGCTATTGATGCAGGTAAGGAAATTTTCATTAAGAACAAGTGTTTTGAGTGTCATGGCGGTGAAGGCCGTGGTGATGGTAACCCGACAATGAAAGATGACTGGGGATTCCCGATTGTTGCGGCCGACTGGCAACAGTGCTGGAACTGGCGGGGATCTCGACGAAATCACTTTGATCCGTTCAACGTGGTTCGCACAGTATCAACCGGACTGAACGGTACACCAATGCCGAACTTTCGGGAGAAAATCACTGTCGAAGATCGCTGGAAGCTGGCGGCTTTCGTCAATTCCCTGTGTCCGCGTAAAAAGATGGATAAACTGACCAGTAAGCCGATTCCTGACTTCTTGATCAGTTCTGTGTATACAGAAGGCGATATTGCTGAAAAGATTGACGACCCTATGTGGCAATCCAGTGATAACGATCCTAAAATTGTTCCACGTAGTGAAGAAGATGCCATGAAGCCGAGGATCAATTATATTGCCCTCGCTGGTCAAATCACACGTGGTAACCGTAACTTTAAGCCGAAGGTTGATAACCTTTATGTTTCTTCTCGTTGGAACAAGGATAAAGGTATCTACTACTTGGTAGAATACCACAGCCGTTTTCTCTCCAGCGATCCAGAGTTTCCTGATGCAGTCGCTATACAATGGCCGGCTAAGCTTCAGGACCTGTTCGGCGCTGAGAAGCCGTACTTTATCATGGGTGACTCCAAGAAGCCGGTTGATATTTGGAAGGCTTCTTTTATGGCTAAGGACTACGTCTCAACCAACGCTCCCAAAGAAGCTGGTTACCAATTAGACGTAACGGTTGAAGAGAGCAACGGTCTTGGGTTTGATGCACTAACTGTTAAAGATTCTGAGCCGAACGTTAAAGTTGTTGATTCGATCTTCCATCAGGGTCGCGTCAAGATCCTGTTCCATCGCTCTTTGACCACCGATGGCGACATGGATATTCAGATTCCTGCTGAAAAGTTCATCCCGATCGCATTTTTCCAATGGTCGGGTGATGATAAAGAGAAAGACGAGCATATGGCTATCTCCACTTGGTACTACACCATTCTGGAGCCGCCACTGCCAGATTCTCTTTACTACATGCCTCCGATCATGGCAGTTGTATTTGTCGGATTGCAGGGATGGCTTGTTTGGATGACCAAGCGTACTCGCAAGATGTATGCTGATGGTAAAGTAAAAAGAGATGAACGTCCCTTCTAGGGAAAGTTTATTTCCTGAAAGTTGNAATATGTATNAGAAAGCCCGCCGAAAGGCGGGCTTTTTTTTTGCTTACAATTTTTGTCAAATAGAAAAAGGGATAGGCNTATTACACCGTATCCCTAAATGATATTTCTANTCAGTTGTGGTTTTGGGGGTNGTGGTTCTAGTTTGAGGAGGGAAAATAATTATGCAGGCTCACCTTCGATTTGTTCCAAATCCATATTTCCTTCAATGATTTCCCTGAGCGCTAGATCCAGAAATGTTTTTGGTGAGGCGTACTCTTCTGGGTCAATATCTATGGTAGGTTGAGCACCCCGCTCCAACTGGTGGATTCTCTGTGAAATGAGAATGCAAAGAAGGTAGCGACTTTTCACTACATCCAGCGCTTTTTGGGCCAAGCCCAGGGTGTCCTGTATCGGAAGGGCCATCTATTTTCTCCGTAAATTAAAAGTTAAAATCATCTTACTTGCAACCTTTCCATTCTAATGATTCTTTTTCGCCCTGTCAATTAAACCAGTAGCAGTTGGCGCAGATTATCTGGTCAATTCATCAGATATGCTGAGAACTTGCTCTATTTGAGAGCTTGATATCTCTCTGTGTAACACAGCTCTAAAAATTCCGGGGTGGGTCATCAGTATCTTAATGCCTTTGGCTTCAAGGCCATCCATGAAGCTTTCAGGGCTGAGACTGGGGTGCTTCAGGCTGAAAAAGATTATATTGGTTTTAATCAATTCAAGATCAATCACCATTCCCTTTAGGCTGGAGAGGCCCTCAGCAAGTGTTCGGGCGTTAGCGTGGTCTTCCTTAAGCCTGTCAACAAGATCGTTCAACGCAATTATTCCCGCAGCGGCGAGGTGGCCTGCTTGTCTCATGCCTCCGCCCACCATCTTGCGCCATTTTCGTGCACTCTGAATGAAATCCTCAGTACCGCAGGTAAGTGAGCCTACAGGGGCTGAGAGCCCCTTTGACAGGCAGAACATTACTGAGTCGGTTTCCTCCGTTAAATCTTTTACATCGGTCTCCAGGGCCACAGCGGCGTTAAAAATGCGGGCCCCATCCACGTGTACTTTCAAGTTGTGTTTCCTAGCCAAATCACCCACCCGAGTCATATATTCAGGTGTGATCGGGGACCCCATGCAAAAGTTGTGTGTATTTTCCAATGCGATGAGCCGGGTAGGGGGGTAATGCAGGTCACGGGCCCGGATGGAGTTTTCCAGGGTTTTCAGGTTGAGTGTCCCGTCGGGCTCATTTGGCAAAATATGCGGCTGAATTCCTCCCAGGGCGGCTATGCCTCCCACCTCGTTCAGGAAGATATGGCTTTGATCTCCGAGTATAACTTCGTCACCCCGGGCGCAGTGCGAGAGCATGCTGATCAAATTGCCCATGGTTCCGCTTGGAACGAAAACAGCCGCTTCTTTTCCTATCCGTTCTGCGGTGAGTTTTTCCAGGCGATTTACGGTCGGGTCTTCACCGAAAACATCATCCCCCACACCGGCCTGGGCCATGGCAGTGCGCATGGCTTCTGTCGGGTGAGTGAGAGTGTCGCTTCTCAGGTCAATTATGTTCACAGGTTTTCCGGGTGTACGTTTTTATTTGATTCGTTTTCCAGTCGGGACCGTTTTACACGGTAGTACGCGATAGATAACAAAAATACCGGAGCCACAAATCCTCCAAGAAGGATTTTACGGATACTGCCATCGGTAAAACCCAATTGTGTCATGACATCATATTCCTGTTGGATCACAGCGATCAGGAACACAGTCGTTATTAACGCGTATCCGATGAGCTTTGATCCCTTACCGCCCTGATTGATGATGGAAAAAGCGATGAAGTTTAATCCAAGAAACAGGATTCCGTTCAAGAACATCAGGTAAACGATAGCGTTTTGATCCGGTGTCAACACGATTGCGCCTTTATGGATAGCGATATGGAATATTGTATCGAGTCTTATGCCTGGAATAAACCCGAATCTGTGGAGGGAAGGATTAAAGGAAAAAAAATACCCCC
>PCCT01000048.1 GCA_002731985.1 Nitrospinota bacterium
TGTCCTGCAAAAAAAAGGGCACACGGTCAAAAACTATATGAGTTCAATAGACGCTGAAACTGCGGACGAAGTCCGCGAGTTCTTCAACCCTGATCTTGCGTCGGCAAAGAAGGCTTCCAAGGCCAAAGTAACCACCCCAAAAACAGCTACAAAAAAAGTCGCTCCAAAAGCCAAAGCCAAAACCAGAACCACTGCAAAAAAAGCCTCCGCAAGCAAAGAAGCCACAGAGGAGAAAACCGCCAAAGAAAAAAAAGAAACCCCAAAGACAGCCAAGAAACCCTCTGGTAAGAAACAGGCAGATAAAGAACCTGCCAAAGCCGTAAAAAAATCTGGGCTCAAAATTGTAAAACACGAAGAAAAGCCCACGGAAACTGAACAAAAACCAGCCCCAGCCAAAGAAAAACCCAAAGCCAAGCAACCCGCAAAACCGGTTAAGGTAGAAAAAAAACCTACCGTAAAAGCACCGGAGTCTGAAAAACAGCCTGATGAATCTGAAGAAGAAGGTTTTGAGCTTATTCAATTGCCAGAAAACATCATGGTCCGGGACTTGGCTGAGAGCTTACGTTGTACTCCAAACGATGTGATCAAAGAGCTCATGAGCCTAGGCGTCATGACTACCATCAACCAAAGCCTTAGCTTTGAGGTCGCTTCTAAAGTAGCCGACCAGCGAGGCTTTGAAGTTGAGATGATCAAGGACAAAACGGCTCTCGATTTTGAAGAGGAGGAAGAGGAGAATCCAAAAGATATTATCCCTCGACCACCTATAGTAACGATCATGGGACATGTCGATCACGGAAAAACATCGTTACTGGATGCGATAAGAAAATCCAATGTCACCAACTCTGAAGCAGGAGGTATTACCCAGCATATAGGCGCTTACCGTGCAACTATTAATGATCAGTCCATCACTTTCCTCGACACCCCCGGTCACGAAGCATTTACTGCAATGCGTGCCCGTGGAGCGCAGGTAACAGACCTCGTTATTCTGGTGGTTGCCGCCGATGATGGAATAAAGCCACAAACGAAAGAGGCTATCGATCATGCTCATGCCGGTAACGTACCCATTCTGGTTGCCATCAACAAAATTGACAAACCCGGGGCCAAACCCGAAGAAGTAAAAAAGCAACTGGCCGATGTTGGGTTATTGCCCGAGGACTGGGGCGGGCAAACTATATTCACTGAAGTTTCCGCTTTACAGAATACGGGTATCGACCACCTTCTGGAATTGATTCTCCTGCAAGCTGAGGTTATGGAGCTAAAGGCTAACCCGACCCTGCGCCCACAAGGCGTGGTTATTGAATCTAAACTGGACAAAGGAAGGGGCCCTGTTGCCACTGTGATCGTACAAAAAGGAACATTGGTTGTGGGACAACCTTTTGTGGTTGGCCCTTTTTTCGGAAAAGTACGGGCACTGATAGACGATAAGGGAGCTAAAGCCAAGGAAGCCACTCCTGCCACACCGGTAGAGATCGTGGGCATGCCCGAAGTCCCGCAACCGGGAGATAAGTTTTATGTCGTGGGGGATGAACGCAAAGCACGTCAATACAGTGATATGCGACTCCAACAAAGACGCGAAGTGCAATTGGCTGAATCTGCCCGGGTAACCATGGAAGATCTCCATCAGCAAATTGTGGAAGGCAAAATCAAAGAGCTCCATCTCATCATCAAAGCCGACACACAAGGCTCGATTTCCGCAGTTCAGGAAGCTTTCTCCAAGCTTGAAACCTCGGAAATCAGAATCAAAATCATTCACGACGGGGTTGGCGGGATCAACGAGTCCGATGTTCTCTTATCGAGTGCGTCCAATGCAATCATTATCGGATTCAACGTGCGTCCAACAGACAAAGCGGATGTTCTTGCCACGCGCGAAAAAGTAGATATCAGAATGTATAGCGTCATATACGATGCTATTGAAGACATGAAGAAAGCCTTGGAAGGTCTGTTGGCTCCAAAATTCAAGGAAATCGTTATGGGCCGTGCCGAAGTCAGGGAGGTGTTTACGATCCCAAAAGTTGGCTCAATCGCGGGTTGTCATGTGACACAAGGGAAAATAGAGCGTAGTATGGAAGCTAGGCTCATTCGGGATAGCGTAGTGATTTATCAGGGAAAAGTCCTTTCCATCAGGCGTTTTAAAGATGACGTAAAGGAAGTTCAGCAAGGATATGACTGCGGTATTTCCCTGGATAAATATCAGGACATCAAACAGGGAGATGTTATAGAGCCATTCGTAATGGAAGAGATTCCTCATTAATGTAGTAGCTGGCCGACTTTAAGCTTCTGCCAACTGACGCAATACGAGTGTTAAGGGAATCTTATAAAATTCGTTTTTTGCGAACATTATATTCCTTAATAATTCCCTGAAAGCTTAGTTTTCTAAATAGAGTTTTCATATGCATGTCGGATGTTGTTCTGTAAAGTTTTTTCTCCATGGAAACAATTCATTGAAGGGAAAACGCCGGATCATCCGTACTCTCAAAGACAGGCTTAAAAACAAATTTAACATTTCCGTTGCAGAGATAGGCGATCAGGATGTCTGGCAAAGCCTGCATATGGGAATCGTGGCTGTTAATTCAGACCCGACATATCTTGAAGGCCAAATGAGTAAACTGGTCGATGCTATTGAAAACATGCACCTGGCAGAAATCACAGACTGTCAAGTACAGCTCACCCGGATGGGTCCAGAGCAACCCTGAACCGGGTCCTTAAAGGAAACACCATGCGGTTCAAACGATCAGAGAGAGTTCAAGAACTGCTCTTGGAAGAAATCTCGGCCCTCATTCAAAGAGGCTTGAAAGACCCGCGGATCGGTTTTGCCACAGTGACAAAAGTAAATCTGGGCGACAACTTAAAACACGCGAAAGTCTACATCAGCGTCTTTGGCACTGAGCAGGAGCAAAAGGATACAATAGAGGGACTGACCCGTGCATCTGGGTTTATCAGAGGGGCTCTGGGGAAAAAACTTTATCTACGGTATATTCCGGTATTGGAGTTCATATTAGATGGAACAGCCGAACACGTTGCCAAAATAAACAAAATTATCAATGACTTCCACCCTGAATAACGTTATCAACCTGTTTAAACCCGTTGGGCCTACATCCTTTGACATGGTCTGGTCGGTCAGAAAGATTCTCGGCGTCAAAAAAGCCGGGCATATCGGTACTCTCGACCCCATGGCCGAGGGGGTACTTCCCATATGCCTTAACCAGTCGACGCGCATAATCCAGTTTTTATCGCCTCTCACAAAGACTTACCGGGCAACCCTTGAATTGGGGTCGGAAACAGACACTCAGGACGCTACGGGGAAGGTTTTGGCCACCGGCGACCCTTCAATAGTCACGGAAGAGCAAATTAAGCAAATTTTACAAACATTTGCGGGAGAACAGGACCAGATTCCCCCAATGTACTCCGCGAAAAAGAAAAATGGAATTCCCCTTTACAAATTGGCCAGAAATGGTATTAATATCGTCAGGGAACCCGTAAGAATAGTAGTTTATTCAATTGATTTCATAAGGAAGGAAGGAACTCAGGTTTTATTCGAAGTGCATTGTTCCGCTGGAACCTATATACGCACGTTGTCCCACGATATTGGAAAAAAGCTGGGTTGTTGTGCACATATGGTCCGGCTGACCCGAACTCAGGTTGGGCCGTTCGATTTAGAACGTACCCTGAGTCTGAAAGCGTTAGAAATCGCGAGAGAAGATGGAAGCCTGCCTGGCAAGCTCATTCCTTGGGAAGAAGCAATCAATTTCCTTCCGGCGATCCGCGTAAAAGATGAATACCTCAAGTTAATCTCCCATGGGGTGGCACTTTCGAAATCATTTATAGAGACCCTTCCCGATCGATTTGAACCGGGGCATTATTTTCGGGTTTTTGGCGGCAATGACGAAGTACTCGCCGTTGTCGAACCCGTGGTCGATCAAGATACACTGCCCGGCATGGCGCCGGAAGAAATTGTGTTTAAGCCTAAACGAGTACTATGTTGAACCGTTTTTTAGCAAGAAAAATGATTGGAATGTTTTCGCAGAGGAATTACGTGACCGCATCAGGCAAACGTCATTATGATAGTTCGTCTGCGAAAACATTTATCAATCGTTCTCTTGTATTTAACCTGTTAATAAGAGGATAAGGATAATGTCATTTACCAAGGAAGCGAAAACAACAATCATTTCCGATTATAAACTGCACGACAGCGATACCGGCTCGTCGGAAGTGCAAATCGCACTTTTAACCAATCGGCTTAACTACCTTACAGAGCACTTCAGGTCGCACAACAAAGACCATCATTCAAGACAGGGACTGCTAAAAATCGTAAGCCGACGACGAAAGCTGCTGGACCATCTTAAAAAAGAAGACGTCAACCGGTATCAGCAAATCATTTCACGTCTGAGCATCAGACGCTAATCGACATTTGGAGAAAATTGAATGGAAAGAGTAGAAATAGAGCTTGACGGGAAAACTATATCATTAGAAGCAGGTGATCTGGCTCGACAAGCTGGTGGTTCTGTAGTTGTAACACAAGGTGAAACCATGGTACTGGTTGCGGCCACCATGGCCGCAAAGCCAAGAGAGGGGATTGACTTTTTTCCTCTCACAGTAGATTACAGGGAAAAAACTTACGCCGCTGGAAAAATTCCTGGCGGATTCTTTAAAAGGGAAGCTCGACCGAGCGATTATGAAACCCTTACTTGCCGACTGATCGACAGGCCCATCCGCCCATTGTTTCCAGACGGATTCCGTAACGAAACTCAAATTGTCTGCTTCGTGATTTCCCACGATCAGGTCAACCCAGCGGATATCATTGCCCTGACCGGCGCCTCTGCCGCATTGATGATTTCCGATGTGCCTTTTAACAACCCCATAGCCGGAGCGCGAGTCGGTCGAATAGACGGCAACTTCGTATTCAATCCCAACTACGAAGAAACGAAAGAAAGCGATATCCAACTTCTCATGGCCGGAACCGCAGATGGAATCGTCATGGTCGAAGCGGGCGCCAAGGAAGTCAGCGAAGATGAAATGATGAGCGCTCTGGAATTTGGACATGAGCGGATCAAAAAATTGATCGACCTGCAAATCCAGCTCAAAGAAAAAATTGGCAAAGTAAAAGCTGAGGTCGTGCAAGAAGAAATTGACAGCGCTCTTGTGGAACGAGTCAATGGCATCGTTTGCCCAAAACTTGATGAGGCGATGCAGATCACAGGCAAACATGAGCGGGCAAAAGTCGTGAGTGAAATCAAAAAAGATATGGATGCCGAGGTAAATCCTGAAGGAGACGATGCCCTCAAGGGAACACTTGGTAACCTGTTTCATGATGCTGAAAAAGATGTCGTACGCAAAATGATTATAGAAAAACAAAAGCGCGTTGACGGAAGAAACCTCAATGAAGTGCGCCCCATCAGCATCAAGATGACTTATCTTCCCCGGGTTCACGGATCATCCGTTTTCACCCGTGGAGAAACGCAGGCGCTGGTAAGTGCCACACTGGGTACCAACGCAGATGAACAGCGCATTGACACTCTGGAATTCAAAGGTGTCCGACATTTTTATCTGCACTATAACTTTCCAGCTTTCTGTACCGGAGAAACCAAGTTTATCGGAGGTCCCGGTAGAAGAGAAATTGGTCACGGCATGCTGGCCGAGCGTGCTCTGATTCCTGTACTACCGGACAGAGAAAAATTCCCATACACCATCCGAATAGTTTCAGACATTCTGGAATCCAACGGATCATCTTCTATGGCATCTGTATGTGGCGGTTCACTGGCACTTATGGACGCTGGAGTACCCATTTCAAATCCCGTTGCAGGAATCGCTATGGGTCTCATCAAAGAAGGTGATGATGTCGCTATTCTGTCAGACATCCTAGGATCCGAAGATCATCTCGGTGACATGGATTTCAAGGTAGCGGGAACAAAAAATGGAATCACTGCTCTGCAAATGGATATCAAGATAGGCGGACTGGATAAGGCGTTGATGGGAAGAGCCATGGAACAGGCGAAAGAGGGTCGACTTCATATTCTGGGTGAAATGAGCAAAGCCCTGGATACACCTCGAGCTGAATTGTCAAAGCACGCTCCCAGAATCATCACTATGAAAGTACCGACCGACAAGATTCGCGACATCATTGGCCCAGGCGGCAAGGTTATTCGCGATATCATCGACAAAACCGGAGTCAACATCGATATCGACGACAGCGGTCTGGTTTCCATTGCATCATCCGATCAGTCGGCCGCAGATAAGGCCATCGAGTATATCGACAACCTCACCCAGGAAGTGGAAGTCGGTAAGGTTTATCTCGGCAAGGTTAAGAAAATTGTCGATTTCGGAGCCTTCGTGGAAATTTTCCCGGGAACGGACGGTCTCGTTCATATTTCCCAGATTTGCGACAGACGCATCAAAAGCGTGTCTGACGAAATCTCGGAAGGTGATGAAATAAAAGTAAAGGTTATTGATGTGGACCAACAGGGAAAAGTAAAACTCAGCCGAAAAGAAGCTCTGAAAGACAATACCTCGGAAGTTAAGATATAAAGCTCTTTACTACTGAAATAGAAAGGCCGATGAGCAAACGCTCATCGGCCTTTTTTTATCTGTTGCTTCTGTAGCTTGCCCATTTATGGACGCACTTAAAACCGCCCATAAATGGGCAAGCTACAAAGCTAAAGAGAGATATTCCAGCCCTTCAACTCATCTATTGATTTATAGCTGGTGAGATCAAAATGAATCGGCGTAACGGAAATATGATTATTCGAAACCTGGAAGCAATCTGCCTCATCATCGACTTCGTCAAAGCGCATCTCCCCCGCCATCCAGTAGTAAGTGTTATTCCTTGGATCAACCCGCTTATCGAAAGTTTCCACCACGCGGGATTTTCCCTGCCGGGTGACAGCCACTCCCTTGATTTCTGACCTAGGCACAGCAGGCACGTTCACATTAAGCGCCACTCCTTCGGGCAAACCTTTCTCTAAAACCATCCCGACCAATCGAGCACCAAATTCGGCGGCATATTGAAAATCCGGATTTTCAAAGGTATTGAGGGAAATTGCCATGGCAGGAATCCCCTCTATCGAAGCTTCTGTAGCGGCAGATACCGTACCGGAATAGATAGCGCAGGTCCCCAGGTTTCCTCCCAGATTGATACCTGAGACCACCATTTCAGGAGGTTGGTCAAAAAGTACGGTGGTGGCAATTTTTATACAATCCGCCGGGGTGCCGTTGACGGCGTAACCAATCAACTCTCCTCCTTCAACCACTTTGCGTACTTTTAGCGGCTGGGTCAGAGTGATGGCATGACCCATCGCGCTCTGCTCCGTCTCTGGAGCAACAATCACCACCTCGGCTACCTTGACCAGCTCCTTGTAAATAGCGCGAATTCCATCGGCGTTGAAGCCGTCATCATTACATAAAACAATCATAAAAAAAATCCCACGGGCGTTTCCGCCCGTGGGGGTCTCACAAGTTCAATTCGATGGGCTAAACAACAACCCCAAATTATTTAAAGTTTAATACGACAAATCAATTGTGCTTGCTAAAGTATTCCTTCGATCCTTTGGGGTCGGCCTTCATCCCATCTGATCCTTCTTTCCAGTTGGCGGGGCATACTTCGCCATTTTTTTCATGATATTGCAATGCATCGACCATACGCAAAGCTTCGTCAATATTCCTACCCAGAGGCAGGTTGTTGACGAGCTGGTGCTGGACCACGCCATCTTTATCGATCAGGAACAATCCGCGAAACGCGATTCCTATATCAGCCAACACATCATAATCTTTACATATCTGCTTATTTAAATCGGCAACCAGCGGATATTTTATCTCGCCCAGTCCACCTGCTTTACGGTCGGTATTTCTCCAGGCCAGATGGGAAAAATGACTGTCAATCGAAACGCCGAGCACTTGGGTATTTCGTTTTTCGAACTCCCCCTGCTGTTCGCTGAACGCGATGATCTCTGTTGGGCAGACAAATGTAAAATCAAGCGGGTAGAAAAACAAAACCACATATTTCCCTTTATAGTCAGAAAGCTTGATTTGCTTGAATGAACCGTCGGGCATTACCGCCTGAGCTTCAAATTCGGGCGCAGGTTTTGAAACTAATGTTGCCATTTTATTCTCCTAAGTTTTACGAAAAAGTTACTGCTGAAGTGATCAATGTAGCACAAATATCCAATCCGGTTCAAATACGATATTCAAAGATTCTACTTTATTATGAACTTGGCCCTCCACTCCATTTAGCTTTAAAAACAGGCTGGAGGGAACCAGTACGATGGTAATTCCCAGAGGAAGACCTTCCTCGCTTCGCCAGCTTACCTTGACAGACAGGAAGGCCCTTATTTACAATGAAATGGGCCAGAGGTTCAAATGGCCTCTGTTTAGAGGAGCCCACGTTT
Source organism: Nitrospinota bacterium (assembly GCA_002731985.1). Lineage (GTDB taxonomy): Bacteria > Nitrospinota > Nitrospinia > Nitrospinales > VA-1 > Nitromaritima. The sequence continues at coordinate 8,379 of PCCT01000048.1, forward strand.
TTATCGGGCACCTATTAAAGATGATTTTAAATGGATAAAGGTTCTAAAAAGTCGATGGACTCCCATATCGTTCAAAAGAGATTGAAACTGGCAGTCTTGCTCACCTTTAGCATTCTTTGTGTTGAAGTGGTGGGGGGAATTCTGGCCAACAGCCTGGCTCTATTGAGCGATGCGGCTCACATGCTTGCTGATGTATTGTCACTGTGCCTGAGCTGGTTTGCCCTTAAAATAGCGCGACTGCCTTCCAATGGTGAAAAAACTTATGGCTATCACAGAATAGAGATCCTTGCCTCGGTAGTCAATGGACTCATGCTCATCTTAATGGCCTGCGGTATTTTATACGAAGCCCTGCAACGGTATCAAAGCCCCCCTTCCGTCAATAGTGAAATGGTAATGGTCGTAGCCGCCATCGGACTGGCGGCTAACCTGATCGTAATTTACTATCTTAAAGACCCGTTCCAGCACACGCATGACCTGAACCTTAAAAGCGCCTTCTTCCACGTTCTGGGCGACCTTATCGCTTCTGTGGGTGTCCTGGTCGGGGGTGGAATCATCTGGCTCACGGGGTGGAATATCGTGGACCCACTTCTGGCCACCGGCATCTCTTTACTGTTGTTTTGGGGGGCATGGAATGTGCTTTCAGAAGCACTTCATATTTTACTGGAAGGAGTGCCAAAGGGAGTGTCCTTATCAGAAGTCAAAAGAGAACTTCAGGCTATTCCGGCAATCCAGGATATTCACGAGCTTCACATCTGGTGCATCTGCTCCAATATATATGCGTTGAGCACTCATGCGCTGATTCATGATAGTATGGCAAATCAGTTTGAAAAAACTTTAAAAGAAATCAAAAGCCTGCTGGCTGACAAGTTCAATATTAAGCATTCAACCATTCAGTTTGAAACCCATCCATGCGAAGAGGGTGAATCTCTCTGCGATATCAGTCACTGATCGGATAATGCCGAACTGAATCCAATAGGCAAACACGGCGGCTCTGAAAAAGTGGGTGCGTCCCTTATAAAGTCAATGGAAATTTTGTTTCTAGGATCTGGAACATCCACAGGTGTTCCCTCTCTATGTTGTGACTGCGATGTATGCACGTCAGCCGATCCTAAGAATAAACGCCTGCGTTCCTCCATTCTTATTCGTAATAATGGGAACCATCTCCTCATTGATACATCAACAGATCTCAGGCAACAGTGTCTGGCCAATAACATCACCCAGATCAATCAGGTTCTATACACTCATCACCATGCCGACCATGTGCATGGGATAGATGAATTAAGGGGCTTCAATTTCTTTAATGATGTTGTCATCCCATGCTACGGAAACAGGGGCACTCTTCATCAAATTCGCACTAAGTTTGATTACATCTTCAATGGAACCACACAGATGGGCGGCGGATTGCCCAAGCTTACGCTATGCACCGTTAACGGTGAAACGTTTTCTCTGGGTGGNGTCGCTGTCACTCCACTCGATATCATTCATGGGGGATTGACCATTCTGGGCTACAAACTCAACAACTGTGCNTATATAACCGATTGCAGTGGAATCCCTGATAAAACAAAGGAGCAAATTCAAGATCTGGACATCCTGATTCTCAACGCACTCGGATTTAATCCGCACCCCACCCATTTTTCATTAAGTCAGGCATTAGCCGCTGTTGAAGAACTTAAACCCAAGCGTGCGATATTCACACACATCAACCACAAGTTTGATCACGAAACAATATCGGCGGATTTACCAGAAGGCGTAGAACTGGCCTACGATGGAATGGTCGTGGAGAGTTAACACGAAGTGCGAACCTAAGCCGATAACAAAAGTGGGGCTTTACTCCCCCTTTTAAAAGGGGGCGAAGTGCTGTGGCTTTGCCACAGTGCTGGGGAAATTTAATATTTCTTCGGAAGCTAATCCAAGTCGATATCGCGAAGGGGGATATCTGTAGATTTGTCCACGTTTTTCTGAGCTTCCTTGAACTTCTCTTCCAGCAGGCGGTTTCTGTCTTTCTCCACTTCACTTCGTTTTTTAAATATTGATCCCTGTTCCTTTTGATGAGCATTATGATCCTTCACCATATCGGACAGAGAAGGCATGGCTTTTGCCTTCTTTTCTTCCCAAATCACCTCGCCCGTTTTTTTATCGACCTGTAGTTTGGTTTCACAGCAGGGACACGTGACTTCAATTTTTTTTGAACCCATAATCCGCTCTACCTTTCCTAATGTGGAGAACCTATTGAAACTATTTTATTATATCAGACCCCGCATGCTCTCAATGGATCTATAAAAATTAATTTCTAAATAGCCCGTAACATGGGACAATCGGGAAACTTAATAATTCCTTAAGAAGCAAATCGATGAACTTAAAAGGTTACTTTATTTCCGGGACCGACACAGGTGTCGGCAAGACCGTTGTCACTGCGTGTCTCCTTGCCCTTTACCGCAAACAGGGAGTGGACACAGGCATTATGAAACCGGTCGAAACGGGAGTGGGGCCCGAATGCAGTTCGGAAGCTAATTCCGATGCTAAATTTTTGCTGGCGGTTTCAGGCAACGCGGACACACTGGAAGAAATCTGCCTCACACGTCTGCGACCAGCCGCCGCCCCACTACAAGCCGCACGAATGACTGACCAAACTCTGGATATTAATTCCATTCTTGAAAACTTCCGAAAACTGAAAACTAGGCACGATCAGATGCTGGTCGAAGGCGTCGGCGGACTCATGGTCCCACTGAAGCCCGGCTATTTTATAATCGACCTCATACGAGATATGGGCCTCCCCCTAATCATTGTGAGTCGGTTAGCACTTGGCACTCTCAACCACACCCTCCTCACCCTGAAAGTAGCCAAGGATGCCGGGGTCGAAATCGCGGGAGTCATTTTAAATCGCTCGGACAATTGCCCCCTCAACGAAGTGGAACAAGGACAAGCCGACCTGATAGAGGAGCTTTCTGGAATACCAGTCATTGGCGAATGCCCGTTCATCGACCCGATTTCTGTAGAATGTTTCGACAACAAACTGGCAGGGGAAATTGAGCTCTGGAAATTGTAATAAGGTAAAAGAAAAGGGGGAAAGAGATGGCTAGAAAACTTGATCCCATAACACCTGGGGAAATTCTTTTAGAAGAGTTTATGAAACCCATGAATATCAGCCAGAATAAACTGGCAAGAGATATTGATATTCCAATAGCAAGAATCAATTATATTGTTCATGGTAGGCGATGAAAACGATTTTATTTTCTTTGTGGCATTACTGCTGATACGGCTTTTCGATTATCGGCATATTTTAAGACAACTGCCGAATTCTGGATGAACCTGCAATCTCGATATGACCTGAAAGTTGCAAACAAAAGAATTAGTCAAAGATCGAGAAAAATATCCGTCCCATTCAGATTGGGGCTTGACCACTCTAGACCCTTTTACTTTACCTTTGTAAATCAGAAGAGAATCCAGTATTTGCCTCAGTTGGTT
>PCCT01000049.1 GCA_002731985.1 Nitrospinota bacterium
AAGCGGTTACGCAGTGGAATACACTTCACTACTAATCTGATTTAAGTCTGTTAGTTTATTACCGGGGAGGGCCTAAGGGTCTTCCCCGGTTTTTTTTTGAATGACTGAATTGTTCAGAACCAAACCTCTCGAAAACACTAAACGCCATCCCTGCTCCTCCCTATAATTTCCGCTTAAAAAAAATCCTTCATCCCCTCTAGTCTCTACAGCGCAATTGAGAAGCATAAATCGCTGACTACCTGGGAAGACCAGTACACCACCCCTGAAGAAAAGTTATTACTCAAATTCTGGTTTATGATGGATCATGGGGGTAAATATTACTCAAGGGCTTGTCCAGAAGGAGATTTTTTCTCCGGGTGCGGACTTGTTGGCGAATGTTAAAAATCAGAGGACAGAATCTAAAAGCTGATTGAGTTTTTGTTGCATTTCTTTAAGCGGCATCAGGTCGCCTTTTTTTGACGCAACGGCGATGCCTTCCCGGAATGTTTTTATCGCCTCTTCCCGACGCGAAAGCTTTTCCAGAGTTTTCCCTAAAAGAACATAGGCGGCAGAGTAATCATTATATTCTTTTACAACCGTCACGAGCGGAGGTAGCGCTTCTTCGTAATTCTGAAGATCGTAATAGACTGATCCTAGCCCAAAGTTTGCCACTTGATCGGCAGGATCAATATCCAGGACCTGTTTGAACATTGAAATTTTCTGTTCTCTTTCCGCTATATCTTTTTGCGCATTATCCTGAGTTTTCTTTTTTGCCATGTTCTCGGCAACTGCTTTTTCGAACTGGAGTGCGGTTGCTTCACCTTTTTCAAGCTCGGCTTCATCAATGCGGCCCTGTTGCATGTAGTATATAGAAAGATTGGTATGGGCCATGATTTCTTCGGGGTCAATTTCTACCAGCCGTTTCATCAGTGCGATTGCCTCATCCAGCTTGTTCTGTTTGGATAAAAATACTCCCAAAGCCTCATAAGCACTGGCATTTTTCGGGTCGAGCTCAATGGCTTCTCTGAGAAGAGCAACGGGCTGTTCCAGACCCTCTTGATCTTTATAAAGAATAAGCGCTTTGTTGTGCAGGCGTTTGGAATGATCTTTGCGAGTTTGCGGCTGATAAAAAGGGAGGAGGCAGGTCCTTACTTTATAGGGAGCACCCTCTATGGTTACATTCAAATCTACGCCTGGACTTCGATGATCTTTTTGGATGTAAGCCAACGCAATATTTTTTTTGAGCGATGGTGAAAATATCGAACTTTTAATTGTCCCAATTTTTTTTGAGTCCATTTGAACTTTACTACCGGGCAAGGGGAGATTGTCTCCCTCGATGATTAATCCCATGAGAGCGAAGTTGGGGGCGCCGTAGGTTTTGATACGGGTAATGACCTCCTGTCCAATGTAGCAGCCCTTGTTATAACTGACGGAACTATGTTCGAGCCCTGTTTCCGGGAGGATGTTTTTTTCATCCATATCCTTTCTGTAACATGGGATGCCCGCTTCAATGCGAAATATTTCCCTCGTGTGAGGATCAATCTGAATCAACGGGTGTATTTTTTCTAATTTCTGTAATTTCTGTGTGATAGTTTCTTTAATTTGAGCCGGAAATGCCAATATACAGCCCTCTTCGCCAGTCAGGGATTTGTTGATGGCCAGGCAAGGTTGTTCATCGAATTTGAATTGACAGATATCGTTTGGTTTTTCCGGAAGGGGCGAAGAACTTTTTGTAAATTCTTCAATGATATTCGAGCTTCTTGGACCCTGTATGGCCAGAAGAAAATGATCGGGCGAAGCCAGGCTAACATCCTCGCGGAAAAGAAAGGCATTCAGATGATTCAGCAGATTTTTTTTTTGAACAGATTCAACCAGCATAACCACCGACTCTTCTTCTGTGCGATGAATGGAGAATATCGCGATGATTTTTGCTTTTCGGTCGACAATCGCGGTGTTCTGGCCTTGCCCTTTTTTTAGTTTATGTACATCGTTGCTTGTTTGAGTTTGGAAATAATTTAGAACATCTGACCCGCTTGCGGAGGCAAGACACCAGTCATCGAGAAAAAAGTATCCAGCTTTTTCGCGGAGGTACTCGTGGTTTTCTTGAGAGGTGAGAGTATTTTCCAAGTGTGGAGTGATTCTTAGCTGATGGAGAACGATTCCCCACAACCGCAGGTTGAGGATGCATTTGGGTTTACAAAGACGAATCCCTTGCCGTCGAGGCCACCTTTATAGTCCAGTAACATTCCCTTTAGATAAATGAGGCTTTTAGCGTCCATGAAAACTTTAAAGCCCTCATGTTCAATAACTGTGTCACCCTTTTCCGTTGGAGTGAATTTGAGGTCGTAAGACAGACCAGAACAGCCTCCACCCTTTACACCCAGGCGTAAACCTATTTCCGGATTGTTTTCCGCCGCTATCAATTTCCTTACTTCTTCCTTGGCAATCAGTGAAACCTTAATAAATTCCTGTGTAACCGCCATCCGTTCCTCCAATAGTAAAAGACTGTGCTTAAAAGAAATGTTAACAGATTAGATAACATGAAAGGCCTTGAAGTTTCTAAAATTATACTGGAAAATGAAGAAAATATACAATTGTTGCTGGAAAATAAAAGTTGGCAGGAAATGCCATTTCATCCTTAATACTTTAAAAAACAATTGGTTGTTAGGTTCATCTTGGCAGGCGAGGGTGAAGACCGCATTTGGTAGTCATGAAAATTTAAAACTTTTCATAGGATATAGAATCAAATAAACTGCTACATATTCAAAAGTTCACCATCTAACAGGAGATAAGGTAATCGATGATCAGTATTCCAGATTTGACAGCTTTGGTGAAAGAGGGTATTTCTGATGCGGAAGTCGAAGTTTTCGACCGAACAGGGATGAGTGATCACTTCGTTATCCGTGTGACATCGGCAACGTTTGAAAGCATGGATATCATGGCAAGGCATCGGGCTGTTCAGGCCGTTTTAAATCCTGCAATGCAGGATGGACGAATCCATGCCGCTGAAATAAAAACTGCAGTACCATCTTGAAAAAAATCTACCAATAAATTCTTACCTGAAACATTAACTAATTTTTATAGGAGTTTTAAAGGATGTCTTCGATCGACGATGAAATCAAACAAGAAGTGGCTGGTAACAAAATTTTGATCTATGGCAAAGGTACCAAATCTGCTCCACGGTGTGGATTCACTGCAGAAACAGTCCAGTTTTTTAACAAATACGGACATCCATTTGAAGTAATAAATGTTTTGGATAACATGCCAAAACGTGATGCCTTGAGCAAGATGACAAATTGGCCAACGTTGCCCAAAGTTTTTATTGATGGCAAGTTTTATGGGGATACTGACATCCTTGATGAAATGGAACTCAAAGGCGAAGTCGAGCCTTTGTTGAAAACCGCCTTCGGCGAGTAATCCACGCTAACTTTTCAATTGAGGTATTCATGTCAGATGCTCTAGAAACGGGAGATCGTGCGCCCGCATTCGAGTTGCCCGCTGTTTATGGGTATAAATCAGGCGCGTCCAGCCCTTCCGCTGAAGAAAAGGTCATGGTCAAGCTAAAGGATTTTCAGGATAAGAAATGGGTGATCTTGTGTTTTTACGCCCAGGACAGCAGTCCTGAGGATACCCGGCTGATGATCGGTTTCAACGAGTGGAACAGGAAGTTTAAAGCCCGCGAGGTTGAGGTGCTGGGGTGCAGTTGGAATGGAGTCAATTCGCACCAGCAGTTCATCGAAGTATACCAGATGGGTTTTACCTTACTGGCGGATGAATATAAAAAAGCCACGGAACTGTATGGTGTGATTAAAGAAGAGGACGATCTGGGACAAGTGGTCAAAGTGATAGAACGTTCCACCTTCGTGATTGATAAAACGGGAATGATTCGCGCAGTATGGAGAGACCTTGAAGACCTGCGCGAACATCCGAGAGAAGTCTGGAACTTTATCCAGAAAGAAAAGAAATAAAAATTAGAATCGTAACTTTTGTGTAACGGTGTGAGGGACTCGCTAGAGTTCCTTTTCTTTTTCCCGGTGCTCCTCAAAGTTTTTGCAAATTGTATTGCGGATGGCCTCAAGAGCTTCATCCCCTTTCTTAGAGTCCTTTCCGTCAAGAGTCACACTAGGAGAGATGACAATTCGGATGGGGCCAGGATAAATCATTATGCTGCCTTTGCGGATGATGTCTCGGGTGCCAGTAATGGTAACGGGTACCATAGGCACATCCGCACGCTGGGCAAGAAGCTGGCTCCCTTTTTTAAAAGGACCGATGTTTCCGTCCGCCGACCTCGTACCTTCAGGAAAAATAACGACGGAATTTCCCGCCTTGACCGATTCGATGGTATTCAGGAAAGCCTGATAGGATTTCTTTCTATCGCCTCTTTCCACAGGGATATATCGAGCCGCGCCCATTGCCCACCCCATAAATGGAACACGGAACAAGCTCGCTTTGGAGACCCAGCGGAGTTGAACGGGTAAATAGCCTGATAAAGCAAAGATGTCATAGTATCCCTGATGGTTGGCTATGAAAATTTGCGCCCGCTCCGTCATCAGGTTTTCCATTCCAGAGATTTCCACACGAATACCATTCCATTGGCAAATCAGTTTGCTCCACAGGGCCGCTACCTTGTGGGACGTGTTTCCGCTTCGGTCAAATATTCCGACGATAACGGATAGAGCTCCCAGAACGAGGGATAGAATCGTAATTGAAATCCAGAAGCGTAAAGTGTGGTAATACGATACGACAAGTTTCAAAATCTTCTCACCTGAGTTTGATAAAAAACCAATCGTGGAAACTTGGCAGGTTGGTATAGAGAATCAGCTATGAACCAGATTTTGTTAACCAGAGGCTCTAATAAATTAATTTGGCTGGTATTTTCGCTGGTGCTGGGTTGGCCGGTTCATGGTTCGGCCTGGGGGCCGGAGGCACACCGTATTGTTGGCTTGATAGCCGATCAGCACCTACAGCCAGAGGTCCGAAAAAGAATCAAGCAGGATTTTAACATAACCAGTCTCGCAAATGTAGCCAATTGGGCAGACCGTGTCAGGGATAAAAGTCGCAGGGCCCGTGGCANTATGCGAACGTTCTTGAAGGCGAGAGAACTTATGTAAAAAAAANGGATTGTGGGGATGGGAAGTGCGTGGTTGAAAAAGTACGTGAANTTTCNGAAGTATTATCACTATCCAGCTCACCTCTACAAGATCAACTTGAAGCTTTGAAGTATCTTGTTCATTTTGTCGCCGATCTGCATCAGCCCCTGCATTTAGGAAATAGGAAAGACCGAGGTGAAAATAAAATTCAAATTAATTTTCGAGGCCGTAAAACCAATCTTCACGCGCTTTGGGATAGCGGCCTCGTGAATACAGGTGATGATAATCTGATACAATACGCGCGACGGCTTGGACAGCGAATATCGCCAATAGATCAGTTGCTATGGGCGCAATCCGATTTAGTGGATTGGACCAATGAGTCCAGAAAGCAAGCCCTGATGTCTGCTTATGATAAAGAGATAATGTCTACGGGAGTATTGACCAAAGCCTATATCCAGAGAGCCAAGGATATTATAAAACTTCGTCTGAGTCAGGCAAGGATGAGGCTGGCTCATCTGCTTAACACCAGATTGAACTAACTAATTCGCAAAGGAGGAATCGGTGGCTGAAGAAAACCCATTATTTTTTAAACAATTACTGTCTGGAATGGATATAGGGAAGTCTGATTCTTCCGCTCAACAAATGGCAAACTTCATTTACCTGATTGGAGATAAAAATACCCGCGAGTGCGTGATAGTTGATCCTGCATGGGATATTGATGGAATTCTAAAAGTCATCGAAGACGAGGACATGACGCTTAAAGGTTCTTTGGTAACGCACTATCACCCTGACCATGTTGGTGGGAGTATCTTTGGCATGAACATCAAAGGACTTGCCGAATTGATGGAGAAAAGTCCCGCTCCTGTTTATGTGAATAAACATGAGGCGGACGGATTAAAACAAGTGACGGGTCTTTCCGACACAGACCTGCGTTTGACTGACAGCGAAGAGAAAATCAAAGTGGGGGAAGTCGATATTACTTTCCTTCATACGCCAGGCCATACTCCGGGGTCGCAGTGTTTTCGGGTTGGCGATTATCTTGTTGCCGGAGATACCCTGTTTCTGCAGGGATGTGGGCGCGTGGATTTGCCCGGGGGTGACAGCGAGGAAATGTACCATACTCTGACTCGCCGACTCGCTAAGATTCAGGATGAGATTGTGCTTTATCCCGGACATAATTATGGCGGCAGACCATTCGATGAGATGGGGAATGTCCGCGAAAGCAATTCGTATTTACAAATCAATCGCTTGGAAGACTGGCTTGCGGTCATGGGAGGATAGCTTCAACCCTGTATTTAAGAGCCTGTTTCCTAACGTTATTCTAACTTGCATCTTCCCGCTAAATCCCCTAGATTGTCGACAGGTCATGAAGCAGGGTGCCTGTAGCACAGGCGTTCTGACGAATTATCCAGGATATCTTTAAATCACTTTTTTACGAGGTTTGATACATATGCGAACCATTTTATCAATGTTTGCCAAGTCGCCGTTTAAGCCGCTGGTAAGCCATATTGACAAAGTCAATGAATGCGTCAGCCAGATCGTTCCTTTGTTCGAAGCTTATAAGTCCGGGGACTATATAAAGGTTGAGAAAATTTCACAGCAGATAGAAAAGGCAGAGCATAAAGCCGATAAGATTAAAGATAACATTCGGCAACATCTTCCTCAAAGTATTTTTCTCCCAGTGGATAAAAGAGACTTCATGCATCTTTTGTCGGCGCAAGATGATATTGCCGATGCAGTGGAAGATTTGACAGTAATTATGCGCTTAAAAGATATTGAGATCCCGGAAGAACTTCTTGAGCCTTTAATGGATCTGGTTCAGCATGTTGTAGATATAGCGAATGCGGCCTGTAGTATGATTCGCGAATTGGAAGACTTGTTGGAATCCTCCTTTGGTGGCGCCGAGGCAGAAAAAATAGAAAAAATGGCCCAGGAGTTGGGGACTTCCGAGTGGGAGGCAGATAAAAAACAGTTTTTGATAGCTAAAAAACTGTTCTCCATGGATGATAAACTCAATGCCGCTGAACTGTTTCTGCTCAACGAGTTAATTAAAAAACTCGGGGGTGTGGCCGATCAATCTGAAAAAATTGGTAAAACTCTTCGAATGTTTCTCTCCCGTTGATTGAATTTCTCACCAGAACTATGATTATTAAATTAACCGAGGGGTTATTTTGGATTTAAACACCTTCCTGTTAGTTTTTGCGATCACTGCCTGCGTCTACATGGCCTGTAATATTGGCGCCAATGATGTCGCTAATGCTATGGGCACAAGTGTTGGTTCTGGCTCTCTCACCTTCAAACAGGCTATAGCTGTTGCCGCCGTTGCTGAATTTGCCGGTGCTTATTTTGTTGGCGGACATGTATCCGATACCATTCGCAAAGGAATGCTGGATCCATCGATCTTCGCAGATGTCCCGATTCATCTGGTGTATGGGATGATAGGGGCTCTGGTTGCATCCGCTGTATGGCTCAACATAGCCAGTTATCTTGGCTGGCCCGTTTCGACAACTCACTCTATTGTCGGCGCTGTTATCGGATTCGGTGTGGTGGCTGGAGGGCTGGATGCGGTCAGTTGGGGCAGGGTGGGGGAAGTTGTGATGAGTTGGGTCATTTCCCCAGTGATGGGTGGGTTATGTGCTTATATTCTTTTCCGATTTATTTCTCATCAGATTTTTCGCAGGCGCAACCCTTTGTTGTATGCCAAGTGGCTACTGCCTTACATGGTTTTTATGGTGTGCGTGATTCTTGCCAATGCCATGTTTTACAAAGGTCTGAAAAATCTTCACCTTGACCTTTCTTTTGTCGAGGCAATGGCTTATGCCTTCGTTGTTGGTGTGATTGGATTTTATTTCTCGAAGATTCTTGTGAAAAAAGTTCCTGACGTACCCAAGAGAGATATCCACCGGCAACTGGAATCAACAGAAAATATTTTTAAATACCTTCAAATCCTCACTGCGTTTTACATCGCTTTTGCTCACGGGTCCAATGATGTGGCAAACGCCGTAGGTCCACTTGCGGCAGTAGTTTCCATTCTCAAAAACGGATCTGTGGCGATGAAAGTTGAAATGCCTTCATGGATTCTTGCCATGGGCGGCGCCTGTATTGTTTTCGGGCTTTTGGTTTGGGGAAGGCGGGTGATGGAGACAATAGGAAGTAAGATTACCGAGATCACCCCTTCGCGTGGTTTTTGTGCCACTTTTGGAGCGGCTACCATTGTCTTGATCTGCTCCAAAATGGGATTGCCAGTTTCCACAACACACACTCTAGTAGGTTCGGTCATAGGCGTTGGGTTTGCCCGTGGCTTGCCCACACTCAACCTTGGGATTATCCAGGAGATTGTAATGTCCTGGCTGGCCACGGTTCCCTTCACTGCAATACTTTCCGCTATTATATTTAAAATCCTGCTCATAACCCTTGGATGATCTGCTCCTCAGATTAAAATGTTTTATAATGCGTCAATGTGATTGAGAAGAATCCATGGTCGGCAGGGGGGACGAGATGTTAAAAGTACTATTTTATCTGATTTTGTTTTGTCTCTCCTTTCTTATATTTGAGTCCGTTTCTGTCATTGTCGCAGTGGGTGTCGCATTATTTGCCTTATATTATTTCACAGCTATAAAAACTCCCCGTGATCGATTTTGATCGAGTTATACCTAAAAGTTGTTCATAGGGGGTTGGGAGAAAGCGGCGTATCTTCAGGCAAATTGTCGAGCGTTACCCACCTGATTACACAAAAAAAAGAAAGGGAAATATAAATGAAAGTTATCGTCACTGGTGGCACTGGAACCACAGGAAAAGTTGTCATCAAACTCCTAAAAAAAGACCACGATGTTACTAAGGTTGGTTACAGAGATGGAGACCAGCGGGTAGATATTTCTCCTTCTAAGGAATCTATTCAATCTTTATTCGAGGAGATTGGAAAAGTCGATGCCATAATTTACACTACCGGTTTGGCTAATTTTGGCAATTTCAAATAACTAACAGATGAAGATTATAAATTGGGATTAGACAATAAGCTGATGGGCCAAGTTAATTTGATTAGAATTGGGAGAGATTACCTAAATGAAGGTGGTTCTATCACTGTGAAAAGTGGAATGTTGGCTCATGAGCTAATGAAAGGTAGCTCCATAATCAGCCTAGCAAATGCAGGTTTGGAAGGCTTTGTTCGGGCATCATCATTGGAACTGGATAGCATCCGGGTTAATGCGGTCAGTCCCGTATTTGTTAAAGAAACCTTGGAAATAATGGGGGTGGACAGTTCAGCAGGTATGCCAGTTTCCGATGTTGCTAAGACTTACAAGTTTGCTGTCGAAGGAAATTGCCACGGTGAAACTCTAGATGTCCGAAAATTTCAATAAGATCACTTTTTTGATTTACTGAAAGAGGACGATATTCCATGTCACAAACAATATCCGGTCAGTTGCGTAAAATGACCCATGAGGCAGATATGCCTGTTCAATACTTCCTGAGCCTGGACGATGAACCGTATCCGTTGACATCCGAAGTGGGCAACCGTGTCACCATGAAATTTACAGGAAAGATCACCTGCATAGAGTGCGGTCGCAGGATCAAGAAAACCTACAGTCAGGGATATTGTTTTCCCTGTACGCGGGATTTGCCGGAAAATGATATTTGCGGAGTCCGTCCGGAAAAATGCCAGCATGACAAAGGGAATGACGCAGACCGCGAATTCTATGAAAAGTATTGCAACATAGACCACTTCGTTTACCTGTCACAGACTTCCGGGGTGAAAGTAGGGGTAACCCGTCACTACAATATTCCAAGCCGTTGGATTGATCAGGGAGCGGTGAAAGCGTTGATCATCGCCAAAGTTCCCCGGCGGATTTTATCGGGTCAGATAGAGATAGTTCTGGCTAAAAAGATTTCCGATCGGACCAACTGGAGGAAGATGCTTTTGGGACAGATCGAGGATGTCGATTTCCCCGCGATGCGGGAGAAAATGATTGAATGCATTCCTGAAGATCTTCAGCAATATGCTTTGCATGAGGAAGAGGTTCAGTCGTTCGCCTATCCTGTCGAGTCCGTTCCGGGAAAAATAAAAAGTCACAACCTGGATAAGGAGAATGAGTTTACCGAGAAGCTTACAGGTATTAAGGGCCAGTATCTGATATTTGAAAACCGGGTGATCAACCTGAGAAAATACGCAGGCTACCACATGGAATTTACTTTTGAGGAATGAGTATGAATATTTGATTTCTCTTTATAATTCCCACGGGAAGGAGATTGGGGAGGGTTTAAAGCTTTACCCAAGACAAAAAAAAACCAAACCCGATTTTCCGGGTTTGGTTTTTTTGTAAAACGTTATACAAATCAGGCCGCCATCTTTACGATTTCTCCTTCAAAAGCAGAATCGGTCGAGGTCGGATTCGAAGTGGGTTTCACTTTGGCAACCCTGATATTTTTAGCCAACCCAAGTTTCTTGAGAGTCCAGATGGCCATCCAGGTCATATCTATTTCCCCAGGGCGCAGGCCATGCTTGGCGGATTTTGCAAAGGCGTGATGATTGTTATGCCAGCCTTCGCCGTAGGCGATAATAGCTACCCACCAACAGTTAGTTGCCAGGTCGTCTTTCAGTTGAAAGTTTTTGTAGCCGAAAGCATGTGCCGCACTGTTAACAAACCAGGTTCCATGATAGACCACCACCAGACGCAGGAAAATTCCCCATACCACCCAGGGTAACCCGCCAATAGCCAGGAAAATAAACCCAAGAATAAACTGGTTTTTAATATAATGGTTTTCTAGGAACTGGTAGAACTTGTTGTCTGAAATATCCTTCGTGTAATTTGCAATGACTTCAGGGCTGTCAAACTGAGGTTGTTTATAAATCATCCATCCAAGATGTGCCCACCAGAGGCTGTCTTTTGCGCTATGCGGGTCTCGGTCCGTATCTGATCCCGCATGATGCATCCGGTGGTGGCCTATCCACTTGATAGGTCCGTTTTGGCAGGCGAGTGATCCGATAAATACGATCGTATAGCCCAACCATTTTGGAAGGTCCATTCCGCGATGTGTCAGGTATCTGTGATAACCGAAACAGATGCCGATAGAGGCCGTCAGCCAGTGCATAAATGCAAACAGGGCCACCGCGCTCCAGGAGAAGGCAAATGGAAATAAGGCCAGCAACGCTCCAACATGCAGGAAGATGAAAAAACCAGCTATTTCCTTGTTAAACGTGGGCTGGGGTTTTACTTGAGTGAGTGTCGGCATAGGTCCTTTTTCCAATAGGTTATAAGATTATTTGTTGTTTTCTTGAACTTGCGACTATACTAACCTGAAATATAGAAATCTTATGTAAAACTTATGTAATATTAGGGGATAGAGGCATTGGGCCAATTAGAAGGTATCGACTGAAATAGAGATTCCGGTATGAATCGACTACGAGCATTATTTCACCCCATATTCGTCTTTATAGGGGTGCAGGTTGCCTGGATAGGCCTGATGGCGGTCTGGATATACTGGTACGTCAAAAACAGCCGTAACCTGGCTGAGTTTGCCCAAAACCTCCCGCCCGAACTTTTGGAATCGGACCTCAACTGGGTCGTCCTGTTGGAGGGGGGGGTGTTGATGTTAATGATTCTTGCCGGGGTTTACGTTATATTCGTCTATTGGAACAAACAGGCCCGGTTGAACAAGTTGCAAAGTAACTTTGTTTCCAGCGTGTCGCACGAGTTAAAATCGCCACTTGCATCTATTCAGCTTTATCTGGAGACTCTGAAGTATCAGGAAGTATCACCAGAAGAGACACTGGATTTTGTGGAAACCATGCTGATCGATACGGGACGCCTGTCGGACCTGATAGACAATATTCTTGAATCCAGTAAGTCCGATCCCAAAAGCATGCAACTCCAGTTCACGGCAGTGGACATTGTTTCATTTTTGCGGGAAACGGTAGAGCATCATAAAAGGCTGTTTGAAGACAAACAATGCGAGGTCCAACTGAAGTTGGATGATCAACCCAAGGTCAGCATGGATACGCGAGCCATGCGTATGGTGTTTAATAACCTGATAGTGAATGCCCTGCGATACTCGTCTGCGGGTTCGTCCCTCACCATTCGAGTGAAGCAGGATGAAAAATTCTGTAATATTGATTTTATAGACCAGGGATTCGGATTCGATAAAAAAGAATTGAAGAGAGTTTTTAAGAAATTCTATCGGGTACAGAATCAGGAAACCCAGAACATTGAAGGAGCTGGACTGGGCTTGTACATCTCCCAGCAAATTGTTAAAAGCCATAAAGGAAAAATCAGCGTTTCCAGTGAAGGCCGGGGAAAAGGAAGCTGCTTCACAGTTAGCCTTCCGCTGAGTCCTTCTCTCAGCGAAACCAAACCTGAAGAAGTTACAGAAGAGGGGAGTTGATTGTGCAGGAACCCAACAGTATATTATTAGTTGAAGACGATCCCCATTTGGCAAAAGGACTTCTGTTTAACCTCGAGCGGGAAGGGTACGAAGTTTTCCTGGTTGATAATGGAGTGTCGGCGCTTGATGAGTTGAGGAAAAAAGATTTCGACCTGATCATCCTCGACCTCATGCTCCCTAAAATGGGCGGACTGGAGGTGGCCCGCACCATCCGGGAAACCAATATGCGTTTCCCCATTCTCATGCTCACCGCGAAGTCTTTAGAAAAGGACCGGGAAATCGGGTTGGAAGCGGGTGCCGATGACTACCTGACCAAACCATTTCATCTACCAGAACTTCTGTTACGTGTGAAAGGTATCCTGCGTCGTTCGGAATGGTACAAAGAGCCAGTGCACGATCAGGAGATTTACCGCTTTGGCGAAATGTGGATCAACTTTGGAACCGGTCAGGCGAACGGTGTCGACGGTGAATTTTATCTCACCACTAAAGAGGCGCTGGTCATGAAACTTCTGGTCGAGCAAAAAGGCGATGTAGTCAGCCGAGAGGAATTGCTGGAAAAAGTATGGGGCTACGATCCGAAAACCGAGACACGAACCGTAGATAATTTTATTTCCCGCCTGAGAAAATACTTCGAAAAGAAACCGCAGAATCCCACCCACATCATCACCCTCAGGGAAAAGGGCTATCAGTTTAAGTCTGATAAAGATGAATGATTTTTCGCTGAGAGTTTCTATCTTTAGGCTAGGACTGGGGGGAAGTTTTCACCCTGAAGAAAATTTGTTGTCAATAGTGGGCTTGCCCCCTGATGAGACCTCTTGATTATTTACATGCAATAATTTCTCTGTGTTAAGTAATTTATGGAAATATTTTTCGAATATTGAGGAAAGTTAATGGGACCTTTTGATAGAAGGCCAGAGGGTATTCAGGCTCTGGATGAGAACCAACTGAGGCAAATACTGGATTCTCTTCTGATTTACAAAGGTAAAGTAAAAGGGTCTAGAGTGGTCAAGCCCCAATCTGAATGGGACG
>PCCT01000050.1 GCA_002731985.1 Nitrospinota bacterium
TTTCCAGTACATGTATTGTCATCAGGTTGAAAGTTCCGACAAATACTTGGATCGGGATTGTTTTTTTTGCGGGTTATCATGGAAAACGTTTTCGTTATATTCCCGAAAAGGGTTTAATGTTAATCATTTTTTGATGGGACTAGAAACAATATGGCCAAGGAACCAGTAACGGTAGAAGAATTCAGAGAAGCGCAGGAGGAATTGAAAGATGCCATCGACCTACATGAGAAAAAAGATTATTACGGTGCGATCGAATCTTTTAAGAAGGCTGTAATGGTAAGTCCCTACGATGATGATCTCCTAGATAAATTCCAGAAGAAATTGAAAGAGGGTAATTACAAGTTACAGCAGGAAAGCATAGCCTATATGGGATGTGCCGCAGTGCATTTAAGTCAGTTGCTTAAAGAGTTGTCAGACGAACAAAAGGAAGATGTTCCTGTGGATGAGAATCTGGTTAAAATTTTCAGCGATTGGGACAACGGGTAGTCCTAGTAAAAGACAGATACTGCTTATCGTTTGTTAAGGAGAATTTGGTTGGATAAAGAACTACTGCACGAAGTATTCAGACGCGAAATGAAAGACAGGAAAATTCCTCTCAGTCTGGGGAAAACCTGCCCGGTGAAGTGTTCCTTCTGCTACGAAAAGGACCACAGCTACAGGACCACCTTCGATGTTCCCTTAACCACTCAGGAAGATTGGGAGTTCATTCTTAAAGAAATACAGTCGCATCCTACAGGGGCGGAATCCTGGGTGGTCGGCGGTAATGAGTATATGGAGTGGACAGACCTGTTCCTTCATCCCCGTGCGATGGACTGGTTGAAAGAATTCCTGGAAACTACCGATAAAAATATCATTTTATTTACGGTTGGATACACTCCTGCGGATGAGATCAATCAGCTTGCAGATAAATATCCGGGCAGGATTAATTTTGAACTTTCGGTGATAACTCTGGGGGCGTATAGAAAGAGACTGATGCCTCATGCTCCTACCGTGGATCAGGTTATGAGAATTCTGGATGGGCCAGCAGTTACCTCTGCCAATTTTTATTCGCTTGGACCCGATACTATGTCTGTCGATGCCAAAAAGATTTCACAGATCAATAAAAAATGTTTGCTTTGGATGGGATGCCTTACTCCTCTGAAATATATTGACAGTGAGACCACCGCGTTAATGAGGCAGGGTAAAAAATTTCTCGCAAGGGAATCGCGGAAAATTTATGAAGCTGATCTACCCAACACTACAATGATTCAAACAGAATCGGACATCACCGCTTTCCTGAACAGGAACAAAATCATCAAGACATTCGATTCCTGCGAGTTGGAGAAAAAAGATACTGTGGTAATGGCTGGAAACGTATACAAAGTCATGAACCTGCTTCGCAGGAACCGCGCTCGTTATCTGTATGTCCCCAATCATATGCTTGGTGGTGATTCTAATTGCAGTACATTACTTACGTTTGGTGATGTCGGGCGCAGATTGACCAACCAAAGGAGAGTGTATCTTCCTAAAGTTATTTTAGAGGGGGCTTCCGGGGAAGAAAAAGATATTTCAGGGGCCTCATTTGAAGAATTTCAGTCCCAGTTTCCCCGTTGCACCTTCAAAGTTCTGCATAAGGTCAACTCCGACCTTTCTAACAAAAAGTTGTACGAAAAAGGATATCTGAAAAATTACGTTGAAGATTATCTGGGAAACCCCCTGCACAAGAAATTTGAAGCGATCACGTTACCTAATTAAGAACGGAACTTGTGGAATCACACCAGCGAATGAGGAGAGAGTATGTTGTATAGGTTAAAAGTGGTGTTTGTTGATAATGAGGAAGTGGTGCTCGAAAATACGGAAAAACACGGTTTCAGCGATGACCTTGAGTTGTTTGAGGTGACCACCGTGGACGAAATTTTTGTGATTCCGATCAAGCAGATCAAATATATTTCCTGCGACTCGAAAATTTTCAAAAATCAATAAACCGTATGTTGGCCTGAAAAATTATAAATGAGGGTGGGGCAGAAACCTTCCTGCCGCATTTATTTATTGCCATCCTGCATGGGTTTTCTATATCTTGATTTTGGCTTGTTTCAGCCACTGTTTTTCATTGAATTTTCCTTGGTAAAACTTTTCAAAAAGAATTTCATTACGGCTTAATATTTCCCCGTCAACAAGATGATGGCTGGGGGAGGTGGAGGCCGCTTTCCCTTTGGGGCTTTCCGCCAACAGGTTTCTCTCTGGTTCTTTTTTTACAGATTGCTTTTCTTTCGAAGGTTCCAGTGAAAACGTTTTTTCATCTTGTGAATCTGAAAACATCAGGCCGGATAATTCTTCCAGGCTGAGGATGAGGTTCACAACAGCCATTTCATTGATGAGGTCCTTGGCTTTGAAATCCTGCAGGACTTTATCCACATCCTTTGACGAAATAATAGCCTTCAATATTGCTTCATTAAGTTGGTCAAATTCTTTGTCCTGAAACGAGTCGAACGAATCCATTTACTGATTCTCCTAAAAAAGTGGGTGCAGATAGAACCGTCTTACAGCTTATCGGAATTTTTAAAGTATAGCTTAAACAAGTAAAAGCAAAACCTATGCCATGTTTAGGATTGCTCGTTGAAAGTGCATTGACTTATAGGGGCGAACGCGTAACCACAGTAAAATAAGTGATTTCATTTGTTTTGGGGCAGACTGACCGTTAACGTTGCATGCCAAAATACTTTTGATAAGACAGTAGTATCGTCAAATTTTTAACGCTGTGCCAGAAGTGGGAATTGAGTATGGGGCGGCCTGAATAGACCTGTTGTTGCTCATGTGGGCTTATGGTACTCTTAATGGAAGTTTGGGTATTCGTTAGTACCTGTCTTTTATTTTACGAACGTTTTCAAATAGATATCTCTTCAAAATGACATTTCCCGTTCATAGATACAGGCGTCTGCGCCAAAACGCTGGCCTTTTAAGGATGGTTCGTGAAACCTCTTTATCCACGGCGGATCTGATTGAGCCGTTTTTTGTATGCGAAGGCTCAGGAGTCAGGCAGGAAATCTCTTCCATGCCAGGAGTGAGCCGTCTTTCTATTGACAATCTGGTTTCCGAAGCGAAGGAAGCTTATTCATTGGGAATTCCAGCGGTGATCCTTTTTGGGATTCCTGATAAAAAAGACGATCTCGGCTCCGAAGCATACAATCCGGATGGAATTATTCAACGGGCGATACGTGAAATAAAAAATGCTGTACCAGAATTGGTTGTCATAACCGATGTTTGTATAGACGAGTACACCGACCATGGGCACTGTGGGGTGGTTGAAGATGGCCAGATATTAAATGATGCCACCTTGGAACTTTTATCCAAAATGGCGTTGACCCATGCGGAAGCTGGTGCAGACATCGTTGCTCCTTCAGATATGATGGATGGTCGAGTACAGGCAATCCGAAAAACACTGGATGAAACGAGTCATCAGGATAAAATTATTATGTCGTATGCGGCTAAATATGCATCGGCATTTTATGGACCGTTTCGTGAAGCGGCAGACTCTTCGCCGAAGTTTGGAGATCGCTGTTCTTATCAAATGGACCCGGCAAATACAGATGAGGGGATCAAGGAAGTGCTGCAGGATATAGAAGAGGGGGCGGATATTGTCATGGTCAAGCCTGCTCTTTCGTATTTGGATATTATTTATCGAGTTCGACACGAAGTACATGTTCCGATAGCTGCGTATAATGTGAGTGGCGAATACTCCATGGTCAAAGCGGCGTCTCAAAAGGGCTGGGTGGATGGTGAAAGAGTGATGATGGAAATTCTTTTGAGTATCAAAAGAGCGGGAGCACAGATGATCCTCAGCTATTTTTCAAGGGAAGTGGCTAAATTTATTGATAGGTGAAAAAGCAATTATACCGTTGCTAATGTTTCGCTCACAAACTTATAATTAGAGGATACTCGTAATAGAGCATTCAGGAGAATTACGGATGTCCGTATTGGCAAAAAATATTAGATTGATCAGGAAAGAATTGCGCTGTACACAATCGGTGATGGCGGATATTCTTAAAGTCGGGTTTCGCACTTATGTCCGATATGAAGCAGGAGAAAGGGATGCTCCGATTTCAGTTTTGGTGAAACTGTCGCGATTGGGAAATATATCGCTGGAGCAATTGCTAACTCAGGAAGTGGGCAGTCACGACATTTCCCCGGTTCCGGTAATTTCCAAAGTAGAAGCCACTCCTGAAACCAAGTTGGTTAATTTTCGCAAGGGAGAGATAGCGTTTAGGAAACCCGCGCGTCAGGAATTGATGACAATTGATTCCTCTGAGAAGAGACTATTGACTCTTTTCAGGAAAATGGATGTCGACTTACAAAAGGTTTGTGTTGAAAGTATTCAGGAGACGGTCAAGGGAGGCAGTTCAGCGCCGCCTCTGAGGTCATTAAGAATAGGGGTTGTTAATAAAAGGCCGGGGCGTCCTGCTTCCTCCAGGGTTGCCAAGACCAAGGTCTCCATTAAAAAGAAAGGCCGTCCGGGTCGTAAAAAAATAAATAAGAAATTGCTTAAGGAAAAAATCGACCGTTTAAAAATGATCACAGAGTCTATAAGTAAAATAACTGTTAAATAGTTTGTGTTTTAGCCGCTTCTGGCACACCTTCTTTGCATCAATTTCTCACCGTGAGATAATCTAAGTGAAGTTCCCCGGTATTCAAGGCCAGCGGCAGGGTGGTATGATACTTTTCTTCGCCCTTCTGGCACTCATTTCTCTTGAGTTTTATGGNAAAATTTTTGAGCGTGGGGTAGGAAACTACCTCAAGTGGCAGAATGCAACTCGCCCTCAGTTAGGNCGTGTCTGGGAAAGGGACAGACAGGGTGTGCTCGCTCAAAGTAAAATCCAGACCATTCGATCCATTCTCGACTCCAGGNAGGAGTCTGCTGAAGCGATTGATTCACTCAAGACACTGTTCGAAAAAATTGAACCTTCATTTCCACTGGTTTTGTCTCGCGAAAAGTTTCTTGAGTTGTATTATGATTTTCCCGGGCAATGGTCTGCGGGTATAATTTCCCCCTTTGAACTCATTTCGATTGATTCGCAAAATAACTGGACACGTGTTCTTTTAAAACGTTCCGGTCGGTGGATCACCGTCGGTTTCATTGACTCCCAAAATATTCCAGTTCATGAAATATTTATGTCAACGGATGCCCTGGTGGAAGTGCAGGCCACTCGCGCTGTTAAACGAGGCCGGTTGGAGGAGGCAGGATTTGAAAATGACCGCGTTTACCCTGCGACAGTATTTCTTCCTGTTTTGCAGACGCTTGATCCGAAAACGCAACAGGCTGTGTTTCCCGATCCTCGATGGTTTCTCGCGAAAGATTACAGTATCACACGATTGGGAATCCGCGAACCTGTAGTCCCACTTGGATCAATTCCCAGTCTCGAATTCGGCATTGAGTATGATACCGATTACTATACGGGAGTACTGTTAATTCCTGTTCCTCTGGAGATAGCCAATAATATGTTATCTCAAATTGAAAGAACAGGGTTAGATATTTCTGGCGAAGAATTCCACGCCTTGACCGCTCCTTCCGGAGACATTCCTTGATCCGACGATTGTTTGAACGTTTAATTTTTGGGTTTTATGTTCTGGCTCTTCTTGCGACATTTGCCGGAGTGGGGGCTTATTTTGTCCTCAGTCGTGACTTGCCCCAGCTTCCTGATGATCTCGAAAAAATCAACCTAAGCCTTCCCACTGAAATTTATTCTGCGGATGGAGAGAGAATCAAGGTTCTGGGTCAGCGTTATCCTGTCTCATTGGATGATATTTCACCCAATTTTATTAAAGCGATAGTAGCGGCAGAGGACGCAGGTTTTTATAAGCATAAAGGGCTCGATCATCTCAGTTTAATGAGAGCCCTTTATATGAATGTTCGTGAGCGAAAAATTTTGCAGGGTGGAAGTACCATAACCCAGCAACTTTCAAAGAATCTTTTTTTTTCATTTAAAAGAAACTGGATACGCAAGATCAAGGAACTTTTAGTTTCCCTCCAGTTGGAAGTGACCTTTTCAAAAGACCAGATCTTGGAAGCTTACTGCAATCAGATATATTTTGGCAGTGGGGCCTATGGTGTGGAAGAAGCCGCGCAGGTTTATTTTAGAAAGAGGGCGAGGGAGTTGACTGTGTTACAGGGAGCGCTTCTGGCAGGACTACCAAACTCGCCCAACAATGCTAATCCATTTACAGACTACCCACGTTCCATGCGTCGAACCGAATATATTTTGACGCGGATGGTTAAAGAGAATCTGATTTCTCCTGACGAAAAAAATAAAGCGTTGGCTTCCCCGCTGGAGCTGACTCGGCCAAGAGAAGACAATAATCCCAATCGATATTTCGTCAACTATGTGATTGAAAAGCTGGAACGTGATTATGGAAAGGAATTTGTTCATTTCGGCGGACTCAAAGTTTTCACCACTCTGGACGCACGCCTTCAAGGCTTCGCCCAGAAATCGGCCGTGTCCCATCTGGAAGCATTGGAAAGTGAAATGAAAGAGCTGGATACAAAAAATCCTTTGCAGGTGGGAATGGTATCGATAGAAAACCAGAGCGGTGCCGTTCGGGCAATGTTGGGTGGACGCAATTATTCCCATAGCCAGTTCAATCGCGCCGTGTCCAATAATCGACTTCCCGGTTCATCGTTTAAACCGTTTGTTTATCTGACAGCGATGGAACAACACGGATATAACCCCGCTTCTATTATCAAGGATGAACCTATCACTATAGACATCCCGGGTACTGATCTATGGGAGCCAAAAAACTTTAAGGATGAACATGTCGGAGATGTCATTCTAAAAAAAGCCATGATGCAGTCACTCAACGTAGTGTCAGTCAAGTTGATTCAGGAAGTGACGCCAGAAAAGGTGATTGAAACAGCTAAGCAATTTGGTATTACCAGTCCGCTTGGAAACAATCTTTCGCTGGCGCTGGGCACATCGGGTGTTTCTTCTCTTGAGATGGCTTCGGCGTATAGCATGATCGCCAACCTGGGTGTATACAACGGGCCTTATTTTATTCAACGTATCGAAGACTTCAGAGGCAACACTCTGTATGAGAATTTTTATCATGGGATACAACGTTACGCTCCGAAATCAATTTATCCGCTGTTAAATATGATGCAGGGAGTGGTGGACGGTGGAACGGGCAGAGTTGTCAGGCGAATGGGATTCAAGCATCCTGCGGCTGGAAAAACAGGGACCACGAATAGTTCTAAAGATGCCTGGTTTAATGGATTTACCAAAGATTTTTCCACTTCGGTCTGGGTCGGTTTTGATAATAACGATCCCATGGTCCATCGATCTGGACGTGGCTTGACCGGAGGGGGGGCCGCAGCACCTATATGGGTGTTCTACATGCAACAGGCTCTGCAAGGAAAAAATCCGATTAAGTTTCCAATACCCGAAGGAATTAAATTTGAAAAAGTAGACGTCCAGTCGGGAACACTTGTGGATGATCAGTCGGCGGAGTCAATGAATGTTGCACTTAAAGAAGAGACTATCATTCCACCCCGAGCTATTGAACCCGCGGATACCCTGATGGATCAGGTTCCTGCGGAAGATTCCACAACCTCTGAATTGAATAATGTACCAAACCCTTAAATATATTTTTATCCGAATGGGGCTTTCCTTTTTGCTCATGATCACGTTCGGATTTTTTACGCTCTACTTCATTCATGAAGTGGCTTTGCCCAGTACTGCTTTTGATGATTCGTTTCTTCAATGGTTTCTTTTTGTCATCAGCGTGTTTGTGGGATTCTTTGCCTTTGGCTTGGTCGGGGAACAGCGTTTTCATAACGCCATGCATAACTTCAAGGATATTTCCAGCACTGCCGACCCGGTAGATGTTATTGATGGATTTCAGACGGTCCTTGATTTTACCTATTCCTCATATTTTTTACCCGGTCAGGGCAGGCGATTGCGCAATCATGTCATCATGCATTTTGCCGACTACCTCTTGTTTGCAGGGCGTGATGACTCTCGGGCGCAGAAAATTTTTTTGAAAGCTTTTCTTTTACAGCCGGAGGATTCTCCTTACCGCGCTCCTTTGCTCTCGATTCTTGGCAGGGGGGGGGATTTGACAACGGGGGAAATTGATTTACTGCTTGTCATTCTAAAGGCAGAAGAGTTTTGCGATGATGTTATTGTCAGCCACCTTGCTTCGCTATTTCTCCGTAAATGTTTGTTCACCAGGAAAACAGAACCTGTTTTCCTCTCTGCTCTGGAAAGTGGGAGTGAAGAGTCAGAAGGAATTGTTGGTTTTGTTCTCCCTCGACTTTTGGAGAATCAAAGATCAGATTCGTTTGCGTTGCGCTTTTATCTTGGTGCGTTGCCGTGGAAGTCGCCGGGGACATCACAGGCCCGGGAGATAACCGCTCGTGCTTATTGCGAAGGCAACTTGAAAGGAATAGACCCATCCCTTCATCAAAAATGTGAAGAAGCTTTTCAAGAGTTGGATCTGGAGCGCCGTACCGAATTGATGAGGGAAGTGGAAGAATCCAGATTCGCAAGTAAAGTCGGGAAGATAAAACTGTTCAGCAGAGGCGACCTGCGCCAATTAGAAAAGCTAAAAGTTCGCATAGGACTTTCCAAATCTTTTGCTGAATATTTTGGAGGTTGGTTCGGTGCGCTGTTCAAATTTGTCAGGAGTTTAGCGCAATTGCTTGTTCTTGGATTTTTGGACGGCTTGGTCGCATTCAGTCGCTTGAACCTAAGAACGCGGGTCACCGTTGTTTCTGCATTGGTAGTTTTATTAATGGCGGGGTTAGGTTACCGGGATTGGCAGGTTCAGCAGGAAAATGCCACTCGCATGGAACTGGAAGCAAAAAGGACGGGGGAAGGTAAGAACCTCGGCCGTGAAGGAGGGGTGAAAATCCATACTCTTCAAGTGGCTGCATTCCCCTCTTCCAAGCAGGCTAGTCGTCTGGTCGATTCACTTACCAAAAAGGGAATACGAGGTGTTTACCAGGTGAAGTCGAAAAAGAAATCGGGGGGGAATTGGTATAAAATTCGAATAGGCCGTTTCGAATCAAAAGAAGACGCGCGAAGACTTGCCAGTCAGTTGATTGACCAAAAGTCTATTAAAAATTATTTTATAATTTCTTTGGCTGTTAACTGATCCATTTTTTGTTGGGTAAAAATAGTCAGGCTTCAGGGCCCATCAGACGAATAAAACTGTCTAGAAGTTTAGGGTCGAACTCACTCGCCATTTCCCTTTTCATTAGCGTGAGTGCGGCGATTACTTTCATCTTGGGATAAGCCGTGAAATCCGAATCCTTTTTAACTCAAACAATTATCCATCAACTCCACCACCTGAACCGAAACACGAAGAACCTCCGGGTTGGCGTTGACTTCAAAGAATTGTTGCGTGACGTCTTTAGATAGATCGTAGACCTTTGTCAGTTTTTCTTCACCGGGATCGGGTTACTGACAATGTTTTGGAGTGATTGCGTGGCTTGGGCAAAGTACTGCACCATATCATCTTCATGAGTGTACAGTTCTTCCATCAATTCATCCGAAAATACTTATCCAAGTATTACAATGATTTTATGCCCTTCTGGTCCGGGAATGGGAACAGATTGTCATCAGAGAGGTAAATTGATTGATTAATTAGGGTTTGCGGTGATTGCTTTTACTATATCGAGATAAGCATTTTGCTCCTTCTCGACAGCGAAACCCGCCTTGCGAATATTACTTACGGTATTACGATCTAGGTGGGTACCTTCGAGAGCCACGGTGAAAAGAGACATCATTTTAAGTATCAAGCCGTATAGTGGGTTGCGACTCATTACATGCTCGAACATTAACAGCTTTCCATCTGGCTTGAGCACTCGTTTAATCTCTTCCAATCCGTGAACCGGGTCGGTCACTGTACAGAAGACACAGACCGTGACCACGGTGTCGAACGAATTGTCCGGGAATGCCAGTCGATGCGCGTCCATAATTTCGAGATTTATTTTTCCATTGTAAGCCTCTGCTCTTGGTCTGGCCTTTTCGAGCATTTTTAAGCTAAGGTCAATAGCTGTGATATTGAGCCCGGGTGGAAAGTTGACGATCTCCTGTCCGGTTCCCGCTCCCACATACAAAACCTTTCCATTCATGTTTTCAAACAGTCGGGTTTGAGGGGCGCACCAGCGCTTCATATCGCCACCTCTGAGAAAATCGAATACATTCGCTACCCGGTCATATCCTTTTGTGCTTGAAGTGGCCATTTTGGACTGGATTTCAAAGAGGGTTCGTTGGTGAATTTCTCATGGGACTGAGGTGTTTTTTGTTTGAGAAATAGATTATAATCGCCACGGTTATGCCTGTCAGTCCACCCAGAGTGGTGAGACAAAAAGTCGGCGTTGATCCCAAGGTTAAGGCCATACCAACCATCATTCCCGTAATCATACCGATGATATGGAGGGGGATCATTACTTCAAAGGCCCCAAAAAACGGCATAAGGAGTAGCGTTAAAAAGAACGCAATCCCCATGCCAGACAAGCCGCCTGCAATCATGCAGGGAATCATGTTCCAATCGCCGGGTAAAATGAAATAAACCAATGTGGCGATAGCGGCCCCGGAACCCGCTCCGATTAGCGGATCGATGATTTTAAAGTTCATGGCTTTTCACTGGGTGATTAGCAGTCTGAAAAATAGAATGGACAATGAATAATGTTTTGTCAAAAGATTTTCTGCGGCTTATGCTCATTTAACTATTTTGCGTTGCTTTTATGACCGATATCAATTTCAACGACGACAATGCCAAGTCTTTTGTTTCCGATCAGGAGATAGATTCCCTGCAGGCTGATATTGATCGTTTGCATATCGACTTGGAAAGTGGAACGGGGCAGGGGAGCGATTATTTGGGGTGGCTCCATTTGCCATCGCGAACTTCTACTACATTGCTGGATTCAATTGTTTCCACACAAATGGAAATCAAAGAGCAATGCGATGCGTTTGTTTGCATTGGCATCGGCGGTTCTTATCTAGGTGCTCGTGCCGCGATTTCGTTTTTGAATCCGGCTTTTGGAAATCAGGACGGACCTGAAATTTATTTTGCAGGACAGAACATAAGTTCCGATTACCACGCGGATCTACTCAATAGACTGGCGGATAGAGAGATCTGCATCAATGTGATATCCAAGTCGGGGACGACGACTGAGCCGGCCATAGCTTTTCGACTGCTCAGAAATTTCATGGATAAAAAGTATGGCAGGGAAGAGTCCCGTAAGCGGATCGTGGTGACTACCGACTCACAAAAAGGAGCATTAAAGAGTCTGGCCGATGAAGAGGGATATAAATCGTTTGTCATCCCTGATGATGTAGGGGGTCGTTTTTCGGTATTGACTCCTGTTGGGTTGTTGCCCCTTGCCATGGCCGGAATCGATGTGCGCGCTTTGATAGAAGGTGCTTTGCAGGCAGAAAACGAGTTGACCGAAACTTCTGACTTATCGAAAAACATAGCTTATCGTTATGCGGCAAATCGCCATCTGCTTTATCAAAAAGGGAAAGTGATAGAACTCATGGCAACATTTCATCCTTCTTTTGAATATATTCTGGAATGGTGGAAGCAACTTGCCGGTGAAAGCGAAGGCAAAAACGGACGGGGTATTTTTCCTGCTTCGGCACAATACACAACAGACTTGCATTCTCTGGGCCAATGGGTTCAGGATGGAAACCGCAACCTGTTTGAGACATTTTTGTTGATGGGAAAGTCGATCCACTCTGTTGAAATTCCAAGTGTTACAGATGATAAAGATGGCCTTGGCTATCTTGAGGGAAAATCGCTGGATTTTGTTAACGAGAAAGCGTACAAAGGGTCGGCGGCGGCCCATCTCGAAGGCGGAGTTCCCAGCCTGGTCCTGACGCTCAAGGAACGCTCGGCACACAATCTGGGCCAGTTGATTTACTTCTTTGAGCGGGCGGTCGCAATGACGGGGTACCTGTCCGGGGTCAACCCATTTGATCAGCCAGGAGTTGAGTTTTATAAAAAGAATATGTTTACCTTGCTAAATAAACCTGGTTACGAGAAAGGCAAATAATATGACGACTGCTTCACGGAAGCTCGATGATGTGATTCACGAGATTGCGAGTATGGAGTTGGGTGACGATCAACCTGCATTTCAATCTGATCCGGTTATGGCTCGATTCAAGGAATCGGGAACGGAACTGTGGGTTGATACCGGTGATTTAGAAAAAGCCCAGTCTATCTGGAAATCGGAATTTACTGCGCTCACCACCAACAATACTTTGGCAAACCAGGTGGTTCAAACGGGTGTGATGGATGAGGTGATTGGTCAAACTGTGACGCGATTGAAAGAAGTGGCTCCCGATTTATCGGAGGAGGAACGAGTCACGGAAATCGGTTTTGTTATCAATTGCCGCATTGCCCTGCGCCTAGTGCGTGCTTTTAAAACGCGGGTGAGCGTGGAGCTTCACCCCTCCATGTCACGGAATATGGAGCGTACATTAGAATATGCCCGTCGCTATTATCGTGTGTGCCCGGAATTCTTCACAATCAAAATTCCTCTAACGCCCGAGGGTTATCTGGCTGTTCGGACCCTTCGAGAAGAGGGAATGCCTATTAACTTTACTTTGGGATTTTCTGCGCGTCAGAACTATCTGGCCGCGCGATTGTCTAATCCGGATTACGTGAATGTATTTTTAGGCAGGCTCAATCAGGTGGTCACTGAAAATTCTGCCGGAAGCGGGGATATGGTCGGTGAAAAAGTTACTCTGGCTACGCAGGAGGCGCTTATCAATGTTCGCAAACAATATTCAGATATCAGTACAAAGCTAATTGGAGCGAGTATCAGAAGCGGGGAGCAGGTTGCTTTTCTTGCCGGACTCGATGTTTTAACCATTCCCCCGGCGGCGATGGAACAGTTTGCAAATCTTGAACAGACAGGTTTGGTTGAAAGCAATATCGGAAAAGATATTCAACCGGGGATCGATAAGAATCATTCCCAGTCCGCACGATTTTCTACGCTTTGGGAAGTGCCGGATTCATTTATCAAGTTTGTGGATGATCTTTTGGCCGAAACTAATTTGGACAGGATGTCGGGAGAGGAGCTCGACTCATTTTGTAAGGAGCGAGGCATTGACTTGTTCCATCCTTTTTCCGCCGCTGATTTAAAGAAAATTTTAGATCGGGGTAAAATTCCCGTTTTTGATGATTGGCCCGAGGAAATAGCTTTAGACGATCTTATGACGCAGTCGGCTTTGCAGTCGTTTACAAAAGACCAGGGTGCATTGGATGATAGGGTTCGATCTTTCTTATGATGCTTGATCCGAGTATGAAAGGTTTAGGAGAGTAAATGATTCTTGCTGGGGATATCGGCGGGACCAAGGTCAATCTTGGGCTATACCGTGAAGCCGGTGAGCACCTTGAGCTTTTAGAGGAAGCCCGGTATGAATGCAGAGACTATGACGGGCTGGACCAGATTCTGGATGCATTTTTGGCGGAGACCGATAGCCAACCAAAGATGGCCTGCTTTGGCGTTGCGGGTCTGGTCAAAGACGGTGCCTGCCGGGTGACCAATTTGGGGTGGGATATTGATGCACCCCAAATCAAGGAAGCGTTGGGTATCGATCAAGTCTGGCTTATTAACGATCTTGCCGCTATGGCTTGCTCGGTTCCTTTTTTAGGCGATGACGAAATTGAAGTCTTGCAAAAAGGAGCAGAGGAAGGCGGAAGTATTGCGGTGCTTGCGGCAGGGACCGGGTTAGGTCAGGCTTTTCTTGTGCCCGGTGGTCATGGACGCTACCGAATTCTGGAAACGGAAGGAGGTCATTGCGACTTCGCGCCTCGTAACCCTTTTGAGACAGAATTATTACACTTTCTTTTGCATGAGTTTGAACGAGTCAGCATAGAAAGAATTTTGTCAGGCGAAGGGATTTATCGCATTTATAGATATATTTGCGATAATCAGGAATTGGAGGAACCGGATTGGCTTCTCAAGGAATTCGACGAAAACGGTCTTGCCAAGGTTGTCGTTGACAACGGTCTCAACGGAAAATCGAAGGCCTGTAGAATTGCGATTGAGGTGTTTGTTGAGATTTATGGTGCGGTTGCGGGGAACATGGCTCTGCAGTTGAAAACGACTGGAGGAGTTTATGTGGGCGGTGGGATTGCGCCAAATATACTTTCCTTGATGAAAGATAGATTCTTTATGGAAAACTTTCTTGATAAGGGCAGGTTCCAAGGTTGGCTTGAGCGGATTCCTGTTCGCTTGATCCTCAATGAAAAGGCTTCCCTTCTAGGTGCGGCGCATTATGCTTTGGATAAAAATTTTGTGCGTCTTTGAATTTTGTGTGGTGCTGAATATTATTAGTGACATTTTAATAGAACGGATTTACTGAAATGAATGTAAAAAAAATTGTACTGGCATATTCCGGCGGACTTGATACCTCGGTGATTATTAAATGGCTTCGAGAAAAATATGACGCCGAAGTTGTCGCGTTTGCCGCTGATGTCGGGCAAGGGCAGGAGCTTGACCCTGTTCGCGAAAAAGCCATCGCCACAGGTGCCAGCGAAGTTTATGTTGAAGACTTAAAGGAAGAATTTGTTCGTGACTTCGTGTTTCCCATGCTTCGCGGCAATGCATTCTATGAGAATGATTACTTGTTGGGTACCGCGATCGCTCGTCCTTTGATTGCCAAGGAACAAATAAGGATAGCGAAAAACTGCGGAGCCGATGGTGTTTCTCACGGTGCCACGGGGAAAGGAAACGACCAGGTTCGTTTCGAATTGGCGTATATGGACCTGAACCCGGATATCAAAATTATCGCACCCTGGCGTGAGTGGGATTTGACCTCCCGCACTGCGCTCATGGATTATGCAAAGGAACACGGCATTCCGGTTCCCGTTAGTAAAGATAAGCCATTCAGCATGGATCGTAATTTGTTTCATGTCAGTTATGAGGGAGGAGTGCTTGAAGACCCTTGGACGGAGCCTGATGAAGATATGTTTATGATGACAGTGGCTCCCGAATCCGCTCCAGACAAAGCGACTACTATAGAGATCGAATATGAAGCAGGAAACCCTGTTGCTGTGAATGGTGAACGGATGAGTCCTGCAACTTTGCTGGCCAAGTTAAATGAATGCGCTGGTAGTAATGGTATCGGGCGAATTGATGTTGTCGAAAACCGGTTTGTTGGTATGAAATCGCGCGGCGTATACGAAACTCCCGGCGGCACCATCCTGCACATTGCTCACCGCGCAGTTGAATCCATTACCATGGATAGAGAGGTGATGTGTTTACGAGATTCACTGATACCCTCTTACGCCAAGATGATTTACAATGGATTCTGGTATTCACCAGAACGGGCACTGCTTCAGAATACGATGGATGAGACCCAGAAAACGGTAACCGGGGTCGTGCGTCTTAAGCTGTACAAAGGAAATTGTAGAGTTGTGGGACGCAAGGCAAGCAAATCACTTTACGATCAGAATGTGGTCACCTTTGAAGAGGGCGATGGGTATCGCCAGGATGATGCCGATGGATTCATTCGCCTCAACGCGCTTCGTTTGAAGATGTATTCCAAAACATACGGCGTCAAATAAACCAGCAAAAACTGGTTATCAATCGGTTCACTCAGAGCCGTCGAGTCAGTATGACCAGCCCTGCCTCTTTAATCTCAATGGGTTAGCTAGCCCACGCTCTTGATTTGTTCCCCCCATAAGGGTATATAATGGGTATATGAATCCTATCCTAGTTGTCGATGATGAAAAGAGCCTTTGAGAAGAAAATGATTATTCACGCTCTCGACAAAACGGGAGGCGTAATAAAAAATGCCGCGAATTTACTGAATCTTAGTTTTCGTTCCATGAGATATTGTTTGCAGAAACACAATATTAAAAGAAAAACTGACCTCAAATAATCTGGATTTAATGCCCCCTAAATGAAACTTAATACCTACCCTTTAAATTGTTGGACCTTTTGCGTTCTATTCATTTTGTTTTCCGCCTCACCTGTGATGGCGGACCAGGATGCTGAAGAAAGAATTCCGCAACTCAATCCATTTTCGGAAGCTGAGTATCTGTACCACTCAGGTGAAATCAAAAAGTCACAACTCTATTATCAGGAATACCTTAGTGGAAAGCCTGACGGTGATCGTGGCAATATTGCCTTATTTCGATTAGGGACCATCCATCAGCAAAACAATTCTTTTGTTACGGCGTTGCGTTATTACGAGACTTTGTTAGATCGCTCACCTAACTTGTTATTGGCTTACGATACGAAGCTGGGGAAAGCTCAATGCTTGTTTGAACTCGAACAATATGCCGAGTCGAGAAATCTGTTTATTGAAATTGTGTCGTCTCACCCGGATACAAAGAAGAAGTGGGAAGCAAGAATACGTCTTGGGCAATTGGATGAAAAACAGCTGGATTTTCAAGATGCCATTGAGAAACTTAGAAAGATTTATTCTCAAAGTGAAATAAAGGGCGTACGAAATCAAGCCAGTGAACTGATTGATAGGATTGTTAAAGAAAATCTGAGTAAGGTAATGCTGATCGAATTATCGAAGAAATACACTTCGGGGTTTCCTGCAGATCTGATACTGCTTAGGCTTATTTCAATATATCGCGAAGAAAGAGATCTTAAGCAACTTCAAAATACATTCTCCAGGTTTTTACTTTTGTTCCCAGAGCATCCACAACGTTTGGCTGTCGAATCTGGACTAAAACAAATCGAAGGAAACAGGGAAGGGAAGTTGCGACTCGGGGTGGTATTACCTTTGACCGGTAAAATGGCTTTAACTGGACAGCAGGTTCTGCAAGGTGTTCAATTGGCGGTTAAAGAATCAGGTTTGGAGCGTGAAGGTACCCTGGAGGTCATTGTCAAGGATTCTGCCGCTCGACCTGTGGAACAAGTGATAGAAGAGCTAGCCACAGACCCCAGCGTGATTGGTGTGATCGGCCCGGTATTGAGTAAGGTCGTTCAAAGGGCGGCACCAATTGCAGATCGATACCATTTGTCTGTTTTTACACCCACTGCATCCTTTGCCGGATTAACAGACTTGAGTCCTTACGTGTTTCGCAATGCGATGACACGGAAGCTTCATGGAAAATTTATTGCAGACTATGCTGTTAACGTTTTGCGGTTACGTCGATTTATTATTCTTTATCCTTTAGAAGGATATGGCTTCGAGCTAAAAGATACTTTTGTTAAAGAAGTTGAGTCTCTTGGCGCTGAGGTGGTCTCTGTTGTTCCTTATGAGCGTTCGCAAACGGATTTCAAAAAACAAATCCTTGAGATTGGTGGTATTGACGACGATAAACTTAAGAAGATGGTCGAGGATCAGTTGGAAACCAATACAGCATCTGCCCCGTTAGGTCAGAATGGGCCTATGTCTCGCCCTGTGGTGGAGATGGGGCTTTGGTCAGATGAAGAGGTGGAAAGTCTGAAGGTGTCGCTAGAATTAAGTTATGATGCGATATTTCTGCCAGGATTTTATGATAAGGTTGGGTTGATTGTGCCACAGCTGGTTTTTTATAATGTTGATGCAGCGGCCCTGCTTGGAGCGGATGGGTGGAACTCTCCCGAATTGGTTAAGATTGCTGGAAATTATATGCGCAAAGGATACTTTGTTAATGGATTTTATGCGAAGTCCAAACGAACAGAGGTGGTTCAATTTGTAAAACAGTACAAAAGTTACTTTGCTGAGGAGCCTACAATATTATCAGCCCAGTCTTACGATGTCGCAAACATGTTTGTACAGTCGATAAAGTCAGGCGCCACAAACCGTCGTCAGATAAGGGAGAAACTGATTGGAATCCGAGGATTTCAAGGGGTCTCTGGGAGGACAAACATTCTGCCAAATGGTGAATCCGATAAAAACCTGTTCATCATGAAAATTATCAAGAAAAAAATTACGGAAGACAACTGATAACTCTAAGATCATGAAATTGAAAATAAAAAATTCCGTCATTACCTCAAATAAACAAGGCTCCACTTTCTGCCCCACCCCTTAACTCCCTAATGCTGAGTTGATAGGTGTAGTTTCAATACCTTTCAAGAACATACCTGAGGGGCGATCATAAAGTTATTCGTTACCGTTCACGCCGTCCCGCGATACGTCTTTATACATTGCGTCCCATGTTCCATCCTCATTGACATCGATAGCGTAGAACAACGGGCTTGTTGATGCGATGTAGTAATATCGGTCCATTGGATAATCAACATGAAACACCAGGTTTTGTGCGTGGGTGAAAATGGCTTCGCCTATAGTACGCGGGGAGTAATAAGAGGTGATGATGGATCGGACAGCAATGAAATCAGTTCTATGATTGCCGCCCAGATCACAACTTACATAGAGAAGTCCGTTAGGCGCAGGATTCCAGTCCAACCGAGATTCCAGCAGTGGTTTGGGGACACCGTATTCGTCTCAATAAAAATTCTGTAACGGAAATGAAAAATCGTTTGGAAAACTATTTAGAGGCATAGAATGTTCGGTAAAGAGCAGGTAGGACGATAAGAGTGAGTGCGGTGGAGGATATGATGCCTCCAATCACAACGGTTGCTAAAGGGCGTTGCACTTCTGCACCTGTTCCAGTTGCGAGGGCCATGGGGATAAATCCAAGTGAGGCGACTAGAGCGGTCATGAGTACTGGGCGTAATCGAGTGAGTGATCCTTGACGAATAGCTTCATTCAATGGAACTCCCTGTTCTCTAAGTTTGCTGAAGAAGGAAATCATAACTAATCCGTTCAACACTGCGACGCCGGAAAGTGCGATAAAACCCACCGCCGCCGAAATGGATAAGGGAATGCCGCGCATCCATAGTGATAGGAATCCGCCAGTCAAAGCCAGAGGCACGCCGGTGAAAACGAGTAGAGCATCTTTGTTAGATCCAAATGCGCTGAATAGTAGGAGATAGATCAATGCCAGCGTGAGAGAGACGATGACCCAAAGACGTTTAGCGGCCGAAATCAAATGCTCGAATTGCCCGCCCCAGGAAATCCAGTACCCCGGCAACAGAGAAATTCTTTCATCGATTTCTTTTTGTGCACTCTCAACGAATGAACCTAGATCCCTTCCCCTGACATTTGCTGTGACAACCACACGCCTTTTTCCATTTTCCCTGCTTATTTGATTTGGGCCGGTGATCACTTTGAAATTTGCTACCGCATCCAAAGAAACGTAAGTGAACTTACCGACAGGGTTTGTTAGTTCAGCTTTTGAGATAGAGGGAAGGGTATGTTTTTTAGGAAGTGGTATTGGAATTTTTTTAAGGAGCTCTACATTTTTGCGTGTACCCTCAGGGAGTCTTACAATCAGATCAAACCGACGATCGCCAAGGAATACTTGTCCCGCTCTCTTTCCTCCAATCGCTATTGCCACAGCATCTTGCACATCGGAAATATTGAGTCCCAGCCGGGCCATTTCGACACGATCCAATTCCATAGTCAATACGGGGAGTCCTGTGACCTGTTCCACCCGTACATCAGCCGCTCCAGGGACATCTGCAAGGACATGTTCGATTTCATCAGCGGCGGAAACGAGTTCATCCATGTCATCTCCAAAAACTTTAACGGCAACATCACTTCTGACCCCAGCGATCAACTCGTTGAATCTCATTTCAATCGGCTGGGTTATCTCGTATTTGTTACCCGGTACCTGGGTTAATTTATCCTCTAATCTGTGAGTGAGCTCAGTTTTTGGGGTATTGGGATCAGGCCACTGCGAGCGAGGCTTTAAAATTGCGAACACATCGGCCACACTAGGCGGCATGGGGTCGGTGGCAATGTCGGCGGTTCCCATTTTTGAGAATACGTAATCGACTTCAGGAATTTCTTTTATTTTGCTTTCAAGAGTATCCTGCATAGAAACAGCCTGTGTCAGGCTGGTTCCGGTAACTCGTAAGGCATGGAGGGCAATGTCGCGTTCGTCGAGAGTGGGCAGAAACTCAGTTCCCATTTTTGTAGCCAATAATAGACTGAGTATAACGAGTACTGCCGCCATGCTGATGATAGCAGGGCGATTACCCAATGAAAAGTCGAGTAGTGGAGCATATGCTTTTCTGGCCCAGCGAAGCAAAGGGTTTTCTTTATCTGAGATATCTCCTGAAGCAAACTGTGCGATCATGGCGGGTATGAAAGTCAATGACAGGATCATCGCTCCTGTCAGCGCGGCTAAAACTGTGAAGGCCATTGGGTGAAACATTTTGCCTTCGACCCCAGTCAGGGTAAGAATCGGAAGGTAAACAACCATGATGATAAATACCCCGAAGATGCTCGGTCGTGATACCTCACGTGTAGCTACTCTGGCTATAGAGAGACGCTCTTCCATACTAAGTATTCGTCCAAGGCTTTTTTGTTCTTCTGCCAACCTGCGGTAACAATTTTCAACGATGATGACCGCTCCATCGACGATGATCCCAAAATCGATCGCGCCCAGGCTGAGAAGGTTTCCGCTGACTCGGTTACTCACCATGCCGGTGACGGCAAATAGCATGGAAAGTGGGATCACCAATGCGGTGATGAGCGCCGCACGGAAATTGCCCAGCAAAATAAAAAGAACTGCTATTACGAGTAATGCCCCTTCAAGTAAATTATTTCGAACTGTTTTTAAAGTAGCGTTTACCAGGTGTGTGCGGTCATAAATAGTCCTGGCAGTTATGCCTTCGGGCAGTGTTTTGTTGATTTCTTTCACCCTCTTCGCAACATTCAATGATACCGCACGGCTATTTTCGCCTTTGAGCATAAAAACAGTTCCCAACACAGCTTCTTTTCCGTTTAGCGTTGCCGCACCGGTTCTAAGCTCCTTTCCCAATTTAACCTCGGCAACATCCTTTATGTAAACAGGAACGCCGTCATGGGTTCCCAATACAACCCGACGGATGTCTTCCAGACTACTGACTTGACCGGGAGAGCGAATTAGGTACTGCTGGCCCTGGTGTTCAATATAACCAGCTCCCACGTTGGCGTTATTTTTACTCAAAGATTCCATTACGTCACGAAAAGTAATCCCAAAGGCGATCAGCTTTTCTGGGTCGGGAGCAACAAGATATTGTTTGGTATAACCGCCAATGCTGTTGACTTCAGTAACACCTGGGACATTGAGCAGCTGGGGTCGAATGATCCAATCCTGAATCGCCCGTAATTCCATTAATGCGGTGGGTTCTTGGCCTGATATGGAAAGATGGTTCTCATTTTCCACCGACCACATAAAAATTTCGCCGAGGCCGGTGGATATGGGCCCCATGGTGGGATCTGTTCCTGTTGGTAAAACCTCTTTGACTTCCTGCAGCCGCGAACCGATCAGCTGTCTCGCAAAATAGATATCCGTTCCATCCTCAAAAATTGCGGTCACCTGCGATAAGCCGTAACGGGATATGGACCGGGTATGCCTTAAGTTTGGTATGCCGGCAATGGCGGTTTCAACTGGAAAAGTTATGCGTTGCTCCGCTTCCAGAGGTGTGAAGCCTGGAGCCTCAGTATTGATTTGTACTTGAACGTTGGTAATATCGGGAACAGCATCAATGGGAAGAATCAGGAAATTATAAGCTCCAACAGCCGCCATGCCTATGGTGGCAATTATCACGAACAATCTTTGTCTGATTGAAAATTGTAATAACGTATTAAGCATAGTCAGGTTAATTAATTAATGTGAGTGGGCGGCGCCGGATTTTTCAATTTCGGCTTTCACCGCATAACTATTCTCTACAACATAATTCTCTCCGGCAGATAATCCATCCAGTACTTCCACCCAGTTTTCGTCATTGGCTCCGAGTTTGAGAGGGCGCCCCTCAAAGAAATTTCCATAATTCACGAATACAACGGACCAGTCTCGCAGGCTTTGGATCGCATCGGCTCTAACTGCAACTGGAACGGCTCGTTCTTTCAATATAAGTTCGACAGTGACAAATGTTCCTGGCGGCCAGAGCTTATTATTGTTGGGAATAACAACGCGACCCGTAACAGATCGGGTGGTTTCATCAATGATGGAACTCAGATAGGTCAACCGACCCATTGCTTCGGTTTCCATTTGATCATTTTTTACTTTAACTTTCTGGCCCAGCTTCACAGCGTTTAAGTTTTTTGCGGGGATAGCGATGTTGACCCATACATCACTTAAGTCGGCCAATATAAAAATATTGTCATCCTTTTTAAGAGCCTCACCCGTAGTGAGATGTTTTTTTATGACGGTACCGCTTAAAGAAGATCGCAACTCATAATGCGTGAGTAGTGGGTCTTTCCCTTTGTCCAGACGTTCGATTTTCAAAATTGGTAAACCCAGTGCCAAAAGTTTTTGGATCGCCATTTGTAAATTCAGTTGTTCCATCTCCGATGTTCTCTGTTTCTGGCGCATCGTCCAATCCCCGTCGTATGCAATCTTTTCTCTGAGAGCTACATATTTTGCTTCTGCGCTCTTATGATCTTCAAGAGCGAGCATATATTCCGATTCAGAGGAAATTCCTTTTTCGCGCAGTCGCTTTTCACGTTTATAAACTGATTCGGTCAAATGTAGCTTGGCATAAGCCGGGATAAGAAGTTCGCGGTTTTCCCCAATGACCAGATTCTTTAAAGAACGGTAAACTTCTTCCAGATCGGGTTGCTGTTCAAGCAGTTTCAGCATCGTTCCAGTAGTTTTAAAAACGAGCGTTTCCCTTTCCATATCTTTTTTTGCCAGTTTTGATTGCTTGACTGCCGCAAGGTAATTTATTTTGGCATCCGCCAGCTCTCTACTTTCCAGAATAGCGAGTAACTCTCCTTTCTTTACATGGTCGCCCAAGTCTTTAAACACCTCGCGAACCACACCGTCGAGACGAGGAACTATGTGAACGACTCTTTCCTCATTGAGTCCAATTTCCCCGGTAAAGCGGAGAACGCTTTTAATTTTTCCTGGACCAGCTGCATTGACTTTTATCCCTGCGTTTGCCTGCACTTCCGTAGATAATTCGGTGCGAGCTTCAATTTGAGAAAAATGCCAGATATAGTCCTTGCCCTGCCAGTGAGCCTTGATATCCACTTCAAATGAATGAGGTTCTACGACCGTCATGTCTCCAAGAAGGTAATCCCCCACCAGTTTAAAATGTATTTCATCGAGCCGATCCAATCTGTGCAGGTTAATAACTACATCCACTTCATTGAGTGGAATCGGTTTGCCTGCGGTAGTGGTTACATAAACTCTGAACTGTGGCGGAATACCCGTTTCAAAAATTTTTACCTCAACTTGAAGGTCATTTTTAGAGAATAACCAGCCACCATGGGAACCGCGTGGAATCGAAACTTCTTCCGAATGGTCATGATGTTCTTCATGGTCGAGCTCAACTAAAGCTGGTGGATCCATTTGCAGGATCATAATTCCAACGAGGACTCCCAAACCTAATATCATGATGACTGAAAATG
>PCCT01000051.1 GCA_002731985.1 Nitrospinota bacterium
AAAGATCTGGCCGCTGAGATCAACACCGGTGATCCTATTATAGTTGATGGTATTGATGGATATGTCATACCAAACCCATCAGAAAAAATCCTTGAGCATTACAAGACAAAGCAAGAAAACTACCAAAAATACGAAGAAAAACTCCTGGTAAACATAGAT
Organism: Nitrospinota bacterium; assembly: GCA_002731985.1. Lineage (GTDB taxonomy): Bacteria > Nitrospinota > Nitrospinia > Nitrospinales > VA-1 > Nitromaritima. The sequence goes on from PCCT01000051.1 coordinate 160, forward strand.
CGACCAGCGGTGACCCAGGATAAGTTCCGCGTTCGGCTAATGGCAAACATTGAAACCACCGATGAGATTAAAGCACTAAAGAAATTTGGCGCCGAAGGGGTGGGCCTGTACAGAACTGAGTTTCTATATTTAAGCGCACATAACGTTCCCACCGAAAGGGATATGTACGAAAACTTTAAAAAAGCGGCTCAGGACCTTGCACCCCTTCCTGTTGTCATACGAACACTGGACATTGGAATGGACAAACAACTCCATACTTATGGCCAAAATGATGAGGATAACCCTGCATTGGGACTGAGAGGAATCCGTATGTCTCTGGCCAATCCGGAGCAATTCATCATACAACTCCGAGCCATTCTAAGAGCAAGTCTTTATGGAGAAGTAAAGATTCTGTATCCAATGATTTCTGATCCAGAAGAGATCATTCAGGCAAATAAAATCCTTGAAAGCATCAAAGAAGAGTTTAGAACTGAGCAAATTCCATTTAATGATGACATTGAAGTGGGGGCCATGATCGAAACGCCATCATCCGCCATTTGCACAGATCTCATTTTAAAAGAAGTGGATTTTATAAGCATCGGTACGAACGACCTGATTCAATACCTCTTGGCTGTTGATCGAATAAACGAACAGGTGGCTCACTTATATCAGCCTTATAATCCGTCAATTTTAAAAACGTTGAAACATGTTTTCGATGCGGCGGCAAACGCAGGGAAAAAAGTTTCGATATGTGGTGAGTTAGGTGGCGATCCTATGATCACCCTCTTCCTACTTGGCCTTGGCAACTTATCCGACTTAAGTATGGATCCCCATTCGATCCCCAGAATCAAGAAAATCATTTGCCAATCAAGCTTGAAGGACGCTGAAGAATTTTCCAAACACATTTTAAGCCTAAGCTCAACACATGAAATTAACAGCTTCCTGATGAAGGAAATGAAAAAGCGATATCCAGCTGATTTCGCGCAGGATTCAAATTCTGAGATCAAGGACTGTTCTTCTTAAATTCTATTTAACCAAAATATTTTTATAACCCAGATAACACTTTTATTCAAAGAGGAGACTCATGAAGAAAAAATCATTTTTATTCACATCGGAATCTGTTTCAGAAGGCCATCCAGATAAAATTGCCGACCAGGTATCAGATGCTGTCCTGGATGCCATTCTGGCGCAAGATCCCAAAGCCCGGGTTGCGTGCGAAACGATGATCACAACAGGATATGCTGTAGTTGCTGGAGAAATTTCCACAAAATGTTATATAGAAATTCCACGAATTGTAAGAAATACAATTCAAAAAATTGGCTATACCCACTCTACAATGGGGTTCGATTTTGAAACCTGCGGAGTGCTGGTTTCCTTAGATGAACAATCTAAGGATATAGCCCAGGGAGTCGACGAGGGTTCCAAAAAAGAACAGGGAGCGGGAGATCAGGGAATGATGTTTGGCTACGCTACAAAGGAAACAGCCGAACTGATGCCCATGCCGATCATGTATTCCCATAAGCTGGTAAAAAAGCTGGCCGATGTACGTAAAAACGGGAAAATACCCTACCTGCGTCCAGACAGTAAGTCTCAGGTATCGGTTCGATATGAGAACGACAAACCCGTTTGCATAGAAACAGTAGTCATTTCCACTCAGCATGACCCGAAAATCTCCAACAAAAAAATGCGTGCCGAGATCACAGAACTGGTGATCAATAAAGTGATCCCTGAAAAGTTTCGGGCAAAGAAAATGAAGATCCATATAAACCCAACTGGAAATTTTGTTGTGGGTGGACCGCATGGTGACTGTGGTCTGACAGGGCGAAAAATCATTGTCGATACTTATGGCGGATTCTCCAGACACGGTGGCGGCGCGTTCTCAGGAAAAGACCCGTCCAAGGTGGATCGTTCAGCGGCATACATGGCTCGCTATATTGCCAAGAACTTGGTGGCGGCAGGGACCGCTGACAGATTAGAGGTTCAACTTGCTTACGCCATAGGTGTTGCAGATCCTGTTTCCGTTTTTGTCGATACATTTGGCACTCATAAAATTAATCCTGATATATTTGAAGACCTGATTCGCGGTCATTTCAATTTGAAGCCTGCAGGGATTGTAAAAACTCTTGATCTTCTCAAACCAAGGTATTCTCCAACTGCAGCTTATGGTCACTTCGGAAGAAAAGAAGCCAGTTTCACTTGGGAGAAAACAGACAAGGCCAAGGCAATCAAGAAGGCGGCAGGCCTATAGCCTATGGCGATTGATAAAATCCGAGTAGGTATTATCGGAGCGGGTCAAAACACCCGGAAGATGCATATCCCAAAATTGATGGGTCTTCCGGGTGTTGAACTCATTGAAGTCGCAAACCGAACCATTGCCTCTTCGAAAAAAGTCGCCTCTGAGTTTAATATCCCGCGAGTTCGCTCCAGTTGGCAGGAAATTATAAACTCTGAAGATGTTGACGCAATCGTTATAGGAACCTGGCCTTACCTTCACTGCGAGGCTTCCTGCGCGGCACTCCAATCCGGGAAACACGTCCTTTGTGAAGCCCGCATGGCAATGAACCATAGCGAAGCACAGCTAATGCTTCAGGCATCAGAAGCATCCCCCCACCTCACCGCCCAATTGGTTCCAGCACCTTTCACGCTACACGCAGATAAAACCATTAGAGCTTATATCGACCATGGTCGCCTTGGAGAGTTATTACATTTCCAGGTTGATTTCCAATCTAACTCCATAACAAACTTAGACGGTTTGTTACACTGGCGCAGGAACAAAAAATACAGCGGGGAGAACGTAATGTTTTTAGGGATTATTTACGAATCTATTCTTCGCTGGACTGTGCCCGCAATAAAGGTTAGTGCTACAGGAAATATTTTTATCAATAAAGCCATTGACCCGGAATCTGGGAAGCAGGTCCCAATAGAGATCCCCGACTACCTTTCAGTACAAATGGAATTGGAAAATGGTATACACGGTTCCATGCTCATCACTGAGACAAGTCTCCATGCATCTCCCCCAACGATCAAAATTTTTGGATCAGAGGGTTGCTTGAAAATTGATTTCATTCCCGATGGAAAACTATGGTATGGCGCAAAAGCAGATGACTCTATGCAGGAAGTAGAGATCCTCCCTCATGACAAGGGTTCATGGCGTGTCGAGGAAGAATTCATTAACGCGATCCGGGGTAAAGAAGAAGTGAAACTGACCACATTTAACACAGGTGTGGAGTACATGCGTTTCACCCAGGCCGTAATGGAAAGTTATCGGGAGGATGGAAACACAAAGCCCTAAATAAATATCCCCCTATAATCATCCTGCGATAACCAGCGTTGCCGAATCTGCGTATACCACCTCACTATGCTTAACTGAAAACCCGTTCTCACGAAGTTCTGCACAAAGTACCTCACTTTTAGACGTAAGCCAAACTCCATTCCTCAATTGACGCTCAATGAATTTGAGTCCAAACTGATAAGTCAGTGGATACACAAATAGTTTTTTAATCCAGGCGGCAATATCTTCATTTTTTGCTGATACCCTGCGAATGCTATCTTTAACGATACGTCTGGCAGAATATTCGGGCAACGGCTCCACCACTGCAAGGGTCCCTCCCTCCCTAAGTAATCGACGAAACTCTCGATAGATATTCCCTCTCTTTTCTTGTGGGACGGTATATATTGAAAAATGGGCGATAATTATATCCACAGAATTATTTTTTAAAGGAATTGAATAAGTAAAATCTGCTTGAGCAAAATAAACGTTATTCGATATATTTCCAGCATCTGTCTTTTTTTGAGCACTAAGCAGACCCTCCAACAACATATCGGTCCCCACATAGACGCCATTCTGAATTCTATGCTTTAGAATATTAATAAGGCCACCTGACCCGCACCCGGCATCTAAGAAAATGGTGTTCTTGCCAGCAGGAAGGCACTCCACCAATCTACGCATGGATTCTACATAGGACTCTGGCGTTAACAAATCATACAAACGCGACCCAAATCCAATCCGCCAATAAAATCGGGAATAAAATGATGCCATGAATGATCCTAAGTATATAAAATGATATCAGCTAAGCGCTTGCCTGGTTTGTCTACAATCTATTATAATTGATTAATTTTTTTGTGGAGACTACCTGTTAATGGCCAAAAAACCCTTCATCAATAAACACGGGTTTGTAGAGTATCCTTTCCTTCATGATACAAGAAAGGGGAAAAACTGGTGGTTCTTTAATCTGCTGGAAGACTATCTCAAACGGCGTGCAAGGCAGAAGCATGGCCATGAGTATACTAGAGATCATATGGATGAGGATATGATGCAGTTTCTTGCAGAAACCAATCTTAAATTCTATGTCTTGATTCCTTCAGGAATGGGTATGGAGTTTAAACTGATAGGAAAGTATGAAACCCCCGAACTGATACACCTTGAAGAGCCCGTTGCCTTTATTACAGAAACATTTGGCGGAGGAAAGTTCAAATGCAATATTTATCATAAAGGTACTTTCGCCGGAACAGAAAATTACAAAGCTCACGGCGACCCTAAATGGACTGAAATCGAAGACGACAACCCCATAGGCTGACCATTTAAATCACTTCTATCGGGGCAGTTTCACGCCCCCAGCGGCATTACACCCTCTCCCCCTGCTAGAGTTCTTCGTCTGGATTACGTGGCTTTAAAATGGTAGGAACATTTACTTTCAAATCGGCAGGCAAAGCTGTAGGCGAACTTCCGGCGGCGATTTGATCTTTGGGTTTCTCCAACCGGACATAAATTTTTCCTTCGTGAACTTTAACAGGATACGTTTCTGTGTGGAGTTCAGGGTTCTGCGGGCACCACCCGGTTTTCAATTCAAAACGCCATTCATGGTTTGGACAGATGAGAATTCCTTCTTCTATTCTCCCCTCACCCAACGGTGCGCCTCGGTGTGGGCAAGTATTTTCAATAGCGTAATACTCACCTTTATAATTAAAAAGCGCGATCTCTTTTTCACCAACCGATATAATGGCCGATTTACCGATCTCCAGATCATCGCATTTCATCACTTTTGTATATTTTACTTTTTCCATAATTTCAATTCCATTTAGTCGTGGTCATCAGGCCTTATTTTTTACCGGCTTCTTTTTCATCAAGTTTGTCAACATATTCAAACTCACAATTAGCATATAGAAAATCCATCGCTTTACGCCCGAGAATTTTAGAGCTGGTGTGCTTAATGACTTCGGGATTGCTCATCATTTTATTTTTCACATCTTCAATTTTCTGTTTACTCTGTTCAGCCAGGGCTTTAAACTCCTCCTCCAAGTCAAACTGGCTGACATGAATATCTTCAAGGGTGCCAATATTTTCTAATAAAAGATATCCTTTGCAATTATTCTCGGCTTTTCCTTGCCACTCGTCTTTTGCCCTGTCCTCGTCAAACCCTGATTCTTCTAGCTTCATACCAGACTGCTCAATTTGAAACTTCATTCCCTCAATCATAAATTTCAATTCACTTTTGACCATTGATTCAGGGGCTTCTATTGAATTTTCTTTAACAATTTTATCGAAGATTTCTTCTTTAATTCGAACTTCTTCCTTTTGCTCATATATTGATTGAAGCTTGGTTTTAACACCTCTTTTCATATTTTCCACCGAATCATACCCTTCCTTCTCAACGATATCATCGGTAAGTTCAGGCATTATTCGTTTCCTCATTTCCTTAATTTTTACATTAAACACGGCAATGTCATCAGGAATTGCTTCTTTTGACCCAGGCACGGGTATGCGGACACGGCTAATCTTATTGGCCCAATTAGCCGGTAGAATTGCCTTTACTTCAAATTCTTCTCCCAGCGTATGACCTATCAACTCTTCTTCAAAACCTTTGAGCATTTTCTTTTCCCCGATACGCACAACATGGTTTTCAGCACTTCCGTTTTCCAAAGGTTGCCCATCATAGAAACCTTCAAAATCGATTGTTAGGAAATCGCCCTTCTCTGCCTTATGATCATCTTCGTGATGTTCAAAGTTTCCATATTGATCCAGAATACTATTTATTGCGACCTCTACCTCTTGTTCAGTCACTGAGGCCTCCACCTTTTTAACTTTCACTCCCTTATATGCCTTAACCTTCACTTCAGGTTTAATATCCAGAGTCACAGAAAATTTAAGCGGACTGTTCTTTTTAATATCCTGGAAATCGGAGTTATCAATTTCCGGAGCTCCGACCGGGACTATTCCACTCTCTCGCAGAGCTTTTTCATAATATTCCTGCAATAGTTCCTGAAACATATTTGTGAATGATTGTATGGGAACTTGTTTCTCCATTACTTTGCGCGGAATTTTGCCCGGTCTAAACCCAGGCATTGTCATCTGTCGATTCAATTCCTTATAGGCGTTGTCAATTCTCTCAGTAACAATATTCTCTGGAATAGTGATGTCCAGTTTGCGTTTCAATGATTCCAATTCTTCAACGACCAGTTCCATATTGATTCCCTGACTAAAGATTATTTTGTGGTTAAATCCTGAAAGCCCGACAAGCTCTTATTTGTTTGAACAAGATTTGAAAACCGATTCCTAACCAGCTCCGCTGGCAATAATCAGATCGAGTTCCTTTTTAAGTTGGGTCAGAATATCATCGTATGAATAAGAACCAAGGGTTTCCGTGCCCTTTTTCAAATTCACCCTGGATGGCCCACACCAAAGTCCGAGGTCTGCATCATCGGTCTCTCCCGGACCATTGACCCTGCACCCCATAATAGCTATGGTGAGCCTATGTTTCTCAGCGTATGCAGTAATTTTACGGACTTCCTGAGCTAATTCAACAAATTTGTCATTTTCTACCCGCGAACAGCTAGGGCAGGCAATAATATTGAGGCCATCCAGAAAATTTTCAGGGACTGATCGAAATCTACCTTCTTCGATATCCTTAATAATTTCACGACCGACATCAATTTCCTGTCCCTTTTCCTCATTGGGCAAAGTGAGAGAAACTCGGATCGTATCACCGATCCCAGCTGATATAAGTTGTTCAAACGCAATCCGCGTTTTGATAATACCTTCAGGCGGTAACCCCGCCTCAGTTACGCCCAGGTGCAAAGGAACATCAGGACGCTCCTTTGCGAATCTGCGGTTGGCGTCGATCACCTTAGTAGAGTCTGAATCCTTCAAAGAAACACAATAGTTTTCAAATTTCAACTCATCCAATATCTGGCAATGGTCTACCGCACAGCGAACCATTCCCTCCACAAGATCGTCTTTATATTTTTCTTTATAATCCGGATCAATTGACCCACAATTAACGCCTATGCGAATGGCACAGCCATGAGCTCGGGCCGCATCAATGATAAACTCGACCTTTTCACGAATCGACTTATCCTTCTCAAGATGAAACAGGTGCCCAGGGTTATAGCGAACTTTATTAACCAACGGAGCCACTTTGGGGGCTAGCTTATAATTTTCCTGAAGGTCGACAGACAAAACAGCGTTGGGAAATTTCTCACGAAGGGTTTGAAGGGCTGCGACATCTGCATCGCTATCAACTGCAATGCGAATAACATCGGCTCCCGCCTGCTCAAGAACCTCGATCTGGCGAGCTGTGGCCTCCAGGTTCTGGGTTTGTGTGGCGGCCATGCTTTGAACAGCCAATGGGGAGTCCCCACCAATTTGCAGGGAACCAATACTGATCTTTCGAGTGGGGCGGTGTTTTTCGGGCATTATGAAATATAAAGTCGAACCGCCACGAAGACGGACTAAGGGTGATCTACCATTAAGGAAGATTATCAGAAAATAAAATTGTTAACAAGAATTGATGACAAGCAAGAGAGAAAAAGAATCCACAGGCCCTCTCATTCGAAGAGGCACTAGAACCCTGGCTCAGACAATTTAAGTCTTTCTTAGCTTGTTCAACCCTGCCTTTGTGGTTGGGAGGCGTGCATTCTGCAGAATTATGGACTCGTTTACTTGAATATTAGGGATAGCATTTTTCTTGAAATAATGGGAAAAGGTTGCAGATAGTCCAGTGACATCATGGGATTCTTTAAATACGGACAGTGTATCGGTCATCTTCGTAAGATTTTTCCCGTCGACGCCAGAAAACAAGATAAATGATTGCATGGACAGGTCATAAAGCATGTTACAAAGTTCCTTCGTAGCCGTCCTTATATGTACAAATTTATCAATATTTTTTGCTACTTNNGGTTTTCCAGAGATCAGTAAATCAATTGCCGCTGCCCCTTATCCATTCTCGGCTTGACCTCCGCCCATATTTGTTTATTAGCCAANCTTTGNNCCAGTTTTTNCTTATTCAATTGTTCAGAATACAGTTTATTTATGGCTANTTGACCCCCCTCAAGGTCTTTCACTTTATCACGATATGTCGCCCTTNCCTTTTGGTCCAGTTCACGGNCATAGTTCTGCATTAACTTCAGGAATTCCTGTTTGTCGANGGGTTCACCCGCCTGGNTTTTCTGAGTTGCCTCGGATATATTTTCAAAAATTTTTCGCTTTCATCCCCGGAGGATACCAGAAATCTACCTCCAGAATGATNGTGTTGATTCGCTCTAGAATANCGCGACCATATTTCTTTTCTAAATATAGAATGCTAGAATACNTATCTATGAATATAAATCAAAACAAAGCCATGACAAGAAAAACACGCATAATTCTTTTAGTATCAATTGTTTATATTATTAGTTTGGCGAATATCGCCAGTGCCGGCCCTGTTCATGGGCTATCGCTCTATGGACAAGAAGGCCTCAAATACAAGCCCGGTCAGTCTTATAAATATAGTGCTCCCGAAGCCCAAAAAGGAGGCCATCTCGTTCTAGCAGATTTTGGCGCCTTCACCAAATTGAACCCGGCTTCGCTCAAAGGGGTACCAGCTCCTGGAATAGGAGCCCTGATTTTTCAAACTCCTATGGATAGTTCTGCTGACGATGCTGAACCGTTTTCGCAATATGGCAATCTGGTGGAAAAAGTGGAGTTGGCTGATGACCGTATGACAATGATCTACCATATACACAAACATGCTAAATTTTCGGATGGGCACCCTGTTACAGCCGGTGATTTTGTTTTCTCCTTTGACCTTCTCCAGGAACCTGAATACCACCCCATCTACAAACAATATTTTAAAGATATAAAATCTGTAGAAAAAATTGATGACCACACTGTGAAATACACGTTCGCTATCTTTAATCAGGAGCTTCCATTAATAACTGGACAAATGACCATTTTCCCCAAACACGTATATGGTGTTAAGGAAAAATCATTCGGATCTGATTTCGACAGCATGGCGGTAGGGAGCGGTCCCTACATAGTAAAAAAATACGAGTTTGGTAAATACATCACTCTCCAGCGAAATACAGAATGGTGGGGAAAAGACCTGTCTATCAATAAGGGAAGATACAATTTTGACCGTATCACCTGGAAAATTTATCTCGACCCTGTAGCTATGCGCGAAGGTTTCAAGGGGGGTGATTTTGACGCCCACATGGTCAACAGTTCACGCGACTGGGCGTTGGACTATAAGGGAGACTTCGTAAAAAAAGGTTACTACGTGAGAAAGGAATTCCCACATACCAGAGTGGCCGGGATGCAGGGTTTCGCCATGAATCAGCGCAACGAAATATTTTCATCTCGAAAGGTACGTGCGTCTATCGCTATGGCATTTGATTTTGAATGGAGCAACAAAAACCTTTTTTACAGCCAATACACACGCAACGAATGTTACTTTGATAACAACCCTGAGATGAAAGCAAGTGGAACTCCAACTGCAAATGTTAAAATCCTGCTAAGTACTTTGCGAAAAAAACATGGAGCCGCATTTGTCCCCAAAACAGTTTTCACCAAACCAGTAGGGACCCCTGGTCAGGGTCTTCCTTTAAGCAAAAATATCCAGGTAGCCAATGCCCTGCTTGATTCCGCTGGGTGGAAGATTGGGGAAGACGGAATACGTGTCAAAAATGGTAAGCGCATGGCTATAAATTTATTGCTCGCCAGCCCCGATTTCATGCGTATCGCCGAACCCTACAAAAATAATCTGAAAAGAATCGGCGTTGCAATGGATATCAAAGTCGCCCAGATCGCAGAATATGAAGAAATTCTCAGAAACTTCAAGTTTGATATGATTGTCACTGGATATGGCCAAAGTCGCTCACCCGGAAATGAACAGCGTTATATGTGGAGCAGTGAAGCCGCAGAAACTCCGGGATCAAGAAATTACATGGGAATAAAAAATCCTGCCATCGATGAGTTGATTGATATCATCGTCAAAGCCGATTCCCGAAATGACTTGATCGATGCTATTCAAGCTATGGATCGGATTTTAACGCATCAGTTTTACATCGTACCTCACTGGTACATCGCGTATGACCGTGTTGTCTATTGGCAAAAATTTTCGCGCCCTGAGTTGAACCCATCTCAATCCGCCATAATAAATAACATTCTTGAATGGTGGTGGTGGGATGAAGGTAAGACCACCAAACTAAAAAAGGCCCGGGCATCAGGAACCTCTCTCCGATAACCCCTTCCATATGACAGCTTATATAATCCGCCGAATGCTGTTGATGTTTCCCACTCTGATTGGAATCATCACCATCACCTTTCTGATCATCCAGTTCGTTCCAGGCGGCCCCATAGACCGGATGAAATCTCTCCTTAGAGGTCACTCGGGAGTCCTGTCGGAAGCGGGTGGCGGAGCACAACAGGCAATGTCCGTTAAGCAAACGGAAATTGATCCTAAACATTATGATCAGCTGAAAAAAATATACCACCTTGATCGCCCTCTATGGGAACGCTACATAAGGACATTCCTATGGTATTCACCCAAGAATCCACAAGCTCCTTTCTCTGAGCGTATTACCAACAGGGACAACTGGGAAGGTTTCCTCGTTTTTAAATTTGGCGATTCTTTTTACCGCAATAAATCTGTACTGGAGCTGATCATAGAAAAACTACCTGTATCCGCATCGCTCGGCATAACCAGTTTTTTCCTGACCTATATAATTTGTATCATCCTGGGAATATCTAAAGCGGTCCGACATGAAACGCAGTTCGATACGGCCACCAGTCTCATCGTTCTGATCGGATACAGTATTCCTGGATTTGTAATGGGCATTTTCGTGATTGTGTTTCTGGGACCAGGCGATGGCGCAATCTTTCATCTTGTTCCTTTGTCAGGCTTGACTTCAGCGGGCGCACCTGGGTATGAAGATTGGTCAACATTTAAAAAACTGATCGACTACCTCCACCATTTAGCCGCCCCCCTGTTCTGTTTTATATTGGGCGGATTCGCCACGCTCACCATGCTCACTAAAAATGCGATTCTTGAGGAAACAAGAAAGCAATATGTTCTCACCGCTCGCGCAAAAGGATTGCCGGAGAAAATAATTCTATTCAAACACATTCTAAAAAACGCGCTAATCCCGCTGGTGACAGGTTTTCCCAGCGCTTTTCTGGCAATGTTTTTCGCAGGCTCTCTGTTGATAGAGCAAATTTTTACTCTCGACGGACTTGGCTTGCTTTCCTATCAAGCTGTCATTCAGAGAGACTATCCAATCGTTTTGGGAACTTTATTCATATTTTCCTTAATGGGTTTGATCGGCCAGCTACTGACGGACCTTTCATATGTGCTCATTGACCGACGAATCTCTTTTGATGAGTCACATGGCTAGTAAAACATGAAAATTGACAAGGGTATTAAACTTAAATGGGGAAAGTTCACTCGCGATAAGAGAGCCTTTACCAGCTTTATTATCCTGGCAATCCTTTTTATCGTAACGGCACCAGCTGAACTATTATGTAACGTTCGCCCTATCCTGCTGGTCGTTGACGGTAAAACTTACTTTCCTATTTTATTCACATACAGTGAACAAGATTTTGGAGGAACTCTTCCCAGTGAACCCGATTACCTCTCCTCCAGTTTCATTAGACTTATTAGTGGACAGCCTGACAATAACCCTCCTCAGGCATTCGAAAAGAAAAATCAGCAGATTTTTTCTATTGGCCCGGATGATTTTGAAGATGAAAGCACCAAACCCTTTGATATAGGAATCAACGATTTTGAGGAAGAAACTGAGCCATTTGCAATAGGCATGGACGATTTTGAAGATGAAGTTTCAGAAAACTCAACTCCACCCGCAATTGAAATCACTTCTCCTGCAATACCAGCCCAACCTCGTGATTACTGGATTCTTTGGCCACCCATTCGCTATGACTACAAATACATCCAAACAGAAAGCAAATCAGGAAACGTCGTGCTCGCTGCTCCTTATGAAATAATTATTGAAGAAACCAATCAGGTCATCGAATCATCCTGGGTGGACGGCCATTATCTGGGGACAGATGACCGGGGCCGGGATGTCCTCGCACGGCTTATTTACGGGTTTCGCATTTCAATGATATTTGGACTTTCTCTCGCGATCACGGGCACTCTAATAGGATGCATGCTTGGTGGCACCCAAGGTTTCTTTGGCGGCTGGATAGACCTGATTGGCCAGCGGCTGACTGAAGTGTGGGGATCAATCCCACGGCTTTACATTCTCATTATTTTAAGCTCATTTCTTGTTCCCTCGGTTCTTTTACTTTTTCTGATTCTTAACTTGACCGCGTGGATGGGTATAGCGGCCTATATCAGAGCCGAATTTTTAAAAATTCGTAATTTTGAATATGTTAAAGCGGCAAAGGCAATGGGCGTATCCAATTTCGAAATCATGCGCCGGCACATTCTTCCAAACGCATTAACTCCCGTAGTGACATTTTTTCCTTTTGAAGTGACAGCTGGAATTCTCGCGCTGGTGAGCCTCGACTTTCTTAATCTGGGAGTTCCCAGTCCCGCCCCCAGCATAGGCGAACTACTGGCACAGGGGAAAACCAATCTACAGGCAATCTGGATTTTACTCCCAACATTCGCCGTCCTTAGCATCACCCTGACCATGCTGACTTTTGTTGGTGAGGGCATACGTAACGCGTTTGATCAGAAGAGGAATGCCTGAATGACCAAGTTGCTTGAAGTAAAAGACTTGCGAACCTACTTCAAAGTGGGGCTGGATAAAACCGCGCAGGCGGTAGACGGTATATCTTTCGATCTGGAGCTAGGGGAAACCCTTGCCATCGTTGGAGAGTCGGGGTGTGGCAAAACGCAAACCGCATTTTCCCTGATACGCCTCATCGCTGAAAACGGATTCCACCCTTCCGGCCAAATTAATTTCGATGGCAAAAATCTGTCACAGTTTTCTGAAGAAGAAATGCGGTCCCTGCGCGGCAATGATATCGCCATGATCTTTCAGGAGCCGATGACATCGTTGAATCCGCTTTACCGCATCGGCCATCAACTGGAAGAGCCCCTTCGTCAGCACAATAAAATTGCCAAGGGTCTCGCCCGTAAACGAGCTGTTGAGTTGCTAGATCATGTCGGAATTCCCGATCCTGACAAGCGCGTGGATTGTTTTCCACATGAACTATCAGGTGGCATGAAACAACGTGTGATGATCGCTATGGCACTTGCCTGCAAACCCAAACTGCTCATTGCCGATGAACCCACCACAGCGCTCGATGTCACTATTCAGGCTCAGGTTCTGAGATTGATGTCCGATCTCCAGAAGGAGACGGGAATGGCTATTTTAATGATCACACATGACATGGGAATTGTGAATCAGATGGCCGACGACATAGGAATTATGTATGCCGGGCGAATTGTTGAGATGGGGAGCCGGGAAAACGTATTCACCAACATGGCCCATCCCTACACACGCCGCTTATTTGATTCGATTCCCAAATCAGAGGACACGGGCTATCTTCTCAACACCATTCCAGGAATGGTTCCAGGCGCCACAGATTATGGGGAAGGTTGTCTTTTCGCAGATCGATGCCATCACGTCATGGATATCTGCCGGTCAACAGATGGCACACAACACACTCTTGGGCCAAGACATATCACAGCCTGCCATTTGTATAATAAGGGAAACAAACCGGTCGACGAAACTCAGATAAAGCGCATACCGATGCCAACCAGAAAATTGGAGCACAATTCAATTTTATCCGTCAAGTCCTTGCGCACATGGTTCCCGGTTCGAGAGGGAGTCTTCCTGCGTATCGCCAATTATGTGAAGGCCGTTGATACTGTGGATATGGAAATACAAAAAGGGTCCACCCTTGCGCTGGTTGGAGAATCCGGTTGTGGCAAAACGACACTGGGTGAATCTATTTTACGACTGACAAGAGAAGCACAAGGCGAAGTATTTTTTCACGGTCAAGACATAATGAAATTAAATGGCGAGGAATTAAAAAAGATCAGAAACAAAATGCAACTTGTGTTTCAAGATCCGATGGGATCTTTATCTCCGCGCATGACGATTGAAGACATCGTTGGAGAAGGGCTCCGCGTACATTTTCCAAGCCTTGATCCCAGTGAACATAGAAAAAAAATTGAATACGTTTTGGGTGAAGTTGGATTATCACCTTCTATTGCGGAAAGATACCCACATGAATTTTCAGGAGGACAAAGACAACGCATCGCGATTGCCCGGGTATTGATTCTTGAACCGGAATTCATCGTTCTGGATGAACCAACTAGTGCTTTGGATGTTTCGGTACAAGCGCAGGTGCTTAATCTTTTCAATGAGTTACAGGCCGGAAGAAACTTGACTTACTTATTCATCACACACAATTTAAGCGTGGTGAGATATATGGCAGATCGTGTAGCCATCATGTACCTTGGCAAAATTGTTGAACAAGGCACAGTAAATAAAATTTTCCAGAACGCAAAACATCCATATACAAAATCTTTATTAGACGCTATTCCCGACCCAGAAAAACGTAAAGCATTCCAACCGATAAAAGGTGATGTCCCCTCCCCTCTCAATCCACCTACAGGATGTCACTTTCATCCGCGCTGCCCAATATTTCTCGATGAACCCGAAGGTTCTCCACTAAATCAAAAGTGCAAAAATACCTATCCTGAAATTTCTACGTCAGGGGAATCTTTTGTGCGATGTCATGCAGAGACCATGGAAATCAAAAGTACATAAGTAAAAGTGTCTTTGATGTTCATAGACTTAAAACTTCTATCTTTACAATAAGTTTTATAGTCGCTACATTATCGTTTTAGCGAAGGCACATTACTCTCTGGGGATTACTTACGGAGCTTTGGGGAAACATCTGGATAAGATAAGAGAGTATCGGGAAACGATACGGATACAACCCAGCCTTGCCGGGGCACATTTTAAATTGGGCGTGGCGCACGCCGCACTGGAAAGACATCAGGAAGCGGGAGAACACTATAAGCAGGCCTTGAAGGTGGACCCCGGTTATCCCCTAACACATTAATTCATGGCCTTGTCTTATTATCTAACAAACAGGTATGAAGAAGCTATCCCGACACTCAAAGAAGCAAACCACCTGGATCAGGACCATGCCGATGCCCACCACCTCCTGAGACTTATCTATCTGTAGCTGGGCCGTTATCAAGAAGCCATAACACCCTTGCAAAAAGCGCTTACTATTAGCCCCAACCTGAGCCAGTCTGCTTCTGCAAAAGGTGTCGGAATAACTAACTCTATCAATTTTCGAGCTAGCGTGACGACCCTGTTTTATTATAAAAATAATAAATAATCGCCAGCGCGGCGCATCCCGATAAACCAAGAGTCAATATTGAGTCTAGCGACATCATCCCCTCCTCATTAAGAATCCACATAAAATCCCATCTAACTTATCAGCAGTCGGTCTCTAAATATACATAAATTTACCCGCAAAGGTGCATCGATTCTCAGACAGCACTATATTAAAAGCAGGAAACGGGAGGTCTGCCATGAATATTCTTTATCCATTTGCCAAAAGGTTCATTGCAGGGGAAGACCTGCCCACCGCCATGAAGTCCATTCAATCCCTGCAAACGTCCGGATACCTGTCTACAGTGGACATTCTTGGTGAAAACACCCATCGCAGGGATCAGGCCCAACAAGCGCAGAAGTCCTATCTCGACCTTCTCAACCAGGTGGATAAAGAGTCTCTTCCCATGGACTTATCGTTGAAGGTCACTCAAATGGGACTGGATATTGATTGGGAATTATGCAAAAAGAATATCTCAGAAATTTTGAATGCTGCCTCAGGACATACAGTTCGATTCGACATTGAAGGGTCGGACTACACCAAGCAGACAATTAATCTGTGTATTGAACTGCATGAAACCTACAGAAACCTTGGGCAGGCATTGCAAGCTTACCTGTACCGCACTGGCGGTGATGTGGAGCGCCTGCTCGACCAAGGAATTTCCATCAGGCTGTGTAAAGGAGCTTACAATGAATCCGCAACTAATGCATGGACTTCGATGGAAGATATTCGCGCAAACTTTCTAACCCTGGCAAAAATAATTCTAAAAGAAGGCTTTCTTCCCGCCATAGCAACTCATGACGAATATATACTCACCGAAATTCTCGAATTCGTGAAGAAGGAAAATATTTCGCCTAAATCATTCTATTTTGAAATGTTATACGGAGTTCGCAGGGATATTCACAAAGCCCTTTTGGACAAAGGCTATCAGGTTCGAATTTATGTCCCCTATGGCAAATCATGGCTCCCCTACACACTGAGGCGACTTACCGAGAAAAAGGGAAATATCCTCTTCGTCATGCGCCACCTTTTCCGGGAAACCTTTGGCTTGAGTAAAATAAACTAGGCGAATATTTCTAAGGAGATGGGAAGCTATTCTAGAGAGTTTCGATACCGAATAACTTGAGGAAGGATACTGCTGCCCAGATACCGATACTGGCGAAAAAACCAAGAGCGACAGCGGCAAACACAAAAATACCAGTCAATTTAAAAAGTTCCACAACACCTTTTCCTTTCATGACTCCCTCTTGACGAAGCACGGATGGATGGCATGACCTGACAAAGGTCAACCTGATTGAACAATCTCACCTTTCTTATTTAACACTACAGGAAGATTTTAACAAGTCTTCTAGCCATCTTTTCCCATAATAGGTTCTGCCGATTTGTCGGGATCTTGCAAAACAAAATCGATGAAAGAAGAGGCTTAAAATTAGAATTTAATCTTTTTAAATTCAATTACTTATAGGCATTTCGCCAACACATTAACTTAATATATTCACGTGCGCAAATCCATCAGGTTTTGCGCTTGCATGTCGGCGTGATAGGAGCTTCGCACCAGCGGTCCCGCTTCCACATGTCCCAAGCCAAGTGATTCGCCAATGACTTTGTATTCAGCAAACACGTCAGGGTGGATATACTCGACCACTTCCAGATGTTGTTTTGATGGGCGCAGATATTGTCCGAGTGAAAGGATCTGGCAGTTCGCTTCCACCAGATGACGCATCGACTCAATCACCTCTTCCCGCTTTTCCCCAAGCCCAAGCATCAGACTGCTTTTAACAATCGGTCCTTTTTCAGAGGCGATTCTCAAAGTATTCAGCGACCATGAATACTGGCAATGAGGGCGCACTACAAACTGCAAAGACTCTACTGTCTCCAGATTATGTGCCAGTACATCGGGTTTGGCCCTGCATATTTTTTCTATAAGAGAAGCTTCTCCCTTAAAATCTGGAATCAGCGCTTCAACTTTAATTTCCGGACAAGTTTCTTTAACCCGCTGAATGGTTTCCGCCCAGACATCAGCCCCACCATCAGGCAGGTCGTCCCGATCAACGGAAGTAATGACAACGTACTTAAGATCCAGATGGGATAACATCTCCGCGACTTCTCTGGGTTCTTCCCTTCTAGGTGGCCGCATATGTCCCGTCGGCACATCGCAAAAACGGCAGGCCCGAGTGCAGGTATCACCAAGAATCATCAACGTCAGAGTCCCTGCAGACCAGCAACTCCCTATATTGGGACAGGAAGCCGATTCGCATACCGTGTTCAATCCGTGTTTCTGAGTTAAGGCTTTTAGTCGGAAATAATTCTTTCCACTTGGAAGAGAGGCCTTAAGCCAATCGGGAAGCCTTCTAACTGGAACTGATGGAGCACTGTTTTCTTTCATAGACAAAACTGGGCGATAGATGTTCCAGCAAGCGGTCCGTAGCATGAATTGCCGACCTAGTGTATAATCAAAATCAAGGGGAACAATATCATCCCAAACAAGAGAACAACAACATTATTAAGCTTATTTCGACAATTATTCTGGCCCTTGTTGCTGGCATTAGCGCGACCTGGAATTTTTCCACCGGGGAAACACTATCCCGACCGCTTCGCGATGGCTTGAGCATGTTGACTCTTTTCGCAAGCCTTCTGGTGGCAGGTATTTTGATCGTAGTGACCCTTATCCGAACCGATGCACCCCGACCACAGTCCAAATAACCGGGCCGTCCTCTTTCCACGTTTTAGTCTAATCCATGCATATTAAAATTATAGATAGATACATTATTCAGGAACTGACAAAAGTTTTTTTGATCAGTACCTGTGCCCTGACCATGGTGCTGTATATGGACAAATTCCTGTTCATGGCTGAGATGATTGTGAACCGTGGCGTATCATTTCTGGAAATGTGCCGCATCATGATGTACCTATCTCCGGCATTTTTAGCACTCACCGTTCCCATGAGCGTCCTGGTGGCATCCGTGGTTGCGTTCAACCAGTTTTCTGCATACAACGAATGGGTGGCTATGAAAGCCTGCAATTTAAGCTTTCTCCAGACCATGCGCCCCGTGCTGATATTTTCACTTTTCACATACTTCCTCGCCGCCGTCATCATGATTTACGCCCTGCCCTGGGGCAACATGGCATACAAAAAACTGATCTTTGACATAATCCAAAACAGGGCCAGCGTTGATATTAAACCCAACGTGTTTAATTATGACTTTAAGAATCTTATCATTCTCGTTAAAGGCCGCGAAGGACAATCCCGCCTGGTAGATGTGTTCATAGCAGACTCGACACAATCGGAAACGCCAAAAATAATAACCGCCAGCCAGGGCGTGCTTCTCCCAAATTGGGAATCATTAAAAGTTCAACTCGAACTGAAAAATGGTACGATCCACGAATTGGGCAAAGCCCGAAGCGATTACCAGACGATTAATTTTGATATGTACGACCTTGCACTGAGCCTGCCCGACACAGAACGTCTCGAGAAGGAAGCCCTGGTGGGTAACCGTGAACTATCAATCACCAAACTCCTTCAGCAAATAAATAAATCTAAAGAGAAGGGACTGGTCGCTCGTGGAGCTCAAGTTGAACTCAGTAAGAAATTTTCAATCCCATTCACCTGCCTGCTCTTTGGCCTGCTTGGTGCACCGCTGGGAATCCATTCCAGTCGATCTGGAAAATCAGGAAGCTTTGCTATGTGCGTCATGGTCATCCTGCTATATTATATCGGGCTTATATTCATGCAGAATATGGGTAAAGTCGGAAAAATCGAACCCTATTCCTCTGTATGGATTCCCAATATAATCATGCTGGTGATTACTATCTATACATCCTACAAAATGCAAAAAGACCTGCCGTTCAGGCTCACAGGATGGGTGGCAGACCGCGCGATTGTAATTTATGAGATTTCCAGAAATATATTTTCAAAGTTGGTTCCGCAATCATCCCGTCCAGGAATCAAACCACTGAAATACGGACGCAACAGAGAAGCACTCGACGAGACGACAAAGAAGATCATGCGGGAAAAGATGCAAAACCTGAAATAGAACCGATATTAGAATCAGGAGACCACCATGCCAACAGCAAAAGACATCATGACCACGAAAGTCATAACCGCCAGCAAAGATATGCCGATCAAAGAACTTTCCGAATTATTCGTAGAGTATAAAATAAACGGACTGCCAGTGGTTGACGATGATGGCGAGGTAATCGGCGTGGTCACTCAGGGGAACCTGATCGAGCAACAGAAAAATCTTCATATACCGACAGTAATAGCCCTGTTCGACGCAGTCCTTTTCATCGACAGCGCCAAAAAGTTTGAGGAAGACGCAAAAAAACTAACAGGGAAACTGGTAGGCGATATATACCACAACAACCCCGTCACAGTAGCACCGAATACAGAGGTGGGAGAGATAGCAACCCTCATGGCTGAAAAAGACATCCACACCATTCCCGTAGTAGACGCCGACAAACTCGTCGGCATAATAGGAAAAATCGATGTCATCCGGGGGATGAGTTAAACAGAAAACTGATAATCTTTTCCAATCTAAAACAACAAGTTCAATCGGTATCTTGATGGTGAAGGTTTGTTTGCACGTCAAGGACAAATCATTGACGCCAGCATTGTGCCAGTTCCTGTGCAGCGCAATACTCGTGAAGAAAAACGGACGTAGCCATTACGGCTACAAGAACCACGTCAATGCCGACCGTAAACACAAGCTCATTCGCACCTTTGCTGTCACTGACGCTTCGGTGCACGACAGCCGGGCTTTCCAGGCAAAGGGTCCGAAACTCAGCAA
>PCCT01000052.1 GCA_002731985.1 Nitrospinota bacterium
TTTCCCGGGATCTCTCAGATTCTGGAGGTCTGGTTTGTTGGCTACAAGGGACCCGACAAGATGCTGTCCACGGGTTTTGGTGGCCCTGAAGAAGCCCGGGCGATACTCAAGGAAGCCTCGGAATATTTCGAACACCACTAGCCGTGGGGGCACTGGGTGAACCTTTCAGTGGCGTGTAATATTTCTTGAGCCCAATCCGAAAAAAGAAATCTCATAATGTTTCAAACAATTCCGCCGACTGCCCAGCATGGCACCCTCGACCTCTCCCCCACAAGAGGATGGTCACTCAGTGTAATGATACAAGTATTGTTTACCCGCTCAAAACTTATCAACTGTCGAGAATAGTTTTTTTCGCTGGAATCGAAACACTCTTTTAGTTATAAAATAGTAACTTATTCCCCGCTTACCTGTGAATTTAGGTATAGCGTATGGTTATAAACCCCAGTTCACACTCCCCTCCTGTGTTGATATCATGCGTTATCCTGATATCCTTATAGAATCTTGAATCGAAAGGCTCGCTCTGCTATGCATAAACTTGATCTTAATGAATCCGTTTCAACGGTTTCGGAAAATGTTTGTGCTGTTCTTGCCTTGCCGCGTCCGCCGGAAGAATTGTCGGCGATAGATTGGTATTGGGAGAAAATTTGCGGGGTCCCATTGTTAGTGAGAAACATAATCAGTCTCCAGCGAGCTGGCCTCAACTCTCTTCTCATTTACCACAATGGTGAGGGAGCAGAACTTTACAAACGACTCGGTGAAGAAAAAAAAATATCCATCAAATTGAATTGGATAACAGATGCCAGCGAAGTTATTAAATCTATTGAGAATTATCCGGCCCTGATTTTTAACGGTGCCGCGCTTCACAGCAAGCAGGAAATTCAATCTGCCATGGATTCCATGACAAACAACATTGAAACTTCCTTGCGATATATCGAGCGCGATGCCATGACTGAATCCCTCAATCAAATAATTCTCGGAAACGAATTATCATTGACTCAGTCGGTGGGCGATCAAGAATTAAGCGTTGCCTTCTTGCCGGGAAAGGAAGACAGGCGGATGAGCAAGCCGCAGGACTTTCTCACTCAACACGAGCGTCTTTTGAAAGGTAGCGGGCTCAGCAATGACACTTTTATGGATAGGACTGTCACCCGTTTTTTTTCACGTCAATTCACGAGGTTATTTTTACAAACCCCCCTCAGTCCCAACATGATCACTCTATTGAGCCTCGTTATAGGTTTAATCTCAGCGCTGTATTTTTTTCAAGGTACGTATGAAAACAGCATAATTGGAAGTGGACTGCTTTTGCTTTCTGCTTGGATCGATTGCACGGATGGGGAGATCGCGCGGCTTAAATTCATGGAATCAAAAATAGGGGGAAAGCTGGATATCCTTTGCGATAATCTGGTGCATTTTGCTGTGTTTTTTGCCATTGGTATGGGACTGTATCAGTCTACCGGACAAAGTATTTATAAACTCGCTGGCGCTTTCGCTGTGTTGGGAAGCCTGATTTCCTTTCTTCTCCTCAGTTCATCTATTATTGATGGAAAGGAGAAGGCTTCGGGTAGCGCATCGGGCGCAAAAGCGAAAAATAATTTGAACGATAAGCTGGCCAACAGGGATTTCATTTATTTTCTATTTTTTATGGCAATGGTCGGCAGAATGGATGTTTTTATATGCATCACCGCTGTTGGCTCAAATATCTTCGCGGGCTATTTGATTTATTCGCGGTTTAAAAACACATCCGCTGATCGATTGAAGGTATGAAAATTATCTTTCTGAGAGAATGTTAAGCAAATGATGAATGCGTGGGTTCCAATTGACCGAGTGATCAAATCACTTGAAAAAGCTAAGGAGAAAAAGCGTGGCGTCGTTTTGCTAATGGGTGCCGGTTGTTCGGTAACTGTAACTCTCCCGCCACACTGAGAGTTATCGAACCTGCTGATTATGCTCAGGCCTGTCAATCCTCCAGCGAATAGGTTGTTCGCAAACTTGAAAAAAATTTCTTCACCTCGACCAGATCTTCCACCACACGGCAGGGAGGCAACGAAGCAATAAACTGTTTGCCATAACCCCGGCGAACAATTCTCGAATCCAAAATAGAGACAATCCCCGTATCTGACTTTTTGCGGATTAACCGACCAAAACCTTGCTTCGTTTGAATGATCGCGCGTGGTATCTGGTAATGCGAGAATGGATCAATCGACCTTTGGCGCAAATCTTCAAGGCGGGCCTCGGTAAGAGGTTCGCTTGGAACATCAAAAGGAAGTTTGGTGATGACAACACTTTTGAGAGCTTCTCCCGGAATATCTACTCCCTGCCAGAAAGAGTTGGTCCCAAAAATAACAGAAGGCGTTTCTTTGAATCGTCGTATCATCTGCCCTGTGGGAATTTCTCCCTGCTTGAGCAGTTGCAGATGACTGGATAAATGCCTCAGTCGATCAAATACCTGATGCAGTAAAGCATAACTGGTGAACAAAATAAAAGTACGTCCCTCAGTTATTTCTACCAACTCGCCACATCGTTTGGCCATGGCCGAAGCGTATTTCCCCATCTCCTCAGAAGGTTCGGGCAAGTCGCCGGAAGTATAAAGAAGAGCCTGATTTGGATAATCAAAGGGAGCATCCAGAATGCTTTCCTCCTTTGGCTCAAACCCAATTCGCTCCTGAATAAACTCAAATCCTTTGTGCGTGGTCAGCGTTGCCGATGTCAACACAACTCGGTCTATTTTTGAAAATACCTGGTCTTGTAATTCTTCCGCCGCGTTAATGGGAACACCCTGAAGAACCACACGGCTGAATCGTTTCTTCTCTGTTATTTCCAGCCAGTAAACATATCCATTGAGATGCTGATTCAGGAAAGCGGTTAGAGTATTGTTGAACTCCATGCACCGATTCGCGGCGGCTGTGACTTCCACGCGTTCTTCTTCCGTCTGTAGCATTCCTTCGAAAGTTTTTAAACTTTCATGCAATTCCTTCATAGGAATATAGATGGAATTGTCCATCGCGATAGGTTTGTAAAAACGAAGCACACGGTCCTTCTTCCCGAACTCCTCCAGAATGCGAGTGAAGAAAGTATCTACAGCCTGCCGAACAGAGGCAACCTGGTTACGCAGTTGAAGTACATAATCATGCTCAATGCGTGAGAGCATGCCCTTGCGGGTGCGCGGGTGGTACAATCTGTCCAGAAAATAAAACAGGTAGGAGTTGGAAATTTCCAATCCAAGAAAAGACGTGGCCGACTCTTCAATATTCTGCGCTTCATCAAATACAACAGCGTCAAACCTGGGGAGCACCGCCCCATTGCTTGCCACGTTGGCGAAAAAGAGATGATGATTGACAATCAGTAAATGTGCGCTGAACCAGCGTTTTCGTTCCTTGAAATAATAGCAGGAGCTGTATGTTTCGCAGTTTTTGCCAAGACACAAATCTTTTTGTCGCCCCACATCTTCCCATACGGATGAGAGAGGCTCGAAAGGTAAGTCCCCTCTGATACCCGTTGGCGTCTCACGGATCCAATCGAAGATAGCCTGCATCTGTCCATCCTCCTCCGCCTTGGTGAACAGGCCAGTCTGGCTCGCACGCTTCAATCTTCTTAGCGAAAGGTAGTTTTCGTGACCCAGGCAAAGCGCATAGCGAAATGGGATTTTCAGTTTTTCACGAAGGAGGGGGATGTCGTGGTAGAGAAGTTGTTCCTGCAAGGCTTTGGTGTAGGTGGAAACCACAACCTTTTTATTGAATTTCACAGCCCATAAAATAGCGGGAATCAGGTAAGCCAGACTTTTTCCCGTACCGGTTCCAGCCTCTACGATTAAATGGTGTTCATTGTCAAAGGCCCTTCCCACAGCTTCGGCCATGGCAATCTGTTGAGGGCGGTGCTCGAAATCTTGTATGCCGGTAGACAAAAGCCCGTCTTTATCAAGGTATTTCCCTGTTTCCTTCTCAATCATAGCCAAGCATGTTATGCGGACAAGGTCCGGCGGTAAAGAAAATTCTCTATATTAATTCCCGTTATCCTATTTGCTCTATTGACCTTGGGCATTAAATTTTTTATTCTGACCTAAGGCGATGGCCCAAATGTCTATCTGGAGATTTTTATGAAAAAAATGGTCTTGTTTATATTACTCCTCTCATTTTGTTCCGCAAATGTTCAAGCCGAGGAAGATGAGAGACGGAAGCTTCTCAGAGACTCAGTATCTGTGATGGAAGAAATAATGAACACGCCCGATCAGGAAATCCCTACAGAACTAATTTCCCAGGCAAGGGCTATTCTCATTTTTCCAACCTTGATCAAAGCCGGATTTATGCTTGGGGGCAGATATGGTAAAGGAGTAGCTTCGCTCCGATCAAAAAAAACAGGGAAGTTTGGTCCGCCAACATTTCTTGTTCAAAGCGGATTGAGCTTCGGATTTCAAATTGGCGCGGAAGCGGTGGACCTTGTCTTGTTGGTAATGACAGAACGTGGATTGGAGGGCTTGCTTAAAGATAAGTTTACTTTAGGAGCCGATGCGGCAGTCTCCGCCGGACCGATCGGACGTCATGCCGAAGCGGCGGCGGACATCATGATGCAAGGCGAAATATATTCTTATTCCCGAAGCAAAGGGGCTTTTGCTGGTATCTCATTTAAAGGGACGGTCATTACGGCAGATGAAGACGCCAACAATAGTTACTATGGACAGCCTTTTAAATCCAAGGACATCCTGCTAAGAGGTAAGGTTAAAAAACTTCCGCAATCGGGCCAGCGTTTTATCAAAGGATTAAATACTCTGGCTCCGGCTAAAAGAAAGAAAAAATAGTCAGGCCTCTAAAACCTTATGGCTTGAGTTCAGGAGATTATTTTTTCACGCACTCTGGCGCTGATCATGTCCAGAATGATCACTACACAGGCGATTGCGAGAAGCGCTGTTCCCGCCTGATTATACTGTAATAGATTGATCCACTGCTGGAGCAGAAACCCGATCCCTCCTCCACCCACAAACCCGATGATGGTCGACATGCGGACATTGATGTCCCAACGATAAAAAGTCAGCGCAAGAAACTGAGGAAATACCTGCGGGACCACAGCAAACAAAACCACCTGCACGGGCGTTGCCCCTGTCGCGGTAATCGCCTCGACAGGGCCGGGATCGATGCTCTCCACCTGCTCTGAAAATAGTTTTCCCAACGCGGCAATGGAATGAATCGCCAACGCCATCACACCCGCGAACGGACCGATCCCCACCCACACAGCAAACAGGATTGCCATAATCAATGGTTCTACCGAACGCAAGACATTAAATATGGTGCGGATTGTGTAATAAACAGCTGTGTTCGTCAGGTTTCCCGTCATCAAATTCCGCGCACCAAGAAAGCTCAGCGGAGCCGCCACGAAAATAGAAAATGTGGTTGCCATCAAGGCGAGAAAAACCGTTTCCGTCATTTTATCCATCGTCAGCTTCAAAGTATCGCTGACTCGCCATTCGCCTGTCTGCCATTCCAAAACGGCTCTAACCGTTTGCGTGCTTCCTTTCGCGCTAGGCGGAACAATAATTTCACGATGAAAATTTCCATCTGCATCTGTTGCAAACGAACCTAGAGGGTATTCCTGTTCTATCGAGTTGAACCAGGCAATCGTTCCATTTGCATGAGGACGGAATCCCTTTCCTGATACATTGATGCTGTCTCCTGTTTGTCCCGTGTGTTTTGAAAGAACGAAAGATGGTCCTGAATCGGTGTTCTTCAACGGAGGAACCTGAGATTGCTGGCTGGATAAAACAAAGAAGGCGTTCGCCGATTCTTTTTCAGTTTCAAAAGTAAGAAGATCGGGATGTAGAAGGTCCCGGACCAAAGGTTTAACCAGATGGATATCGCGGACCAGTTCGCCCGGTTCAATTTCAGTCACACGCCAGCCATAACTGTAAACAGCGGCTAGCAACAAAGCGACAAATAAAAACCGAGTCTGGGCGTAAAAAGGCCGCTCATAAGAAACATTGGGAGGTGAGTTAGAATCTGCCATGAGAAATCGTGAAAGAAAAGTCACGTGTATTTTTTAAGGAGAGCTCCACAAAACCTGAGAATATTATCGGTCCGGCGTCTTCGCGAGTCGCCGGAGGCGGCGTGGCGACCCAGAGTCCTGGATTGCTTCGCCTTGCTCGCAAAGACAGGCAAAACCATCACTTCTCTTTCTTACCCAAGGGTTTCCTTAACAAAAGAGCCCTTAATCTAACTCAAATTCATTGCGCCAGTCGGTGTCCTCATCAAGGGGTTTCTGGTCTACTTTATCGAGAACAAAATGCTCTAAAACCAGCGTGTCCATTTCAGTCCTCATGAAACATAGATAGGCTTCTTCGGGTCGACAGACAATGGGTTCGCCCCGCACGTTGAATGACGTGTTTATAATAACCGGGCATCCAGTCATCTTGTCGAACTCGTTAATCAAATCATAATATCTGGGATTAGTTTCCTTACGCACTGTTTGTATTCTCGCGGAATAATCAACATGCGTGATTGCTGGAATCTGTGAGCGGGGAACATTCAACAAGTCTATTCCAAAAAGTTTTTTCTGTTCATCTGGCATATCAGTGCGCTTGTCTTCCCGCACCGGAGCCACCAGAAGCATGTACGGACTTTCGGCATTCATATCAAACCACTCGGAAACCTTTTCTTCCAGAACTGACGGTGCAAAGGGGCGAAACGATTCGCGATACTTAATTTTTAAATTCATAACCGATTGCATTTTGGGACTGCGCGGGTCACCTATGATGCTTCTGCCGCCCAATGCACGCGGGCCAAATTCCATACGTCCTTGAAACCAGCCCACAACTTTCCCGTCCTTTATATGACTGGCTGCTGTACGAGCCAGTTCAGCATCATCCAATTGTTTATAGGGAATTTTGCGGCTCTCCAAAAACTCATGCAAACTTTTATCGGTGTAACGGGGACCCAGATAAGCTCCCTTCATTGAATCCCCTTCTTTCACCTGTCTCTTGTTACCCAATACCTGATGCCATAGACACATTGCCACGCCCAGTGCACCACCGGCATCACCGGCGGCGGGTTGAATCCACAATTTGTCGAAAACTTTTTCTTTAAGGACTTTTCCGTTGCCGACACAATTCAACGCCACCCCACCAGCAAGACAAAGGTTTTTCATTCCCGTCAACTTGCGAACGTGGCGTGACATTCGCAACATGATTTCTTCGGTCACTTCTTGGAGCGATGCGGCTATATCCATTTCCCTTTGCGTCAGGTTGGATTCAGCTGTTCTCGCCGGGCCGCCAAACAAATCGCCAAACTTTTTATTGGTCATGGTGAGGCCGCCCAGATAATCGAAATAATCCTGATTCATCCTGAACGATCCGTCTTCCTTAAGGTCGATCAAATGGTCCAGTATCACTTTCTTGTATTCGGGTTTGCCGTAGGGTGCGAGACCCATTACCTTGTATTCGCCGCTATTGACTTTGAATCCCAGATAATAAGTGAACGCGGAATAGAGCAAACCCAGCGAGTGAGGGAAGCGTAACTCTTTGATAAGTTCAATTTTATTGCCGCGCCCCACAGCGATACTGCTGGTTGCCCATTCCCCGACCCCGTCCATCGTGAGTATAGCGGCCTCTTCAAAAGGCGATGGATAAAACGCGCTCGCGGCATGCGATTCATGATGCTCAGAAAATAAAACCGGACCAGAATACTGCAGGTTCTCGCGGATGTTGCTACGGGTCCATATTTTTTCCTTCAGCCAAATCGGCATCGCCGACAAAAACTGACGCAACCCCTTAGGGGCGATACTCAGATAGGTTTCAAGAATGCGTTCGAACTTTATAAAAGGCTTGTCATAGAATCCGACGTAATCAAGGTCGGCAACACAAATACCTGCTTCCTGAAGACAAAACTCAACAGCTTCTTTAGGGAAAGAATCATCGTGCTTTTTTCGAGAGAACCTCTCTTCCTGAGCGGCGGCAACGATTTCCCCATCCTGCACAAGACAGGCGGCAGAGTCATGATAAAATGCTGAAATACCTAAAATGTTCATGAGGATTTAGAAAGTTCCAATTAAGGTCATAGTTTTAATCCGGTGGCGCTTAACCATAGCAGTCCCAAGCCAGCCAGCAACACGGTTCCGTTTAATTTGACCGCAAGAGAATGCATTGTTTTGAATTGTGCTTCCAGAGGTTCCTTTTCTTCTGCTGAGCCAGCGGACTTTATTCTGGCTTTCAGGTCTCTTGCCTTGGGACTGACAAATAACCCGGCGCAAAACCATCCGGCAATCATAACAAACAAGAGAATTGATTTGGCCCCAAGGAGATTTTTAGTGCTGACCAGCAGGGCAGGCAAGGTCAAAGCGGCGCACACATATCCCAATAAATAATACCTTGGGAAAATAACACCTACCACCTCTCCAGCTTTTTCACGGTCCAGTAAAGTGAAAATTACCGGGGCCGCGAAAAATGAAAAAAATACAATGCTACCGACCCAACATACCAAGCTAAGGATATAAATAAAATGAATCAGATTTGTCAGCATACTGAAAGTTCCAGTCTTTTTTATATTCTCAATCGTTCACGAAACCTAAGTCATTTTTGGAGCCTTCGACATACCCCTTCAGGGCAGGGGCTATTGTTAAATATCACCGGCTCAGGCCGACACATAAGGGTGATTTTGATTTCAAGAGTGTCATCCTGAGCCTGTCGAAGGATAGTCAAAATAAACCCTAACCCAAATTGGTCATAGTAGATTCGATTTCGGCGATGATTTTCCCTGCGGCTACAGCAGGCTCCTTGGCATCCCGAATGGGCCGCCCGACAACGATGAGATCGGCACCGTTAGCGATTGCGCCTTTTGGGGTAACGATACGGCTCTGGTCATCGGCTTTCACCTCGCCCCATGCAGGGCGGACTCCTGGAACAATCGCTTTGAATTTGGCACCGCATATATTTTTGATGGCCGCAACTTCTTCACCTGAGCAGATAACTCCAGCACACCCAGATTTCTCGGCACAACGTGCTCGATCAAGTACCAGTTGGCTCAAGCTGAGATTGTCTTTATACCCCAGCGCTCCAAGCTGTGATTCTGAAATACTCGTGAGAACTGTAACTGCCAACACTTCCAGCCCTGAATCTTTAACCTCAGCCGCAGTTTGCAAAATTGACTCACCATCCGACCCATGAATAGTGATGAATCTGACTCCATGCGTCGTGGCTGACCGCAATGCAGAACGAACCGTCGCTGGGATATCATGTAATTTAAGGTCAAGAAAAATAGACGCCGAGCTGTTTTCCTTTACCATTTTGAGGACATCAGGTCCTTCTTTAATAAACAACTCCAACCCTATTTTAAAACAACCCACCACGTCGCCGAGTAGACGAACATATTTTTCGGCTCCTTCGCGATCTGGAACATCCAGCGCAAAAATTAACCGATCCTTTGCCGATATTGATGGGTTCACTTGGATTTCAATTTAAGGAAGATGCGTCAAGCAGGGGCAATATGGCGACACTTGCACCATTTCTGTTTGATTTACAGGACACTCGCCCCATAGTCAGTCAAATAGTAGAGTGTTTACGAAGGTTTGTCCAGCGGAGGAAAAAGGATTTCAAGGCGTCTCTAATAATTTTGGAGTTTCGTCTTATTTGTGCAAGGTCTCAGAGGCTCGCTTCAAGAATCATACAGTGCATCGTGAAAACGGGACATCGTTGACCCGTTGGTCACTGAATTGGATTTATTTTCAATCGACCCTCCTGCAAGCTCCTGGAAAATCATTCCCGGGGTATCTGCTCCCGCTTGAATAGAATGCACAGCGCCGCTTCCGAAACGCAGGTTGATGTCAGTGAAAAGAAACTTTCCAGACTCATCCAGAATTCCTTGCAAATTGGCAAGGCCTCGCAGTTGAAGAAGGGTCCCTACTTTTTTAGCGGATTCAATAATGTCAGGGCCCAACTCGATGCGGCTCATCATCACCTCGCCCGCGTGGACTGCCAGCCGCTCCCGGGGAACAGTCACCGCAGGAACACCGTTTTTGTCTGAAAACCAGTCGATACTGAATTCCCTGCCCTGGACAAAACGCTGGAAGATATGGTTTGGTAGTTTTTTAGAATAAAAA
Source organism: Nitrospinota bacterium (assembly GCA_002731985.1). GTDB lineage: Bacteria > Nitrospinota > Nitrospinia > Nitrospinales > VA-1 > Nitromaritima. The sequence continues at coordinate 10,075 of PCCT01000052.1, forward strand.
TCTAAATCGGCCTGATTTTCTATCATGAAAGAATCCCCCCCCCCTCCCCTCGCCACAAGATTCCTTGGCGGTCAAAGGAAATCCGGGAAACGGATCATTGGGGCTCATCCTCAAGGTACAGTGATAAATTTTCTTGGTTCATGACTGCACTTTAGCCCTTTTAAAGGGACGTTAACTAGTCATGAACCTTAAACTAATCTTAGCCTTTAAGACCAAACCTCTTTATATTCACTTTCGTCAAAGCCGACAGTAATCCGGTCGCNATCAACAGCGATAGGCCGTTTGACNAACCTGCCATTGCCGGAAAGCAGGTCGATCGCCTGAGCCACAGTCATTGTTCCTATCTGGTCTTTAATTTTCAACTTTTTGTACTGTTCGCCACTGGTGTTGAACAGCTTTTTCATCCCCTTCACTGCAATAGCTCTTTTAAGAATCGACTTTGTTGGCGGTTTCTCTGTGATATCAATTTCATCATAAGACATATTTTTTGCATCAAGAAACTTTTTGGCTTTGCGGCAAGTCCCGCATTTATTGTAAAAATACAGCTTCATCTCATACGTCTCCCTGAATACCTGTCGGTAAAATGAGTTTAACCTTTCAATCTATTGTATCCCACTCCTCAGGCATCAACGCCCAAGATCCAATATTTTAACGCCAACGACCTCAATAAACTTATCGGAGTTACCACTAGATATTGTGGCCCCTTACAGTTACACCGCTAGAAGTGGTGTGATTTTCTCTTTACAAGCCGGTTTGAATGGGCTAACCTCCTAGCGACTGCGGGATTTAAAGACATTTGAAACTATTGGAGATATTGGTGCAAACATGCGTTTGAAAAGCCTAGAACTAGACGGATTCAAATCTTTTGTCGATGGAACCCATATTGATTTCACTTCTGGCTTCACCGCTATTGTGGGTCCCAACGGATGTGGAAAAAGCAACGTCTCAGATGCCATCCGCTGGGTCATCGGGGAGCAAAGCTCAAAATCCCTCCGTGGAACAAAATCCACAGACCTTATTTTTAACGGCAGTTCCACACGGAAGCCAGTTAACAGAGCTGAAATATCGCTGACCCTGGGTCCGGTCCCGGCAGGAATTCGCATTGCTAACGTACCCAACGTTTCTGACGAAGTCAAAGTCACCCGTTGTTATCACCGCTCCGGTGAAAGTGAATTTTACATCAATCAGGTGCCATGTCGGCTGAAAGATATTACAGACTTTTTAATGGATGTTGGAATCAGCCCCAAAGTGCTTTCCGTAATTGAACAGGGACACATTCAGGACATCATCGTTTCAAAACCGGAAAACCGTCGCATCCTGATAGAAGAAGCGGCGGGCATCTTGAAATTCAAACACCGGAAAAATGAGGCCCTGCGTAAACTGGACGCCTCAACACAAAATCTGGAACGTATCACCGACATTGTTCAGGAGCTGGGTCGCCAAGCCGAGTCCTTGAAGCGTCAGGCGGCCAAGGCCGAACGCTACAAACAATATCAGGGGGAGGTCAAGGAGCTTTCCTTGAAGCTGTTCGCTAAAAAAATCCGCCAATATACAGTCGATCTGGAAGCTATTGAAGAAGAATTTTCAGGGCAAGGTGAAAGCAAAACTGAGAAAAACACACGAGCTTCTTTCCTCGACAATCAAATCACTCAACTAAACCTTGAAATTGAAGAAGCTCTTCGTCTCCTCAACGAAAAAAAGGAGCGCGTGTATCAGCTGGCCAACAAAATGAGTAAAAACGAGCATACCATCGAACTGAAAAAGTCACAGATCGATCAGTCAGAAACAGACATTCGCTCCGCGACCGATGATATCGCCCGCCTGCAGGAAGAAATAGCTGATCAGGCCAATCAAGCCAAAGACCAGCGCGCTCAGCTAGGAACCCTTTCCGGTGAGATAGATACCGAAGAAAATAAACTGGCTGAAGAAAACCAGATACTTGACGAAAAGAGAAGCAGTTTGAACAATCTAGAAACTCAAGTCAAGGAAGGGGACATGCAGGTTCTAGAGCTGTTCCATCATATTTCGCAAAATAAAAGCGATCTGGCCGCATTGGAAACTCGTGGGGAATCGCTCGAACATCAAGATCAAAAACTTAAAACGGAACATGAAGAAACAAACACCCTTGAGGAAGAAGTAGCCGTTTCTTTGAGCCAGTCGAACACTCTGTTTCAGGAGAAGTCTGAACAACTGGCTGAGCTGAAAAGCAATCGCGAATCCCTGCACCAGAAAACGGAACAACAGCGTCAACAATTATCATCCGAAACAGATCGGCTGGACACTCTCAAGGAAGAATACCTGTCACAATATTCCCTTCTTAATTCGCTTAAGGAGTTGCGGAGTAAGTTTGAAGGATTTGAAGATGGTGTCCAGTCTCTCATGAATTACAATGAAAACGGCGGACGCCTGACCGGGCTTCGCAAGGTGCTGGCCGATGTCCTGAAAACTCCCGCAGAATACGAAACCGCAATCGCAACAGCGCTGGGAGAAAAACTTCAAAGCGTAATTGTTAATTCTTATGACGACTCTGTCGAAGCCATCACATATTTAAAAGAACATTCTTCGGGCCGGGGGTCATTTATTCCCTTGAATATGAAAGCGGCTGATGTTCCACCGGTATACCTTAATGGAAACCCGGGCATACTCGGGAAAGCTCTCAACTTTGTAGAGTGCGAGGAAGAGTATCAGCAGGTCATCGAAACGTTGCTTCGCAACGTGGTACTCGTTACCGATCTGGCAGCAGCTGTTCAAGTTTTTCAAAAACCAGAGTTCAATGGAACCGTTGTCACCCGGAATGGTGAAATGATCGATTCCCAGGGAATGGTTTTTGGCGGGTCAAGCCAGAAAGACTCCTCCAGCTTACTTGCGCAGAATCGTGAGATGGAAGAACTTGAAGTCAAAGCAGGCCAGCTCAATCAAGGTGTAGAGTCGGCCCTTAAAACTGTGGAAGAAAATAAAAATATTCTGGCTAACATGGAACCTCAACTTAAGGAAGCGGGTCAAGCTGTTCACGAAGTGGATATTATTTTAAATAACAGCCGTAATGAGCGGGAACAGCACCAGAAAGAATTGGAGCGGCTTGGACTCAAACTCTCATCACTTGAACAGGAACGAGCCGCCGGACAGCAGGAGCTCACCGAGTTGAAATCCCGCAAAGAAACATTGATCGCGGAAATGGAAAACTCAAATGCCGAAAAAGAAAAGCAGGAAGAAGCCCTGAGCGTCCTTCGCCACGAGCTTGATTCTTTCAGAATCATGTTGGAAGAGAAATCCACCGAAATAGGCAGTATTAAAGTTCGCATAGCTTCATTGAAGGGGAAACGGGAAAACACTCTGACCGAAATTAACAGGCTCGACCTCCAACAGGAAAACCATCGCCATCAGATCCAGAAGCGGG
>PCCT01000053.1 GCA_002731985.1 Nitrospinota bacterium
GAGTTACCATTCTATTAAGATTTTGGCATCTCCCTTGCTCTATAAATTCATAAGAATAGTTAATCAGGAGGTGTGTCATGAATTTTCATACAACTGATAAATTGGCAAGAGGTTCTTTAAATGATAAATCCAAGGTGGTCAATGTGTATTCGGTTACACGGGAAAGCGCTCCCTCGTATTTCACCAGCCAATGGAAACTTCTGGAAATCAAACGCCGCCTGAATAAAAATCTACAAACACTATAAGGTCTCCTTTTCATTCAGTGCATCATGCTTGTCCCTTCTCCATCGAAAAACTCTTGTTCTTTATGATTTCCGGCGGAGAAACCTCCCTTTCTTTTCTCAGCATTCTATTATTCTAAAATGCCTCCTCTTTGCTACAATTCAAAACGAAGATAAACTCGTTTTTAGTTTCAAAAGAGGACGGTGGTATGAAAGTTGCGTTTGCCCGGTGTTGTCGCGTTGTCATACTTATTTTACTTTGGGTCGCAATCCCGAAAGGTAATGTAGAGCACTCCAGCAAAATATAAACGTTCTCGTTTTATATGGATAAATACGAAACCACCCAAAAAATTCATGAACAGGTTTTATAGGAAAATCCATCATTCTTTATAGGATCAGGCAAGCCCGTTGAGAGAGTAAACTGGTTCGAGGCGAAAACGTTTTGCCAGAGTATAGGCAAGCGCCTGCCTACGGAATGGCAAAGGTCCGCTCAATTGGGGAATAAGGTTAAGTTATTAAAAAAGAAGGCTAAAACTTTAGGTTGGTTCAAGGACAACTCGGAATTGACGACGCACCCTGTCGGACAAAAAAACAAAACCTTTATGGTTTGCACGATATGACTGGGAATGTTTGGGAATGGACTTCAAGCAATCATGAAAATGGAGGCAAGGTCATGCGTGGTGGGTCCTGGCGCAATTCTCATAATAGCATGCGCCCATCCAAGCGGATCATGAGTCTTCCGCTCTATAGATATCATTATGCTGGATTCCGTTGCGTGACTTCGATGGACCCCAAACCTGACAAATAAACTCAGGCAGGCCCGAGCCAAGTATGCCAATCGTCATCAATCATGCCTTTATTTTTGTAGCGTTGCATAGCGTTCTTGCATTGGCAGACTCGCTCTGCCTCTAACAGATTCAGAAATACCCCGGCAAGTATAGCAGGAAAACGGGAAATGGATTCCTCAACCTGCGCTTTTTCCTGGTCGGTCTGCATTCCTTCAAACAATTCGCCTTTTTTAAATTCCCGGACGACTACTCCCTCGGCAAAATTGGTGAGGTAACAAATGGATGCGTAACACATCTCAAGTTCGCGGGCGAGAAAAAGTTCGGGTACCAAGGTCATCCCCACCAGGTCTCCGCCATTTAAACGAAACTTTTTAATTTCAGCAGGAGTTTCCAGTCGCGGTCCTTCGGTGCAAACATAGACGGCCTGCTCATGATGAGGAAATCCGAGGGTGTGCATTGAGTCATGAATCACCTGGCGAATCTGTGGACAAAAGGGATGGTTCTGTCGAATGAAACCAATACCTCGATTTTTGAAAAAAGTAGTTTCCCTTTTTCGGGTTTCATCGATGATGTCATGCGGCAATACATACTCACCGGGCTTGAAAGAGGTGTTGATGATACCGGGACCGGACCAGGAAATTATACGCTCCACGCCACATTCTTTAAGCGCGTAAATATTGGCACGATAATTAACAAAAGGGGCAGTGATCGAATAGTCCTTTTCCCCGTGCCGCGATAGGAACAGGTAGTCCATATCATTAGCCCTAAAATGATGGATCGGGGCGCTGTCACCAAACGGGGTTTCAAGGGTAGCGCTATTTACACTTTCGCCAAGAACTCCATTGGCTAGCAGGTCATACGCGCCGCTTCCACCTATCACGCCAAGTGAAACGGGTTTTTCTGGCAATTTATTCATTTGGATAAATACGATTCGATATCACCTACATAATGGCTGGCTGAGTCGCGGATAGATTGAATTTCATCTTCAGTCAGTTTGCGTTTCACTTTTGCCGGAGATCCCACGGCCATACTACCAGGGGGTATTACAGTTCGGGGTGTCACCAGAGCGCCCGCGCCAATTATGCAGTTCTCGCCTACGTCCGACCCGTCCATGACAACCGCACCCATTCCGATAAGGCAATTAGACCATATGGTACAGGCATGAAGGGTAACGTTATGTCCGACCGTCACTTCGTCGCCTATGATTAAAGGATAGTCTTTGCGGGATACATGAAGCACGCACCCGTCTTGAATGTTGGTTCGTTTACCGATACGAATATAATTTACGTCTCCGCGAACCACAGCGTTGAACCAAACACTGCTTTCTTCGCCGATCACTACATCACCAACTACCACGGCGCTATCCACAATATAAACCGATGAATCGANCCGGGGTTTTTTCNCTTTAAAAGGTAAAATCATTTTTTGAGTTTTATATTTTGTTAATACGGCTTTTTACTAGTTAATCTCTGCCCAGAATATTGACTGGAACAATTATAAACGTAACTTAATTTGAAAACCTCAGGAATTTATTTTTCAATCGAAGCTAGAAATTTTTCTCTAATAGCTTCATGACTTTTCCGCGCTAGAACCCTCCTGTCTTTTTCCTCCTCAAATGAAGGAAGAACCTCCACTGACACATCCAAACGTGGGCATTTTAACAAACGGATGATGTGCGTCAGGAAATTTATATTATACCAGCAGGCAATAGACGGATTGTTTTCATCATGATAGCGGATGATGACAGGAACCACCGGCTGATCAGTCTGGACTGCGGCTTCAAAATGTGATGATTTGAAAGGTAAAATATCTGTTCCATCGGTGGCTTGTGCTTCAGGAAAAAGAACCACCGAGCATCGAGCTTCAATGCGTTGACGAATTTGATCAATTGTTGCGCGAACCTGTTGCTTGCGATTTCTATCCACAAAAATAGTCGCACCAAGCCGGGACAACCAACTCATGAATGGCCAGCGCCCTATCTCCGCCTTGGATACGAAAAAAGCAGGAAAGCAGGAACCCATCACAAAAATATCTGGAGTCCCCACATGGTTGGCAACGATGAGCGATCCTGGAGAAACTGTTCCCTCGCCGATTCTGCTGATCCTGATGTTGAGCCAGAAACAGGAACATTGCGCCCACAAGCGGGTGAAAAAAATGATGCCCCTATAATGCGATTCTCTAGACGAAAAAAATATCAGGGACAATCCCAAACCGATCAGTCCAAAAATAATGTAGGTCAGAACTATTCCAATTGTCCTAACTATAGCAAGCGGGTATCCCATGATAGTTTTAGAATGTTTCTTTAGTTTTTTTCATCATCCCGAGCATATCGCTAAAAAATAATCGAGCGAGGTTGCTTGCCAATGATATTACTAACTCTGAATAATTTATTTCTGGAGAAGCGTCGACACCGAGAGAGTCTGTTAACTTGCCTGCGATATATGACCATGCCGATCCGCCCTTGAGCAAGCTGTAGTGTATTTTATCAATACCGCAATATTGCTCCAACCCACCTATCACTTTCAATTTATCATTGGATGATTCAAATATAAACTTGTTGATCGCTCGGACAGCCTCCGAGGCCTGATGGTATTCAACCGGACTGTTTGGGAAAAAGATGCGCCGCAGGGCGCGAAAATAGAATTCATCAACATCGTTTTTAAGATCTACAGGAATAGAAGTAACCAAACTAATTGCCCCCATCTCTTGCAACGTGCCAAAAAGAGATCGCAGTCCGCCTATGATTTCCTCCGCAGGAGCACCATACATAATATCGTTACCGATATCTGTGATAAGAGCTACCACCTGCTGATTGGATACGCTTCTATCGCCAACCTCTTTTAAAATACCGCAGTTTAGTATTGGCGAATAGGTCGCATTGAGTATTCCTCCCTGGCGGACATAGCCCCTTCCCGGACCCAAAGCATGAACAAAGCTCACGGGCCTTGGAAACAGACATCGGGCAATGCAACGTTTTAATCCATAATAAGATCGAGCAAGATTACTTGCGCCAAGAAAAACAAAAAGGACAGGGCCAACTGCGGTGTGGGAGTGAGAAGGTTCAGCGGACATGAACAAGGTGGAGTGATAGATTAAAGGCTATATTTTTTATTTTGCAAGTTTGAAATTTTTGGGGACACCAAACAATGATCCGCGTAAAGCAAGGTATTTATGAAGCTTCTCATAAAACCGGACAACTTGCGTCATGGTTTGACTCCTGGGATTTCCAAGAGCCACAGCTTGTGCCACCTGAATTTTATATTCCTTAATTCGCTTGTTGTATTGTTTAAATTTTAATTTCCACCAAAGTGCGGGTTTGCCATCCCATGCTTGTTCGCCAGGTTCCGCCATGGGCCTCAAAATAAGTTCCGATTTAGCCCGATTGATTTCCATGCGGAAATTACTGAAAAAACTCATTCCCAGGAGCCCGCCTATACCTGACATTCTTTCGCCGATACTCGCTTCCACCGTATCAACATTCTTACCTTATCTAGCGCCAGTAATTGATTCCACACAACACCATTAGCTATCTGAAACGGGATTTGCGCTGAATTGGGAGAACGGGTCCGGCCCCGCTTTTCGCCGACCTCTGGAGTGAGGGATACTAAAGATGCCCCGGTATCAAGCATCAAATTAGCTTTGACATTTCCGTTAAGTGTTGTCTCGACAATAAAATTGCCACTTTCAGTCGGAATCAGCGGGACCCGATATTCTCTGGCGAAACCTAATCGGCTAACGGGGTGGTTTGATCCAGAACCAGGGCCATTCAATACTGCAGGAGGAGCTTCCTTTATAGTATGCAGTCCTTTATTTTTTCCTTTGCGGTACTTGGGTGGGGTTTTATCAGGATCATCGGTAAAGTGGGCTTTTCCACTTTCGTCTTTCCAAGAAAAATTTTTTGCGTCGCTGATACTCGCCGAAAGCGAGAACGCAAAAACTAATAGCAAGCAGTAAACAAAAGTTTGAAAAGCTTTGGGCATGAGTCGCTCCTCATGGCAGAGTGAGGTTACGCATCACTTTCCCAAGGGAGTCATAAAAGCGGAATCCCTTATTCAACGGAAATGGGGTTGACGTAAATCTCACGGGGTCGGACTCCATCGGAGGGACCCACCACTCCATCTCGCTCCATGGTTTCTATGATGCGTGCGGCACGATTATACCCTATCCGCAATCTTCTTTGTATGTATGAAATAGAAGCTTGTCTGTCCTTGGCGACCAGAGCCAGTGCTTCGTCATACTTTTCATCGTACTCTTCAGGTTCCTCATATTTTTCATCTTCCACGACAACAGAACTGAAAATTTCCTCGATATAGTCAGGTTTCTTTTGCTCTTTGATGAACTTGATAATTCCCTCGATTTCATCATCACTCACCATCGCCCCGTGAATTCGCAAAAGCCTGTGTGTGCCTGGCGGCATAAATAACATGTCACCTCTCCCCAGAAGTTTTTCCGCGCCCATGGAGTCGAGAATTGTCCGGGAATCGACCCGGGAAGTCACTTTGTAGGAAATGCGGGATGGGAAATTGGCTTTGATGATGCCTGTCAGAACATCAACCGAAGGACGCTGAGTGGCAACGATCAAGTGAATTCCCGAGGCACGTGCCATTTGAGCTAGCCGGGTGAGCGCTTCTTCCACACCTTTTGAGGCGACCATCATGAGATCCGCCAGCTCATCAATAACTATCATGATATAGGGCAACTTAGCCTGAGGCTCAATGGGTTTATCGTCATCCTCCTCTGTTAATTCATCGGAATCCATTTCATGGGGTTTGATTCCTTTTTCATGATCCTTTTCCCATGCTTCCAGTTCCGTTTCATACTCTTCACGTAGTTTATCCATTCTCAGGTTGTACCCGCTGATATTACGAACACCCAATTCGGCCATGAGCTTGTAGCGGTTTTCCATTTCCTGTACGGCCCAGCCCAAGGCGGCGGCGGCTTTTTTCGGATTGGTTACTACCGGCGAAATCAGATGAGGAATTCCATCGAAGATCGAAAGCTCCAGCATTTTTGGGTCGACCATTATCATTTTCACTTCATCGGGTGAAGCGTTGAGAAGAATGCTACAGATCATGGCGTTCAGCCCAACACTTTTCCCAGACCCGGTGGAGCCAGCCATCAAAAGATGTGGAATCGTCGCAAGGTCCTGCACCATCGGTTCGCCGATGCTGTCTTTTCCTATCACCATCATCAATTTGGAATCGGCTTTAGAAAATTTCTTCGATGTGATTACTTCCTTAAACGAAACAACTTCTTTTCGAGTGTTTGGAATTTCTATCCCGACAACGGGTTTACCGGGTACCGGTGCCAGAATACGCAGGCTGAGTGCGCGCATCGCAAGTGCCAGGTCGTCGCTCAGAGAAAGAATACGACTGACCTTGATGCCCGGGGCAGGCTCAAATTCATACAAAGTAATCACGGGCCCCGGCAGAACCTGCACCACTTTTCCTTCTACCCCAAAATCGGCCAGCTTACGCTCCAGTATGGAACTGCTGAGGAGAATTTCTTCATTCATCTCAACCGAGTCTTCTACCGGTATAGGATCATCCAGCAAACTAAATGGCGGAATTTGATAATTGCCATTATCAGATACGGACACAGGATCTTCGTTAACAATAAAATCTTCTTTGGATTTCTTTTTGCGCGGAACGATGGTCGGTTCCTGAATGGATCCCGGTTCAGGCAATTTCCCCCGGGATACGATTGTCGGCTCTGTGGGTTCAAATGTTTCTTCTGGTTTTACTTTATCAGCTTTAGAAACTTTAGACGCCTCGCGAGCAACTTTGATCCACTCGCCACACACTTCTTTTAACTTGCTGATAAGTTGCACCAGTTTTCCAACATAAGTTCCAACAAACCTGGCAGTAAATTCCAGCATGGTATTAACATTTGTTCCAGTTATGGCAAGAAGCGAAGCGAAAATCAGGGTCACTAGAAAAATGGTGGCACCTATGGTGCTCAACCACATCACAAGAAATCTTCCCAGCGTTTCACCTGTGAGACCGCCTACCTGAACAGAATTTTTAAAAACGGGATCGGTATCGAATTGAATCGAACACAAAGCACACAATCCTATGAGCAAAAATACTCCTGAACCAAAACGAAGCGGCCAGTGATGAAATTCTTTTCCCCGTACAAGTGCCCAGCCCAGTATCAGAGTTATCAAGGGGAAGAAAAAAGCGCCACTGCCAAAAAGTTGGGCCAGTCCGTCAGAAATATATGCGCCAACCAGTCCTCCCGAATTGTTTACTTTAGCTTGCGTGGAAAGGGAGGTGTTCATTGATGGATCCGCTGGAGAATATGTCACTAGGGAAACAATTGCGAACAAGGAAAAGGCCAGAGTTGCGATACCCAGAAAATCGCGAATTAAGATGGGGAATTTTTCATTCATGAAGTGTTGTTCCATGTGAGGTTTTAGTTATCAATCGCCGTGTGGTGTCTTGAAGCACGGTGTCTTTTTTCCAGTTTTGGTCATCGGTGTGCGGGTGATCCAAAGTGAAGTGGAGACCGCGACTTTCTTTTCGCTCCAAAGCGCCCATGATGATCAACTGGGCGGTGAGAGCAATATTTCTCAACTCCAAAGTATTTTTGGTGATTGTAAAATTCCAATAGTATTCCTTAATTTCATCCAGAAGCAGTTGGATGCGCCGTTCGGCCCGATAGAGCCTTTTGTCCGAACGTACGATACCGACATAATTCCACATAAGCCTTCTGATTTCGTCCCAGTTATGCGAGACGACAACCGATTCATCGCTGTCTACCGCGCTTCCGCTATCCCATTCAGGTATGTCACGGGTGATGTGTTTACTAAAATCATCTGATTTTAGTAATGAAGCGGCCTTGGCCACGGCGCGATGCGACAAAACCAGTCCTTCCAAAAGCGAGTTAGAAGCCAGGCGGTTGGCGCCATGCAATCCGGAATAGCAAACCTCACCACTGGCAAAAAGACGACGGATATTTGTTTGCCCGTTAAGATCAACCGCAACGCCTCCGCAAGTATAATGCGCGGCAGGAACAACGGGAATAGGCTCGCGAGCCATGTCGAATCCGAAACCCAGGCAGGTTTGGTAAATATTTGGAAAACGTTCTCGCGTGTGGTACCCCTCGATGTGTGTAGTGTCAAGATAAACGCAGTCGTCGCCGCTTTTTTTCATCTCGTGATCAATAGCGCGGGCCACAATATCCCTCGGCGCGAGGCATCCCAGGGAATGATAATTTTCCATGAAGGTGCTACCATTTTTCAACCGCAGAATACCGCCTTCTCCTCGTACCGTCTCGGATATCAAAAACGATTTTGCCTGAGGGTGGTACAGGCAAGTCGGATGAAATTGAACGAACTCCATATTGGAGATCCGTGCACCGGCGCGGTAAGCGGCGGCAATTCCGTCGCCCGTGGCAGTATCCGGATTCGAAGTGTAGAGATACACTTTTCCCGCCCCGCCGCTGGCCAATAGAGTGGTCTTCCCTACAAAAGTTTTTACCCGGTTTGTTTTGACATCTAGTATATAAGCTCCAAGCGCTTCATCCTGCGAGCTTCCCGGTGCTACCTTAGCGTCTAGTCTGGAGAGAGTGATGAAGTCGATCAACATATGATGCGGAAAGATTTCAGTATTTTCCCTGCTGTTGATCGCTTCAATCATGGTGCGTTCAATTTCGCGCCCGGTGAGATCGTTGGCATGAAGGATGCGGTCTTTGGAATGTCCCCCTTCGCGACTTAGGTGATAGTCTTTACCACGAATACGTGTGAACTGAACACCCAGTTCAATTAATTCTCTGACACAGGAAGGTCCTTCTTTGCAGATGATGCGCACAACATCCTCACGGCACAACCCACGACCAGCCTCCAGAGTATCGTTGGCGTGCAATTCAAACGAATCGTCATCGGTCATGACAGAGGCGATTCCACCTTGCGCATACAACGTGGCCGATTCGTCCAGCTCGTCTTTGGTGATAATTGCCACCGACCCAAACTGGGAAGCTTTAAGGGCAAATGTTAGCCCCGCAATACCACTGCCTATAATAAGGAAATCCTTTTCAATCATCATACTCAAGATTATAGAAGCTTAGACCTTTAATTTCAATAGGATAATAAGGTTTTCGGATGGGCAGATGATGAATCGCCTGAGGGGTCAGTTTTCGGGCTGTGATTTTGGGGTCAGCAGGAAGGAATACACTATGGATTCGGATTCTAAAATATCCATTCTATTAAAATAAGAGATAGAATCCGCAAGCGACTGAGACTTGTATTATTCATGCAGACACTCTCTTTTGCGGGGATTACTGAACTGGGGAAAATGAATTTT
>PCCT01000054.1 GCA_002731985.1 Nitrospinota bacterium
TGTCCAGATCTGTTTCATAGAGGAGTTCCTGGCGTTTGAGGTCAGAGTCTAGGCTATTGAAGACAAGGATTTTCCCTCCGGTCGATAGCTGATGAAGCAAGCGGGCGATTTCGAAATGATCCTTGGCGTTAACTTCTGCAATTATTGCAGATGGATTCATTTCTGCACCATTGATCAATTGCTTTATTTTCTGGATTGGCATAAATATCTATTAAAGCTAATTGGTAAAATGGTATTATTTATATCAGTTCCTAATCCATGTTCCTATCAATAAATTACAGGAACCAAACTTACATATTACGAGGTATCATGGTTATTAATATATCCCACGAGGATAAGCTTAGATATCAAGAGAGTATTAAGCCTAAAAAAATCAGGGTGCGTAAAAAGCGAATGACTAAGTTATCCGATAAACTGAAGGATCAGGCGTTTAAACAGTTCGTTGATCACCCCAAAAGTAAATTGGTTGATGAAGATATCCAGATTGATGAGCACCTCAAGATGAACGACAATTTCTTGCGAACCGGGCCTTATAAGCCTAAGAAGAAATGAAACCTGGTTCACCTAAGTTGGTTGGGTATAGCGGCTTCCCTGTTGAGGAGCCGTTTTTTTACGTTTCTAAAAGACAAAATTCAAGTAACCCTAATCCATTTTTTGTCGCACATGAACATGAGATAAATGGTGAACTTACTGCTGGTGCCTGGAGCGACATGGATGTACTCGATTACTATGTGCTAACTAAATGACGGAATATTCTGAGCAAAACTTGGAATTATTGAAAGGTCGGCTACCTGCCGATATCGTGGAACTCATTGTTGCAAAAGTTTGCCCCGATATTTATTGATTGTCTGTGTATCGGAACGGACAATCCATTTACTGAGGATTTAATATATAGAGTAGGCTTAGGGTTTTTCGGCAGTATTCATATATGATCTTTGAGCAATAAGGGCTCAACGCTTAGCCATATCTTTTTCCCACAAACATTTATAAATGCTGGATTATCAGCCTTAAATAATTCAAGATGAGCCTGATAAAGATCTTCCTGTTTGGTTCGGCAATCTCCGTAGGCTTCTCGTTCCTCTGAGAATATTCCCTCCTCAAACTTTTTTATACCTTCACTGGATTTGTTGTTTTCGAAATAAGACCTTAGAAGAGGGTCCTTTAAATTTTCAGGATTTTTAGCTGTTTTCCTGAGAAGCAGTTTTATCCCTCTTGATGAAGGGGACTCAAAAAGTCCGGCGCGGATACAGGCATGTTTTGATGGCCCTGATTCGAGAGTCCACTTTTCTATGGCCTCTTTGGAATGTCCCATGGCGCCGTACGTACTTAATTGATGGCGTATGGTATAGAAAGTGGAATAGGCCACTGTGGTCCCAATTTCAAGTTCATCTTCCAATTGAGGGATCGGATCAAATGACAGTTTGTTTGACCGGTCAATTTCTTCCTGAGATGCGTCTTTTATGGGGATTCCTACTTCCCCGAGGGCGGTCGCGTAAAACATGTAATCAAATTTCCCATTGTTATGTGATTTGATCTGCTCCCTGCATCCCGGGTCATTTATATCACCAAACAGAGTATGGTCCGCGCCTTCAACTTCGAACCCTGGAATCTCTTTGCCATACCAGTTGGCAACAATAACGACATCCTTGCCAAAGTGCTCGTGTACCGCCTGAATGGCAGATGATCCCATAACACCGGTTCCACCTATGACTAAAAAATGTTTCATCAGTTCCTCTCGTTTATATATTTAATAATTGAATTAATAGTATCAGGAGCCCCCGGAACTTTCATTTATATCCCAATAAGGCACTTCTGAAATTTCTTCTAAAGCCTGGGCAAGATAGGGTTGTTCCTTCAATAATTGATCTATCTCCAGTTGGAGGGACAACGCTTTTTGCAATGACAGGTCTGGCGAACTCCCACCGGATATAATCTCGGCCAATTGTACATAGCTATTGATCAGTGAGGTCGATTGGTCAACCGCGGTCTTAATTTTTGATAATTCCAGAGTACGCGACTTATTGTGCTGAGCATATGTGTCAAACTCAAACCAGGTATCAATTTGCTTCTTGGTTTTCCCCAGAACAAGAAGCTCATCTCTGAATGCATCCTTACTTTTTTGGGAGAGGTTATACGCGATATACAACGCAAGGTCATTCAAGGGAATTCCATCCTGAGTTTCACAGAGGTGATCGAGAGCAAAAAATATTTTGTTAACACGTGAATCCAATTGCAACGCACTCACTGATCGTTTGCGCAGTTCAGAGTCTTTCTCAAAATATCCCCACATACCACCGTTTAAGACGATATTGTCATTTTTCGATTTTAGCTGGCTCACCCATTCAATACATGAAGATTCAGCCATTGCGGTGGTCACACTTGTCATCAATAGGGTGAATTGAAGGAACAGGTATATAAGCTTCACCTTTCCCATCCGGAATTTATATGAGGTCATGAGTTTATATGCTGCTCACTTTGGTTTGTCCCATTTTTAGTATGGTTTTAAATTCGTTTTTCGAGAGCGGCATGACAGACAGTCTGGATTGTTTGATGAGGGCAATGTCGTTTAAGGCCGGATGGTTTTTTATGTCATCCAGTGTCACGGGAACTGACATGGCTTTTACTGGTTTGAGATCAACAACGACCCAGCGGGGATCGTCTATGGTTGGGTCGGGATAAAACTCTTTGGAGACCTTCGCGACACCCTGCACATCTTTTCCTATAACGCTGTGGTAGAATAGTAGAAGGTCGCCTTTTTTCATTTTCTGGAGATTGTTGCGGGCCTGATAGTTGCGTACCCCGTCCCAATAAGTTCCCTTATCCTTTACAAATTGGTCCCAACTGTATTTTGAGGGTTCCTGTTTGACCAGCCAGAAGTTCATATTTTTCCTAAAAATTCAATAACCTACCCAATTTCTACCGGTGCTGATTATAATCTATTCCCCATTGTTCTGCCAATTCAATTGATATCCATTGATTCCTTATTGATTAAGGTGTTGATTTTAATTTATAGATTGACCTTCTGAGGGTTTCAAAATATAATAATCTTTCTAACCCATAATAAATCAACGCGAAATTTCCCATTTAGTGGAAGTAACCCTTCGTTCTCAGAGGTCTGGAATGTACCGGAAAGAAATTAAAGTTTTAGATTGTACCATCCGCGATGGCGGACTCATGAACAACCACTTATTTGCTGATGATTTTGTGCAGTCAGTTTTTAAAGCTGTAAACAATTCAGGAGTGGATTATGTAGAACTTGGCTATAAAGCTGACGAGAGTCAATTCTCTCGAGATGAGTATGGTCCAATGAAGTTCTGTAGTGAAGAGGACATTGAAAATGCTATCAATGGAGAAGAAAAGAAATCTAAAATTTCTGTGATGGTTGATATTGGTCGTGTGGACCCATCGACAATTCTTCCCAGGAGTGAAAGTCATGTCGATATGATGCGCGTGGCGAGCTATGTCAAAGATATCGATAAAGCAATTGATCTGACGAATAAGATAAAGGGAAAAGGTTATGAAGTTACTATTAACCTTATGGCCGTGTCGCATGCAAGGGAGAGAGAGCTGGACGAGGCTTTGATTCAGGTAGAAAAGGAAAGCGCAATTGATGCCTTGTATCTGGTCGATAGCTTTGGCGCCTTGTACTCTGAGCAGATTGCCCATCTTGCCAAAAAATATCAATCACTCATGCCTTCTATGGAAATTGGGATTCATGCCCATAACAATCAACAACTGGCTTTTGCCAATACGATTGAAGCAATTATCCAAAACGTGAATTATCTGGATGGGACTATTTTTGGAATCGGGCGAGCCGCTGGTAATTGTCCGTTGGAGCTGTTGCTTGGTTTTCTGAAAAACCCAAAATATGATTTAAGGCCTATTTTGGAGGTGCTTGAAACCCATTTTGTAGGCTTGAAGAGTGAAATTGAATGGGGATATACGATTCCATACATGATTACTGGAATTCTTGATTTGCACCCTAGGGCAGGAATGAAGCTGCGGAAGTCAGAAAACAAGGACGACTACACAGGTTTCTTCGATAACCTCACCCAGGAAGCNAACGTTTGACTAGAACAGGTAACGGTTCAAACTTCGACCTGAATCGCTTCAAGAAGGCTTCCGCATTAGGNATTATACGCGGGGCAACTCCCAGTTCTGTTAANGGTGCGTTGGAGGCATGTGTTTCGGGTGGCCTCCAATTTGTAGAGTTTACCTTGAACTCAGAAGGCGCTTTGTCNTTTATTGAGGCGGGTTCCAAGGATTTTTCAGATTCATTGTGCATCGGCGCGGGAACTGTGCTNTCAGTATCTGAGGCGTCACAGGCGTTCAGTGCAGGGGCTCAGTTCATTGTTTCTCCCACATTGAATGNTGACGTTGCTTCCTATTGCCGTGATAATGGCTTGGCGTATTTCCCAGGCGCACTCACCCCTACTGAGATTGAGAAGGCTTGGAATGCCGGGGCCGCAATGGTAAAGGTATTTCCCGCTTCACAAATGGGAGCGGACTATTTGAAAATCCTAAGAGGCCCATTCAGCGATATTTTATTAATGGCTGTAGGGGGGGTCCATGCATCGAATGCGGATGAGTTTCTACGCGCCGGAGCATCGGCGGTGGCAATTGGTGGGTCTGTGCTTTCTCCAGTCAGGATGAGGAATGAGGAATTTGACACCATCAGGAAAGAAATTTCAGAATTTGTATTGGCTGTCAGAGCATATTACTCTAGAATCAGTTGAGTCTTTATTTAATCTGCAAAGTATAAGGTGAACTATGTCATTTGATTTTATGAAAAACCCCATGATGTTTGATGATGAAGAACGTTTTGTCAAACTTTGCGAAATCATCGAAGATGCTATCCGGGAAACTGATGATGGCGAAGGAAAATTTTCTGACCTTGAAGTCATGCAGGCGATGGATTTTGTGGGATTCAATCTTTTCCGGGATAACTGGGAAGAGTTTAAGAAAATGGAATCATCCCGGGAATTCAATGCGGGAGAAATAAAAAACTCAGATAACAAAAAGTTTATTAATTAACAGAGCTTCTAATAAATTTCGCTTTCTTGGCGATCTTTTGAAATAAAATGTACTGGATTGTTTCAAGAACTTTCCAGTTAAATATCAGTACAGACTCTTAGATCAGATCAAGTTCATATGTCCTCGGAATCTGGCCTTCTTGGTCCGCCCATTTCCTCTCTTTTTCACAGCTCCATTTTCCCCCATTTAGGATTTCATCTATAATTGTCTTTCATCTCAGCAATGATACGAGTGCTAATAATTTAATGCGGAGGATGCAAGCAGGTGGGATGTTAAAAAATAGAGGGGGTGTTTCAGGACGCTTTCAGTTCATCCAGTTTTGATTCCCAGTAATCCAATAGGGCCTGGATTGTGGCGACATGCTTTTTTTCCTCTTGATGCAGTTCTTCGTATATGCGGCGTCTTCCAATATTTTGTTCTGAGTCGCTGGGTGTTTTTTCTAACAGCGTCTCATAGCATTGGACTGAGTTCTCTTCGCTGATAAGAGATTTATTTAATACTTCAAGTCTGCCCTGAACTGTGTCTACGGTTTCAAAATTCTGTTCCATACGGGAATCAATTTGATTAATAGCAGGGTTTAAGCTCTTAACTATTTATATCATAATTAACCGCCATTAAGGCAAGTGGATATTGATAGTTGTTTTTCAATGATATATTTCAGGTACAATACATTCAATATTATTTCAGTCTCTTTTTGGAGTAATTGAATATTATGCCATCAAATGATATCAGGGATGTATACCGGCAACTTGTGCTCAAGCTCGAGGAGCGTAGTCGACTGGGCGGTGTTATGGGGGTTATGCATTGGGATCAGGAGGTCATCATGCCCAAGGGTGCCGCTGACGCCAGAGCTAAGCAGATGGCCGCGCTTGCTGGCGTTTTGCATGAAAAATCTATTAATCCACGAGTGGGGAATTTAATCGACAAGCTCACCGCGTCGGGAACGGATGAGTTTACGGATGCAGAGTGGTGCAATATCAGAGAAGCTAAGCGCGAGTTCGACCTGGAAACAAAAATTCCCAAAGAACTGGTTCAGGAAATAGCTGAGTTGGGTTCGCGAGGTCATCAAGTCTGGGCTAAAGCAAGAGAGGAAAATCGGTTTGAAGATTTTGCTCCCATTCTTGAGCGGTTCATAAGTCTCAAAACCAAATGGGCTGAACACGCTTTTCCAGATTTGGAGCCTTATGACGCAAACCTGGATATTTTTGAGCGGGGTATGACGATGGAACGTCTTTCTCCTATTTTTGATTATTTGAAAATTGAACTGGTTCCTCTTGTTCGTTCGATAAACAACTCTGACAGGAAGCCGGACGATTCCTTTTTGGAGGGTGACTTCCCGATTGATAAGCAGGAGGCCCTGGGCAACAGTATCAGTCGCGATATGGGATTTAATTTTGATAAAGGACGGATGGATGTATCGGTACATCCCTTTTGCGGAGGAGGGCACCCAACGGATGTACGCATTACAACTCGATATCGTACTAATAATTTTATTGAGTCACTATTTGCGGTTATCCATGAAACAGGACATGGGTTATATGAGCAAGGTCGAATGGAAGATTCCCTAGACTTACCTGTGTCCGAACCCTTGACCATGGCGGTTCATGAATCGCAATCGCTATTCTGGGAGCGAATGATTGCTCAGGGGAAAAGTTTCAGCATCCGCTATATCGATAAATTCAGGGAAGTGTTTCCTGGTTTTTTAAAGGTTGCTTCTGCTGATAAATTATTCAAAGCAATCAATGTGTGCCGTCCCTCATTTATCAGGGTGGAGGCAGATGAGTTGACTTATCCCATTCATATAATACTCCGCTACGAAATCGAAAAAGCCATGTTTGATGGTACCCTCATGGTTAAGGATATACCTGAAGTGTGGAACAGTAAGATGGAGAAATACCTGGGAATTAAACCCTCGACCGATACTCTGGGAGTTTTACAGGATGTGCACTGGAGTGGCGGCGCATTTGGGTATTTTCCTTCATATACGTTGGGCGCAATGTATGCGTGTCAGTTTTATAATAAAATGATTACCGATTTAAAGGATGTGCCCGGTCGGATTGAGCAAGGGGACTTTGCATGCATAAGAAAATGGCTTAATGAAAAAATTCATCAACAGGGTCGCTTGTATTCTCCTGATCAATTGGCAAAGAAGGTGACGGGAAAAGCCTTGGAGCCTGGTGTATTCATCAATTATCTCAAGACAAAGTACAATGCAATTTACGGGTTAAATTAAACAGGCTTTGATATGGATGATACTTTGATTGGCAATTTGCACTCCGACCAGGGAGATTCAAAAGAACCTATACATATTGTTTATTGCGAAGTTTGTCATGCTCGGCTATCGCCTAAAGGAATGTTTTGCCCTGAGTGTGATCCGCCTTTACCTCCTGGCGACGAGCCTGAGGAAACGGGTACTACGTTTCAACAGGCTCTGTTGCGCATCTGCGCATTGGTGTTTTTATTTCTTGGTGTGGCCTTCGTTAAACTCGATATTTCCTTAGACAGTCTATTCTCAGACAAGCTGGCGAAAGGGGAACTTGAAATGTTAAACGAAAATGAACGCCCGCATGATATGGATTTCCAAACGGTTCATACCGTAATCGTGCCTTTGGCCAACATTCGTTCCAAACCTTCTATGAATGGAAAAGTTGTCACGGTTGCTGAACAAGGCATGAGGCTTGAAGTTGAGGAAGATAATGGTCGTTGGTCAAAAGTACGTATTTTTGGCAAAACAGGGTGGATAGCCAATAAATTAATCAAGACAGAAGTACAAATGCAGGAATAGGAAGTTATCCACTTAAAGAAGCGCGAGCTTCTAGAAGGGCATTTTTGAATTCTTCATAGTTTCTAGTTACTGGAAACTGGGGAAATTCTTCTATCACATTGTCGGGCGGACAAAATAAAATTCCGGCATCGGCCTCTACCAGCATTCCTGTATCATTGTAAGAATCTCCTGCCGCGATCACCTGAAAATTTAATCCTTTAAGAGCTGACACTGCTTTTGTTTTTCCATCGGACTGTCTTAGGCGATAATTTTCGATTCGACCTTCGGCATCAATGATTAATTCGTGGCAGAACAAGGTAGGGTAATCCAGCTTTCCCATAAGTGGGGAGGCAAACTGATAGAACGTATCGGACAGAATGATCACCTGAAACTCGGATTTAAGCCATTCAAGGAATTCCTTTGCTCCATCCAGTGGCGACAAAGTATGAATGACATCCTCTATGTCCGCCAGTTTCAGGTTATTCTCATCAAGAATATTAAGACGACCACGCATTAACTCATCATAATCAGGGATATCCCGTGTTGTGAGTCTGAGTTTTTCAATTCCCGTTTTTTCTGCAAAGGCAATCCATATCTCAGGGAGTAAAACACCTTCAAGGTCGAGACAAGCAAGCATATAAGTGTTCCTTCTGGCAAGGGTTATGGTGTGGTTAAAATTGTGATGAAAGTGTGATCATTTCAGGCGGGTCATTATAGTAGATGGTGAATTTAAAACAACCCCTGTCATGCCGGGGTCTGTTTTCCTCGTTTGCGGGCCAACTCAACCAGAAATACCAGTTCTTCATTTTGGATAAAACGGGAGAGAAGGGCATATAAAGAAATACCGATCCCGATATCAGCGGAAAGAATCATAATTTTTAGTTCAAGAGAAGCTGACGGATCAAAAAATGCATCATTAAAAAAATAAACGACAGCTCCCATGATTGCTGAAGCAACGAACAGTTTGATCATGGATGATAAAATTTTCCGTCCTCCCATCAATCCAAGTCGCTTTCTTAAAAAGTGAATCAACAGCACTACGTTAAATAAGGCGGCTATTGAGGTGGCCAATGCCAAGCCGCCATGCTGTAAGGGTCCCATGAGGATCAGGTTCAGTATGATATTGAGGATCATTGAATACACCCCAACCTTGGCGGGGGTCTTGGTATCCTGCAGGGAATAAAATGCAGGCGCAATGACCTTGATTCCACAAAAAGCGCATAAACCCATAGAATAATAGAGCAGGGCAATTGCTGTACCTTCCGTTGTCAGGCGTGAAAACTCACCTCTCTCCCATAGAGTGTTGACGATAGGAAAACGCAGGAGAATAAGGCCCACAGTTGCCGGGATGGTAATAAACAGGATGAACCTGATCCCGAAGGCGATTGTTTTGATCATTTCAGAAAATTCTTTGTTGGCGGCCTGTCCAGACAACATTGGCAGGATAGCCACTCCCACGGCGACACCGAATACACCCAGCGGCAACTGAACAAGTCTGTTCCCATAATATAAATAGGAGATAGATCCTTCATCAAGCATGGAGGCAAGGAGGGTATCCACCAGCATATTCAGTTCATACACCGCAAGTCCGAATATGACAGGGATCATCAGTTTACCAATTTTGATAACCTCGGCACTTTTCCATTGGATGGAGGCGGTGAATCTGAATCCGCGACGTAGTACCTCAGGAAACTGAACTGCAAATTGAAGCATTCCCCCTGCCAGAACCCCAAAAGCCAGTCCTAAAATTGGTTCCTTCAACTGTGGGGAAATAAGCAGTGCTCCGCCAATCATGCAAATGTTAAGGAGGGCGGGAGTTAACGCTGGAAGGGCGAAAACGTTATGTGTATTTAAAATACCCATGCAGAACACGGCCAGGCCGATAAATAGAAGATAAGGGGCCATCCATTGGGTAAGGAGAACGGTCAGGTCAAATTTGTCAGGCGTCTCAATAAATCCGGGAGCAAAAACCATGATCACAAATGGAGCTAACAGGACCAATGCCAGAGAAGATGTGACTAATAAGGTCAATAGAATGTTGAACAGGTTGGCGGTCATTTTCCACGCTTCCTGTTCACCTTTTTGATTCCTGATTTCTAAAAAAACAGGAATAAATGCGGCTGTGACGGCTCCTTCGCCAAGAATTTTTCGCTGAACATTAGGGATCCTGAATGCGACAAAAAATGCGTCCGCCGCGGCCGTTGCTCCAAATTGCATGGCGATGACAAGATCTCTGATAAAACCGAGCAGACGAGAGATTAAGGTCATTCCACCTACTGCGCCTGCGGCTTTGCCTACTTTTTGATTGTTTTCCATTGAGTCCGGACAGCTGGCTGGGAAAATGAGGGAATTCTATTTAAGTTGAACTTCTGATTCGCCGATCTGACAACGAGTGGGGTAAATAATCAGAACGCCTGGATAAGCGTGAGTTCTGTGTTAACATTTACCGCAACTTATTGAAATTATACATA
>PCCT01000055.1 GCA_002731985.1 Nitrospinota bacterium
CGCTTTCGTCCACCGTATAAGTGGTCGAACTACCACTGTGCGAAGCCGTAGCCTCAAAGTCTGTTTCTGTGTCAGTACCCGAAGTTACGGTCACTTCCACATTTTCAGACTGAATATAGCCATAAGAAGTTTGCTTGGCGATGGCAACACTACATGCATCACTGCCTGCATTATCTGCCCAATAAGCCTTACAAGCCAGGTAGAGATTGTTCAAGTTGGCTTTAGCCTCAGAGTTATGCCTGATCATTTTATACTGGTTGAACTGAGGCATGGCGATACCCGCCAAGATTACGATGATCGTAATAACGACCAACAGCTCAATCCAGGCAAAACCTTTTTCATTCTTAGCGCGAGTAATTTTTGATAACATCTCTTTAGTCCTCCTTTTACGTCAGGTTGTGTCGGAAAATCCGAATAAATCTTCAAACAGAAACGAAAATTATAATTCCTTTTAGGAATATAGAGCAAATCAGATACCAAACTGGGGGGGGGTGAAACCATTTTAGTTTTAAGCGCATTTAAAATCAATATGTTACCGCTGACCCCCATACTCGTTTAGATAGACGCAGTGTTACAAAATACGTTAACATGACAAGTATTGTAGCGCAAAACTTGTTGCTTGGGTTGAAGGCTAGCTCAAGGTTACACTAATGCAATGGTCAAAACGGGGAATGATTCGAAGAAATGATTATAATGAAGAATAATCGCCAAATCGGAATATTAGGTGGAAGCTTCGATCCTATTCACAATGGACACCTGGGGCTTGCGCAAGAAACCCGCGAAAAATTTGGTCTGGATCAAATTATATTTATACCCGTGCTCCAGTCCCCGCATAAAACCCGTGCCCCTCTGGCTTCCACTGTCGACCGGAGGGAGATGTTGCGGCTCGCTCTCAAAGGCAACGCCTGTTTTAGTATTTGCGATGTGGAGATTTGCCGGGAAGAACTTTCCTACACGATAGATACATTAAACCATCTTGAATTGGAAATTCCGAATAGTGATTTATTCTTGATTATAGGACAGGACAATTTACAAGATCTGGACACGTGGAAAGACTCACAAAAAATTATGGAGAAGTATAATATTTTAGTGGCATCACGTCCGGGCCAAAAATCATTCTCTCCAGAAGAAAAGGTCTTAAGTTTGTTTAATGGAGATTCTCCTTACAGGTCTGGTAAAATAGAAAACGGAACACAGGAATTTTTTCACCGCGAAACAGAGCGCAAATTGGTTGTTTTTCAAATTAGCCCACGCGATATTTCCTCAAGTGCAATCAGGAAAAAAATAGCACACAGGGAAATACCCAAAAACTTGTTGCCACTCGAAGTTGAAGCATATATTATTAGGCACCAAATTTATAAGACCAGAACTTAACCTAACATGAGTGAATGGTAGATACCGTAAACGACCTTCAGCAGTTAGCCGTTCAGGCTGCCGCTGAAAAAAAAGCTTTTGATATTCTGGTTCTGGATTTGCGGAACCGGTCTGACTTGACAGATTATTTTGTTATTTGCAGTGGAAATTCCAGAATGCAGGTTCAAGCCATTGCGGACTCTGTTCTGGACGAAGTTTACCAATCAGCCCATAGACTTTCTTCTATAGAAGGTTATACCTCAGGAAACTGGGTGGTTTTGGATTTGATAGATGTTGTAGTTCATATTTTTCACAAAGACATACGGGTTCAATATGATCTCGAACGACTGTGGGGAGACGTTCCGGTTATTGAGGTAGCCTGTCAGGAGTAAGTTAGGAATACTATTATCATGAATGAAACGACACTCGCCTCGTTCAGGGCGAAACTGGAAGAGATTCGTTCCGCCTTGGTTGGTGATGTAAAAAATAATATCAAATCAAAGGCGGACAAGCCCAACGAACAGGTGGCTGACCTCGCAGATGATGCCGCTCAGTCTTACGACCGGCAACTGATGATGGAGATTGGCGAACAGGAATGGAAAAAGTTGCGCCTGGTGGAAGAAGCACTTGGGAAAATGAGCCAAGGGCAATACGGAATTTGTACAGAGTGCGAGGAACCTATTCCCGAAGCAAGATTAACAGTCATCCCTTTTACAGAGCATTGTGTCGACTGCCTTGAAACCATAGAAAAGAATAGCAGCTAGGCTTATAATTAAATGTTCATAGCTAGAACTCATAATGAGCGATACGGCTTTAACCAGTCGCAAATCAACTTGAAAAATCCTCTTGTTCGTTGGCCAATTTATTTTAGAAACTCCTTGATGTTGACCTGTTGAGCAAAACAATCAACCACGAGTATCCCAGTGACACTTAAATCAATCATTTCCTTTCTTTTTTTAACACTTCTGTCCGTCTACTTTGCCTTTTTGAATCCGCATGAGGTGGATATTCATTTCACACAAGCCTATTCCCTGCACCTGCCAATGGTTGTCTTGTTTCTAGGGTCTGTTTTTTTGGGTGTGCTGATAGCCGGTCTCTTACACGGGACAATATCCATAAAAAGGTTTTTCGGTAATTTGAAAGTGACCGGTCGCAACAAACGTCAGGATAAAACCAACCGTCGCGTTGGAATACTTTTTGAGGAAGCCGAAAACCTCGTGGCAAGCGGCTGTGTCCCAAAAGCTATTCCTGTTTACGAAAAAATTTTAGATCTTTCACCGAACCATGTGATCGGCCTAACCCGGCTTGGGAATAAATTAAGAGAAGAAGGAAATTCTGACCGCGCATTAGAACTTCATTTAAAAGCAGTTCAAGTCGCGCCCGAAAACCTCAACGCATTGTACAGTCTGGCCGATGACTATTCCGCCAAAGCAATGCACCAGGAAGAAATGGCAACCTTGGGGAAAATTCAACAACTCGACCGAAAATCTCCCCGAGTTCTTTACCGCCTGAGGGAAGTTCACTTAAAAACAGAAGACTGGGCGTTGGCTGGAGATATTCAGAAAAAACTGATTTCCAGAATTGAAGGAAAAGAAAAAAAAGCCACCGAGAAAAGAACCCTGAGTCGATATATTTATAATAATGGAGTGCGGTACTTTAATAACGGTAATTTCGAGGTGGCAATTCCAGAGTTTAAAAAAGCAATACGGGAAAACGTTCAGAATTTATCTGCTCATATTATGTTGGGCGATGCCAGCCTTGAAGGAGGTAACGGGAAAGCGGCTTTAAAAGCCTGGAAGGCAGGTTACGAAAACACCAGCTCGCCAGCGTGTCTCATGAGAATGGAAAAGTTTTATCGAGAGTCAGGCCGTGTAGGAGAAATGGTAAAGGTGTATAAGCAAGCTATAAAGAATTCGCAAAACTCAACCAGAGAAACCTTGAGCCTGTTGTTAGGTAGCCTGTATCTGGAAGAAGGTAATCCACAGGAAACGATACAGGTGATTGAGGAAAATACAGACCCCCAGAAAGCCATAATCCCTTCACTTATTTTAGCCGACGCCTACAAGCAACAAATGGACGAAAAACAATCCCAAGGCGCTCTGGAAAATGCGTCTCACCAAATTAGAAGCGCTATCCTGAAATTCCAATGCGGCGAATGTGGCGGCACCCTGACCGAATGGGTAGATAGCTGCCCCGCCTGCAATGCTTTCGGAAAAATTGAATGCCGCCCAGGGGTAGACTCCCGATAACCCCCCCCCACCCATCCAAACCACTCACAATGAACTCGCTTATTTTTTAAGCAGTTTGTACTCCAGAAGTTTACTGTTTTTATCGAACAACTTTGCCGACATGAGAGTATCGTTTTTCAAGAAAAGATACATTCCAGAATATAGGATATTTGGCTATATGAGAGTTCACTGAATCAGGAATACAAAAATTCTTCATGATCTCTGGATACTTTGCCCCAATTTTTACGCCAGCAGAAAACCTACCTTTGAATGTAGCAAGGACTTCCAGCGCTTCAGTTTTAGTTTTATTGGCAAGAGCGCGAACCCTCACACCGTGATCCAAGTACTCAATGGATACGCTATTCATTTCCGCTTCAGTTCCTCTTTGAGCCTTAATAGATTTTGGTACGCCTAGCAGAGCGATAGCTTTTTCCAAAGACATACCCACCTTCAACGAATAACTTCTTTTTCCTTTTTTTCTGCCGCCCATGCAGGCTGAGCTATAACAGCCGCGCATAATAAGGCGATAAGTAGTTTAAAATTTTCCCGGGATACTCCTTTTAAAATGGTTTAACGATTCCCCCGCTGTTCGCCCAGACTACAAAAAACAGTTAGGGCAATTTATAAATAAAAATAATACATAGTCTGGTTAACGGTTTTCCTGCGACAGAAGAATACCCGTTAATCATCATCGTCATTTTCTTTTAAATGTTTCCTTCGGTCCTTCTTCATACGGGACTTATCCTTATGAAATTTTCTCCAACTTGCAGCATCGGACTTTTCCGGGATAACAGGTTCACCAGCAGAATCATCTTCCCAGGAGAGCATGGGCCTTGGCGTTGGTCGCGTAAATTTAGTTGATGTTTTTTGGAAATATTTTTTCCCAACCTCAAATTCCTTAGAAGTCAGCCCCAGTTCCATTTCATAAATATCCTTTGCTCCCTTGGGAAAACGTCTGGAAAACAACCCTTCTGCCCGTAACCGGACTTCCTTACCATTGACTAGGCCCGATCGCCATGATTCAGGAATTCCCTGCCATCCATAAATCGCGCCAGACCAAGCACCAACCAAAACCCCAACCTTGTCAGCCGCCTTTCCCATATTGAGTCCGCTGGTCAAAGACGAATCGAACCCGCGACCCTCACGTAAAACAAGAATCAGGCACAGTGGCAGCAAAGTTAAAACATAGCCCTGAGCCGGACTGGTAACACTCGTCTTATGCCAATCAGAGGCATTTTGACAAACCCATTCCAACAGTTCACCTAATCCGACATTCCACCGTTTGCGAAGACCCTCCAGCGTTTGCCCAAGCATCCCGCGTGCAGACTCCGCAGTCTCATCCCAAAGTCCGGGCGCGGTTTCGCGGAACCGAGTTTCAACTTTTTGGCAAAACTCTTCAGCGTCAGTCAGAATCTGTTCCGCTTCAGCCACAGGCCCTTCTGCGTTCCCAAGTTCCAGTGACAAAAATCGAGACGCCAGATATCCGGTAAGCGCAAGCCCGGTGACTTCACATAAGTTACGGCTCAGTAACAAACCGATATCCACATTTAGCCGAATGCCCGCTTCCGGCCTGTCCCTGTGAATAATTCCTGCTGGAATTCCCATCGTCAGGAATGCCGCATCTGCCTGATCATGTTCCACCGCCCGCGGAGGCTTTTCCTTCAGTGCGCAGATTGATTTATAAAANCCTTTTTCCGGNCGACGGTAAACACCAAAATAATGTTCAGGGCCACCCGCACTTAATTTAAGGAGAAGCTGANAGATTTCACTNACGCCCCCTTTTTTATTTTTTAGAAGACAGTCAGCAATGACCAAAGAG
This sequence comes from Nitrospinota bacterium, assembly GCA_002731985.1. GTDB lineage: Bacteria > Nitrospinota > Nitrospinia > Nitrospinales > VA-1 > Nitromaritima. The sequence goes on from PCCT01000055.1 coordinate 5,401, forward strand.
CTTTGAGTCAGGCCCCCATATAGTCCCTGCATAGTAAATCGTTTAATGCCTTTGCCAATAAAAGGCCGCACATCCTTAAAACTATCCATCGCGCCGAACAACTGGCGAACGGTTTCGGGCTTAATACTTTTTGCGGCGAGACCCATTGCATCGCCCACAGCCATTCCATACCAGCTACCCGCAACCTTGTCCTTAAGAAAATCCATGGCACTTTTCAAAACCACATTTAATTATAAAAACCATGGGGCCTCGACACTGCGGGAAACGCGGTCTCAAACCTCCGTCAATTCAGTTGGCTGATCCTGCCGGGCCAAATCCAAATGGGGAGTGCGGCTCCCCAACGCCTGAAGCGCCGTGACACGGGCTATTTCAGGATGATTATTTGTTTGGCTCAAGTGCATCAGCAGTACCCGCTCCAAGTGTTCATGGCTGACGGCGGCCAACAAGTCGCCGCAAGCTTCATTGGATAAATGGCCCAGCGCACCTTTTATTCTCTGCTTCACAGGCCAGGGATAAGGTCCCACATCCAGCATCTCAACATCATGGTTGGACTCCACCAGCAACACATGAGAGTCCTTTAATTTCTCCCGCACCTCATGAGTGACTATCCCCATGTCGGTTGCGTGTCCCAGTTTTCTGTTTTGGCACCGGACAACGTAAGCGACAGACTCCCGTGCATCGTGCGCAGTGGCATAAGGTTCGATCTCCAGCCCGTCCACCCGGATCGTTTCACCTGCGCGGATAGTATTGAGTCCGGGAATGTTCCCTAACTTTTCACCCGCCTGAACCGTTCCCTCAGTCGCATATAGCGGAATGCCATGTTTTCGAATCAGAGGACCCACACCACCAATATGATCCGAATGCTCGTGAGTTAAAAACACTGCGTCCAAATCTTCGGGGGCTCGACCAATCGTCATTAATCGTCGCTTCAGTTCCCTGACACTAAGCCCCGAGTCGACGATAATCTTTGCGGCATCAGACTCAAGATAGATACAATTTCCTCGACTGCCACTGGATAAAACAGAGAATTTAAAAATAGAACAACCTTTCTGTTAAAATCAAAAACCCGGAGGTTTTGGAATATTTACAAATTCATCAGTCTTGTAGTGTTTTTCACACTGACTGATATCAGACTTAACAATAGAGTGACGAAATGCGTCATCAATTTTCAGCCAGCGGGTAGTAAGTTCTTCCGAGACGCCGCTTTCCTGCAGGCTCTCTCTTAAAATTTGCGCCCGAAGGTCAAAAAGTTCCGCCGAGACAAACATATGCCGGTAACATTTTTTGGAAATCCACCCGAATAAATTTTTCCTCCGCCCATATTGGAGGTCATGAAATCCGTTTGCTGATTTTCGATAACCTTTTGATCAATCTCCTCAAAAACCCATTTGAGCCAGAGGTATTCGTATAACTTGTCATTAAAAACCTTGTGCACTTTCTCCAAGGTGGGCCGGCCACCCAGAAGGTCAAATAGCGAATCGTCCTCCATTTATGTATCCCTTCTACTCTTCTTTTTGATGAGGTCCGTTACCACTGCTAAAATAGCCACTAAAAACCGGTCGTTCACGTTGGCGAATTTCGCGACGACTATATAACTTTCCGAACCTTCCTCTTCCGAAGGAAGATAACGAACCACTTCGGCTTTCAGTTGCGTATTTTCCACTTCTGCGCTTTGAATAAAATCTACAAAAATACTGGACCCAATTTCCAACTCGCGGCTGATTTGAAAGCTGATCCCGTTAACAGTCAAATCCTCAATTTTTCCCGGCATGATCTGACTATCGTCTTCAATTGCCACACCCGTCCTGAATTGGACACGAGGAAAATTTCTGTGCTCTTCTGCCCGATTCTTCCTAAGCCACTTTTTTAAAAATTATGAAGAACGGTCAGTCTTCAATTTGCGCTTTTTGCAAAGTACCGCTGTAGTCGACGTACACTGCTTTCCATTCCGTAAAAACATCCAACGCCGCCGTTCCCGCTTCCCTGTGACCGTTACCCGTCCCCTTGGTACCACCAAAAGGCAGTTGAATCTCTGCCCCGATAGTAGAGGAGTTAATATAAGTGATTCCCGTATCCAGCGTCTCAATCGCCTTGAACGCACGGTTGACATCCCGAGTATAAATCGCCGATGACAAACCATACTTCGAATCGTTAACTATCTGCACCGCGTGGTCCAGGCTCCTGCAAGAAATAATGCTGAGGACCGGACCAAAAATTTCCTCCTGCGCAATACGCATTTTTGGAGATACGTTCGCAAATAAAGTAGGTTCAAAAAAGAATCCCTTGCTCAAACCCTTTCCAGAAAGACAAGAGCCTCCTGTTAAAAGTTTCGCGCCTTCATCCACACCTATCTTACAATAGTTGAGAACCTTTTGCCGTTGCGCCTCATTGACAAGCGGACCCATTTCCGATTTTTCATTGAGTCCGTCCCCCACCCTTAAATCTTTGGTGCGCTTGAGAAGCATGCTGGTGAACTTTTTAAGCACCTTCTTATGCACGATGACTCGGCTACACGCCGTGCACCGTTGTCCAGTGGTACCAAATGCTCCCCACAAAACACCTTCAACAGCCAGATTCAAATCCGCATCATCCATCACGATGATCGCGTTTTTACCGCCCATCTCCAGCGAGTACTGCTTCATCTGCTTCGCGCAATGAGCGGCGACGATGCTTCCCGTGTCCGTCGATCCGGTAAAAGAAACCAGATCTATTTTTGAGTGGTCCATAAGCGGGGTCCCCACGCTTTCCCCGGAGCCTGTGACCATATTCAGCACACTGGGCGGAAGACCCGCTTCCTCGCATATTTTAACCAAGTGGTAAACAGAAAGCGGAGTATCGCTCGCGGGCTTCATCACGACCGTATTACCGCAGACCAGTGCAGGGATCAGTTTCCATGAAGGGATCGCGATAGGAAAATTCCACGGAGTGATCGCGGCAACCACACCCACTGGCATACGTACCGACATATTGAACTTGTTATTGAGTTCCGAAGGGACTGTTTCCCCGAGCAAACGTCGGCCTTCGCCTGCTGTGTAATAAGCCATGTCGATCGCTTCCTGCACATCGCCACGAGTTTCCTTGATGATTTTGCCCATCTCCCGTGTCATGTCCTGAGCCAGCGATTCCTTGTATTTCACTAATAACTCTGCAACACGGAACAGGATTTCCCCTCTATGAGGCGCAGGAGTTTTTTTCCATTTCGGGAGAGCGGCGGTAGCGGCTGTTACCGCATCATTAACATCTTTACGGGTGGACTGCTGAAATCGACCTACTATTTCGCGGGTGTTCGCGGGATTGACACTGTCAAAGGTTTCTCCACTCGACGACGCCTGCCACTTGCCGTTGATGTAGTTTTTAAAAACCTTTACCCTAGCCATGATCCGCTCCCTGAAGCTTTGGGTTTAAAGTAGGCGGATTGAGGAAGAAAATAAGAAGAAAGGTGACCCCCCACAGTCGCCATTTTTTTGGATTTTAGAGCAATGATACCCGTTAGGATGAAGGCCGAAACAAGCACACTCCCACCGCCCTATGATACTAGAAACGCCTATAAAATCAAGTGTTTTAGGTATTGACGGTCGTCAGCTGAGGGGACTGGAGACCACGTTGTCGAATTGAGCTTTACCCTGGTCGGTGATGATGGCGACTCCGCCGCTGGTATAGTTGGCATCGGGTGCAGTATCAATCTATGTACTTATAAAGCAATTA
>PCCT01000056.1 GCA_002731985.1 Nitrospinota bacterium
CTTTTGTCAAAAATATGACGAAAATTACAGCGATCTTCGTTTCAGAAATTGACCAATTATAGAAAAAATATCTCTAAAGCCAAGCTTTTATTGACTTAAAGCTACCAAGCCTCCAGTTTCGTGCAAAGTATTCTGTCACTGGTATAGAAATTGCTTTATTTAGGAGCATCAGTTCAACACTTTATGTCTAAGACCATGATTCTTCTAAAAAAAATTAGGTTGCTCACCTTCCTGAGCCTGGCGACTTTGCTTTTCGCCTGGGGTCCTTTGAACCTCGCAAAAGCTCAGGAAATAGATGAGTTTGCTCCAGCAACGCATATTGAGCGAATCCGGATCGGCCCTCATCCACACGACACACGTCTTCTGCTGGATATTGAGGGACCCGCCCAATACCGGGTGAGCGCTAATTTTAAAGAAAAAATAATCGAACTTGTTTTCGATGATACATCAGCTGGCCCAAAAGTCATACCCAGGAAATACCGGGATAAAAACCTTTCTGCCATCGACGTTAAATCAAACGAAGGCCAAGTGACCCTGACCCTTCATTTGAAAAACCCAAACACTCGATTCTTTCACTACAGCAAGAAAACGCCTTCTCAAATAGTACTGGATTTAAAAGGCACATCTGAACCATTTATTAAAACCCAGATTGGTGAAACAGAAAAAAAGAAATCAAGCCAACTGAAGCAAGGCGAGACAGAATCGCAGAAACCAAAAACCACACGAATACAAGGTTTAACCTCTGAACAAATCCAGCAACTTGTCCAAAGTGATACAGAGGAAAAGTTGAAAAAACGTCGTGTAGAAAAGGAGCTGGAGCAAGCCAAACAGATTGACCTTGGCTTCGAAGTTGCAAAATACATCTTGGGCCTTATATTTGTTATAATGTTTTTCACTCGAGTGATAAGACCCATTATCACCCTGATGACCACCTCTGTTGAAGTAACCCCAAAAGTACAAGGTGCTCCGACCTCGGCTGAATTGGAAGCAATTGAAGACGAGAAAAAACGGCTCGGCGACATGGGAGCGGAAGCCGCTGAAATTCGAAAATCAGTCGGCGAATTCGTAGAAAAAGATCCTAAATACACAGCCGGTATCGTGAGAAAATGGATGCGAGAAAAAGGTCCCGGCAACGCATAACCGACAATAATTCCTAATAAAAATCTCCATCAGGAGAAGGTGGTGTGGCTAGAAAATTCACAGGGCCAGAAAAAGCGGCTATTTTACTGATGTCCATGGGCGAAGAAAACGCCGCCAAGGTAATGGCAAACATGGATGAACGTGAAATCCAGGCGGTGGGTAACTATATGTCCTCACTCGGCGATGTCGATATGGGCAACATGGACTCTATCAACAAAGAATTCTATGATGCTGTGAAAAGTGGAGCAGGTGCCCTTGAAATCGCCGGACCGGACTTCCTTAAAACCACTTTGATGAAAGCGTTGGACCCTGCCAAGGCAACCGAAATTCTCAACAACATTTCAAAACCGGGTGAAGAAATTGGCGGCGGACTGGAAACCGTTCGCATGCTGGAACCCAAAACCATTGCCGCATTTTTAGTTAACGAGCATCCCCAAACAGCGGCCATCATTACGGCTCATCTGGAACCTCCAGTGGCGAGTCAAGTCATCCGGGAACTCCCTGAAGAAAACCGCATGGAAATCGTTCACCGGCTGGCGACTCTGGAGCGTGTTGCACCCAACGTGATTCGCGAACTGGACGAAGCTTTGCAGGCAGAATTCAGAACATCGGGTGCCGTGTCAGGAAGTAAACTCGGCGGAGTGGAGTCGGCGGCCCAACTTATGGGATCTCTGGATCGTGCTACAGAAACTTCCATCCTCACTTCTCTGGATGAAGTCAATCCCGACCTGGCGAACGAAATTCGTAACCTGAGGTTCACTTATGACGATATTCTCAAGATTGATGACAATGGTATCCAACTGGTCTTGAAAGAAGTCAATCAGGAGGACCTGCTGATATCCCTTAAAACAGCCAGTGAGGAATTGAAAGAAAATTTATTTTCCAACATGTCAGAACGTGCTTCTCTCATGCTGAAAGAAAATCTTGATTCAATGGGACCCACCAAGATCAGCGACGTTGAGAAAGCTCAGCAGAAAATCATTGCCGTCTGTAAGACTCTGGAAGAAAGCGGTAAAATTGCTANCGGAGGAGGGGGAGGAGAAGCTCTTGTCTAATCAATTTAAACAATCCACTACATTTGTCGACGATAACAATCCAGAAATAGAAAATAGCAAGGGATCTCAGCCCTTTGAGATGAACGAACTCCAGGGGGCAGGAGGTGGCCGAGACAGAAGTTTTTCCTACCAGTCAGAAACCGCAAGAAACTTTGACCAGGCCAACGTAAATAAAGCCAAGGATGGCGTTAAGGAACTGATGGCCGATGTCATCACCAAAGCAAAATCACGAGCTGTTGAAATCAAGGATCGGGCTCGACAGGAAGGATACAAAGCTGATTATGACACAGGGTTTCAAAAAGGAAAAGATGCCGCAAGAGAAGAATTCAGCCCCTTTCTTGAAACCATACATACCCTGATTAAAGAACTCAACGATTTCCGCACGATGATGTACTCAAAAGAGGCGCAGCGGGAGAAAAACAAACAACTGGATAAGGCAAAAAAGAAGCCGCGAACGCTCAAAAAGCTGATGCGAAAGCTGAAGCGAAAAAATGGCGGGAAAAGCAGGAAACTCCAACAACTAATTCTAATTGAAATACATATTACCCAACCTTAATCAGGCGCTACCAACCCAAACGAAATAATCATTTTCAATCCCTCCTCAACAGTCATCTCAAGAAAATCCACCTCCCTGATCGGCACAATAACAAGAAACCCTGTTGTCGGGTTAGGTGATGTCGGCACGAAAACATTGACCGATTCTTCACCCACCTTATCCAAAACCATGCCCTGGGTATCGCACGCAACTATTCCCAGCGTTTTGAGGGATGACCTGGGATAAGTTATCAATGCCATTTTTTCAAATGTCTGGGTTTGAGACTGAGAAATCGTGTCCACCACTTTTTTTATGCTGACATAGATAACTCGCACAAATGGGATTTTATGCAATATTAACTCACCAAACTCAAATAACTTCTTACCAAAAAAGTTAGTCGCTATCAGACCAACAAGAAGAATAAATAAAATGAGAAGCAGAAATCCCATCCCCGGGACGGGGTACTCCTTTAAAATTTCCATCCCCTGAGCACCAATTATCTTAGGTACAATCGGTGCCATCATCCTGTCCACCCGCGTAATAACAAAATTAAGAATGATATAGGTGAATGCGGCAGGAATAGTTACCAAAAGCCCCGCAATCATATTTTTTTTTATGGCTCTTTTCATTCCCTGCATAATACCCTGCCCTCTCCTCTTATAGAGACACTCCGACCCTGACTATATAACCCGAACCGCGACATCGGTCTTTTCAGGTTCCCACTTTGCCTATTTTAAATGACAACTATTTATTGAGCCAGCTTTTGAATATGTTTTTGCACTTCAAACGCCAAGGTCGGATGAGTATTTTTCCCCAACGCAATGAAGCGCCTGTAATGATGAAGCGCCGCCCGAATATTTCCCTTGGCCTCAAACATAACTGCCATATTGTAGTTTGTTCCAGGGTGCTCCGGGTCTAACGAAAGAGCTTGCTTTAATACCGCCTTTGCTTTGTCCACCTAGTTTAAAGCCTTATACGCGATTGCGAGATTGTTTAAAGCCTCCAGATTATTCCTGTTGATGTCAATCGCTTTGCGATAATTTTGAATAGCTCCGTGTAATTTTTTGAGTATAGTATACCATCAGTCTCTCCATCGGCGGGGTCGTTTCAGATTTTTGCTGTGACGCAGGCGAAGCACATGAAATCGCTCCAACAAAAATCGATAACCCAAAAAATAATCTGTCCCATGCTGACACAGAAAACGACATAATTTTATTTATCTACCCCAAATTAATGTAAATTCACACAAATTAATATACAGCGAAAACCGGGATAAGCCCAACTAAATCATTACATTTCGGGGGCGGGGGGTAATTGTTCAAGCTGGGAAAATCAGGGGAAATGATAAATTCGCAGGGTTGATTTTAGATATGGCTGAAAAAAGAAAACTCAGTTCTAGTTCCTGACATTTATTGGGAACGACGGATTTCTCAATTGCAGTGACCCGCCCCCCGAATAGTAGTCCAAATATTAAACTTATAAGAACCAAGCGACATTCGAAACGACATCATCTGGACGGATGACTGCCAAGGCCTTTATAATGTGCAGAAATAACTCGGCTGGTTCTGGTCAGGCTGGCATCTGGCAAATATTTTCCGCAGAGACAGTTTCTTCAGTGGTGAGCACCTTCATTTTAGCGGATTTCTTAATTGGCTGGGGGTAGCAGAATACTTTACCTTCGTAGTTTTTGATGATGATTTCTTTTTCGTTATGTTCGACGATCGTATCGGGCAACAGACGCACCTTCCCGCCGCCGCCTGGAGCATCGATCACAAAATAGGGAACACCCATTCCTGAGGTGTGTCCCTGCAAATCGCTGATGAGCTCCAGCCCCTTTTGAACATCGGTTCGAAAGTGATCCGTCCCCAAAGCCATATCAGCCTGGTAAATATAATAAGGTTTGATCCTTATCATGAGAAGCTTGTGCATGAGTTCCTTCATGACTTTAGGGTCATCGTTCACTCCCTTGAGAAGAACCGTCTGGCTTCCCAGTGGAATTCCCGTATCGGCCAGCATGTTGCAGGCCCTCTCCACCTCCGGCGTTATTTCATCGGGGTGATTGAAGTGCATATTGAAATAAAGAGGGTGATATTTTTTCAGGATATCGCACAGTTCGGGCGTTACCCTTTGCGGCAAAGTCCCCGGCACTCTCGTTCCTATGCGAATGATCTCAAGGTGCGGGATACTCCTCAATTCGCCAAGTATGCGGTCGAGCTCCTTGTCAGGAACCAGCAGTGGATCGCCTCCTGAAAGAATGACGTCGCGCACTTCGGAATGGTTATGAATATACTCGATTCCCCGGCGCAACGTTTCCCGCGATACCACTCCGGGAAAACCAATTTTCCGTTTGCGCGTACAAAAACGGCAAATGACCGGGCATTGGTTATTGACCATCAATAAAACGCGATCAGGATACCTGTGCACCAGTTCCGGGACAGGCATGTCTCCCTCTTCGTTGAGCGGATCGGAGACTAGAAGACTTTCCTCGTCGATTATATCGTCCAATTCCTCAAGCGTGGGAACCACCTGCTTCCAAAGCGGATCGTTCTCGTTTTTTATCTGACTTAAAAAATATGAATTAATGCGAACAGGAAAAACATCCACAACCTTTTTCAATCGCTCCCGGTATTCAAGCGATTCCGGGACAAAAGGGAGGTCCTCTACCTTCACAACACTGTCACTCAGGTGTTTTTTCCATTCTTGCATTGTTTACCTTTGAATAGGAGTTTAGGATTCAACAGGGTAAGTTTTTTTCAGATAATCGATGATCTCATATTCATCGCTTAAAACCACCTCACCATCAACCAGAACCGGAACCATATACTGCCCTGAAATTTCATGCACCGCTGTTCGTTCGTGATGAGGCCAGGGCACATCGACTATTTCGCATTCCAGGTCGAGTTGTTTCAAAACCGACCGAACCATGCCACAGTACCCGCAACCATCTATGTTGTACAACTTCATGGGTTCCATTTCAATTCTCTCAACAAATTTATTTAACTTTTTTCTACCGCACAAGGCATTAAAACCGCTTCGGACATGCCGTGAATTTTCTTTTTGTCATGCGGACACAAAGTCGCGAGAATCCCCGCGAGCCGGGCCGCACCATCTATCACAAAGTAATACGGAGTCAGGCGAACCCGCGCCTCCATCTCCACAATTGATTCGGTGTTCCTGTCCCAATACCGCGTCTGGACCCTTCGGCCCTTATGAAACGTCTGTAAAATTGACGGCTGGTCGGGGAACTGAGCCAGACTGTCTTCCACTGTCTGCTTCCAGACCTCGCCAGAAACATCATGCCCCACAACAACACCGCGACTGCCCCAAGACAAGGGCGAAAACCCGGAAGGCTTGATTACCATTTCCCTTTCTTTTTGAGTCAGGGTAATTAGTTCTCTCCAATCCTGAACGGGCTTTCCACGAATGTTTAATCCGGGAATGACCGCATATTCAGGAACTTCACGCGAATCTAAAAGCCAAGTGTCTGGGATTAGATGAGATAAAGCCGTAAAAGTTTCACGCCCCAGTTCTTTTTCCCACAATGAAGTGAGGGCAGGATGCTTGAACAGTCCAAAAGCCAGCTTCTCTTCAAGATACGGTTTGTAAGGCGGGGTGATTTTGACTCTTCCCTTTTTCTGGCTGTACATCATCAATTCAGCCTTGGGAATGTTTTTTAAATCGAACAACTCAAAAAAACGGTACAAAACATCTATTTTGACTTCTGAACCATCCTTTATAAAAAATAAACCCTCTTCCTTGAAAATCACTTCCTGGGGCCGTAATGCGTATACCGGGAAGTTCCTGCCATTCAAATGATGGGCGAGATTCGACATTTCCCCCCTGTAGTCGCTGGCTTCATCTGAAACAATAATGGCAACTACGCAAGATTTTTCCCCAGCCACCAACTCAGCCATTTGATAAAACGCGTCTGGAATGCCTCCATCGCTACCCACTACCGACTCACCGCTGTCTGCATACAAGTCCATGAGCCGGGCAGTCAGACCGAATCCGCCGGGAACAGAGTCCAGTTCCGTCACCGAAAATCCGCTCTCAGTCACCATAATATCAGGACGAATGATACCCGGCAGATCACCACGAAAACGTTTCATTCTGGAATAACGCACTAAATCTTCCGGTTTTCCCGCGTCCAGATATTGTGCGAACCATGATGGGAGCTTCCCCTTGGCACTGTCCGCATAAAAACGGTTGAGAACAGTATAAAACTTCAGGAGATGAGACCCTAGTCCGTTAAAAAATTTGATTTCCTCAGAGGAGAGATAATAAGGCTCGGGAGAAATACGCCAAGTGGGGACGTCACCCTCGCCACGAGGCCCTTTGGAATACAGACCCGACTGGATAAGGGAGGATTCTATTTCTAAACAAATATCTTCGGGTTTAGCAATCATTCAGGAATAGCCTGAGAAATTTCCGTAAAAAAGTCACATACTAAAAGTTCGGTCGCGTGAGATACCATATTCTTACATAAATTACTATAAAACAAAAAAGGTCCGCCCCTAAAAGCTATCGATTCAGCTTACCATTCTAATATATTGTACAAAACAGTTGCGACAATTGAAAAACTTTCCATTAAAATAGTGGTGTGGTAACAAAACATCCTGATACTACAGTTCACATTTTTTCTGATTCTGGTAATTTTATGAAACCCGATCAAAATTCAAGCGAAAAGAAAATTGTTATTCCACTATTCCCGCTGCCTACCACTGTATTTTACCCGAATACAGACTTGCCGCTCCATATTTTTGAACCCAGATACCGCAGTATGGTGGCAGACGCGTTGGACGGAAAAAGAAATATCGGGATGGTCTTACTAAAACCCGGGTGGGAAAAAGATTATCACGGTACTCCAGACATTCAAGCCATCGGTTGCGTTGGAAAAATTGAAAACCACGCGCAATTACCAGACGGAAAATACAACATTCTGCTTTCCGGCCTCCAGCGATTTCAAATACTCCATGAAATAGAAGGCAAACTTTATCGACAAGCTCAAGTGGAACTCCTAGTGGAAATCAATGACCGCGACCTGACGAATGGGTCTTTTCCAATAAAAGATCAAATAATTAAAAACCTAAAACAATATCTAAAAAATATCCCTGACGGAGAAAAAATTGAACAGGCGCTGGATCTGAAAACCTGCGACACACTATCCCAGCTCGTCGACCGCATTGCATACCACTTCGACCTCCCACCAAGCAAGATGCAAGAATTTCTCGAAGAACAAAACGTGGAGAAAAGAGCAGACACCCTCCAGTCGCTGATAGAATTAAAAATACGGCTGACAAAATTTTCTCACAAGATCAAAGACGAAGGCATCGACTTCAGCATGAACTAAATCCCATAAGTTATTTTCACATTTGAGACACGGGTCCTTCGCGAGCTTTCAAAATTTTCCAAACCTGCAACCCAAGTAAATAAGTATTTCCAATCACAACAACATATAAAAACCCCAGCTCAACTTCACCGACGATAGAAAACAACGCCACAAGCACATTATTTGTACACAGACAGAGCGGACTGATCAAGGTGAGGAACGCCTTGTCTGCATACCAGTCACCCCCCGAAGACTGCTCGTAATTTCGCCCAAACGCCAACCGCCTGCTGACCTTGTCAAAATATTCAATCGATTTATCCTGCCATCCATATAATAAAACATGGCCCCGCTGTAAATAATAAACCAGCGTTGAAAGCTCTCCCTTCTTATGGGCTTCTTCATCTTCTTCGCTGACACTTTCATCTGCCCGGTTGAAGAGATAGCTCCCGACCATCGAAGTGTAATTGACCAGATAGAATACGAAATGTGAACTATGCAACAGGCAACTCAATAACGCAAAACCTCCTAGAAACCAATACCATGAATCACCTGTCTCACTGACCAGTCGCGAAGCAAGAACAAGGTATACCAGAAAACAAATTATGAAATCTGTCAGCGAATCCAGAAACCTTCCCATTCGAGAAGTCTCTCCTCTCACACGCGCCAGATTTCCATCAACATTGTCCAGAAAGATTTTGCCATATAGAAACAGTCCGCCCCATATCAACCCGGCAGACGACTCAACCATGTAACATCCCACCGCGATAAGGCCGAACACCAGCGAGGCAAATGTAACTTGTATTGGCGTGACAGGCAGTGGATACAACCACCGAACGACCCAACGATTGGGGAAATACCAGATGACATTAGTATCAAAAAAACGAGCTTCCGGCGGAAGCTTATTCATCTTTTCTATATCAAAAGTCATCTCAAATTATCTTTCCAAATAAAATTTTGTGTTTATTCGGCGAGAGGTATTTTTATCAATGAGGGAACAGCTTAGCAAATTCCGCAAATCTTGCAAACTGCCGTATCGCAAACGGGGGTAACACCTTCCTGTAATCCGCGCTGGTAATCGCTCCACAGGAAATCTTTTTTATACCCGTGATCGACAACATCCCACGGCAGAATATCATTTTGTTCGTATTGCCTGTATACAAATGAATCCGCCGCCGGACGACTCTCCATCAATGCTTTTTTTGCATCGTGTCCATTAGCGAGGTAGGTTTTGAAAAAAAACAATACCCTGCGGTCTCCACGGGATAGATAGGTTTGCAAGTATGCTTCGTTGGGGGAACTAAAACTGAGTTTCAAGTGAGGAAGGCGTCCCAAAGCTTTGCGTGCTTTCATGAACTTCTTTTTCAAGCTCGGCACAGGCTCCATCGGATGCCACTGAAACGGTGTGCCTGGTTTAGGAATGAGCGGACTGAGGCTGATGGTCACCTGCCCGATGTTTCCGCGCTGACTGCAAGTAGCGATATAAACCTTCATCACTCGTTCAACCAGAGCAATAAAATGATCAATATCCTCATCCGTCTCACCGGGCAGACCAATAATAGAATAAATTTTTAAATGAAGAATACCCTTCTCCGTCAGGAAGCGACATTTTTCGACAATGTCATCATCCGTTGCCACCTTATTGATTACTCGGCGCATTCTTTCCGACGGACCATCCACGGCCACGGTCAAAGTTTTTTGTCCGCTTTTCAGGATCAGGTCAACCAGTTCATCGGTCAGGGTTTCCATTCTCAAGGAAGAAAATGAAAGCATCTTTCCATCCGCAACAATTTTTTTCGCTAATGGCAAAAGTTCGGGATGGTCTGTTACCGATGGCCCGACAAGGCCCACTGTCGAAACAGATTTTCCCTGCCCTGCCAACACACGTTCCATCGAGTTATAAGTCAGATTTAAATCCGGAAGACGCGGCGGACGATAAATAAACCCCGCAGTACAGAACCGGCAGGCCCAAATGCACCCACGAGTCACCTCCATCAGTGACATATCTTTAAAAGTTGAAACTTCATCATGCAAAACCGAGTGAGTGCACAAATCGGCGGAACCTTCTCGCAACCAGTGCCGTTCCACTCTTTCAGAAATTCCAGAGTCTGCTTTAAACTCCACCATGCTATCTTCACCATAATCCTGCTGGTAAAATTGAGGAACATAAATGCCCGGAATCTCAGCGGCGGATCTTAACAACTCGCGTGGCTCATTCCATTCGTTTTCGACAAACAACTTGAAAAATGGTTCTGCAAGTCCTTCACCTTCACCAATGAAGAAAGCATCCATGCAGTCGGCCAAAGGTTCGGGATTGATAAAAACCGCCGACCCTCCGGCCAGAATTAAAGGATGCGATGCACCGCGCTCCATCCGCTCGAGAGGCAGACCAAAATATTTTAAAATCAAAGCCACGTTCAAATAATCCGGCTCAAACGAAACGGAAAACGCGAGCACATCAAACTGATCCAGCGGCAAATTCCATCCATGAGACAACATGGAAGCCGCCTCCAGTTGCAGAACATCTGGAGACCAGCCCACAGGAAGGCTATAATAGTCGCACTCTACCCCATCAATCTGATTCAACAGGGTGTGCACTCGCTGGAACCCCAGATTAGCCATGGCGACATCCTTCGAGTTCGGGTAGACCAGAAGAACGCGAACCGGATCAGTTCTGCAAGCCAATGTATTTATTTGAGGGGCGCTATCAGGTTCAATCATTTTTGTTTTTTTGCATTAATGGGTCGTTGTATGATACTCCAATTTATAGAAACGAAACCACAATCCCTGTAAAAAATGAATAAAACTCCTGCTGACCCAACTCCCGGCGATGATCGCATGAAGGACTATCTTCAGAAAATAGCGACCGGACCCAAGATGAGCAAAAATCTGACCGAGGCCGAAGCGGAGGATGCCTTAACTCTCATCCTGAACCAGGAAGTCTCGACAGTGCGCTCAGCGGTATTTCTAATCGCGGCGCGTATGAAGCTGGAAACTCTCCAAGAAAATATTGGCTACTGGCGAGCTCTGGAAAAATTAACGGTCCGGCACTCCGTCCCACTGGACCGACTACTTCAAATCGCCGACCCGTTCGATGGTTTCAACCGCGTTCCTTATTTCGGTTTTTACAGCATCCCTGTCCTTGCCGCCATAGGACTGCCCACCTACGGACACTCCGCGCCATCGCTTCCACCCAAGTTCGGAATCACTTTCGAAGACATTCTCCAACAGCACTATCAAGTCTCGTCGCAGGGAAACCATGCACGGCGCATCGAATTGATAAATGAATTCCGTTTCGGATACATCGATATGCAGGAAGCCCATCCATCGCTCGAACAGTTGCGGAATGTGCGAATCGAAATTGTCAAGCGCACCGCACTCTCAACCATGGAAAAAATGCTGATGCCTTTAGAAGCGCGGACAGGCGGCAACTACCTCGCCACAAGTTACTTTCATCGCGGCTACGAAACATCAATGATGGAAGTCGCGAAACTGAGCAAATTTGACCTCACTCTGGCAGGAAACGGAGCCGAGGGAACCACACTTTACGGCGTGCATAAACCCGCTACCGTTTTCATTGAATCAGGAAAAGAAAAACCCGATGAAGTTCCCTGCAAAATCAATACAATGTTTTCGCAAGAAACCGCTTCCGAAATCAGGGACACCTACGAAGCTTTGAAATCTGAAGAATACGATCTGGCAACACTCGCCGCGTGGGGTGAATCTGCACTCAAAAATGGAACCGGACCCGCCGCGCCTCTCATCTCCAGTCAGGCAGGAACCCTACTCCACCTGTGCGGGCTCAGCGCGTCCTACCAGAAAGGATACGATTCCGCCCGCAACGCACTCTATGGCGGCTCCTGCTATAACGCGCTGATGGAGTATTTGGGTAAGATTCGAGATTAACAGATTGTTGTAGTTGCCTGATTCCCAGCCCATCCAGCCTACTTTAATACTTTAAGGATTGGAGGGCTGGGAATCAGGCAACTACAAACGCGGGTCGACACCCCTAATCTATTAGCTCTAGTCTATGACAATATTTTTTAAAAGGACTTTAGGGAACTTCTAAGAGCAGTGCAAGCAGGTCAGTTTTTTTTCTTCAACAAAGGTTCCAAATATTGGAA
>PCCT01000057.1 GCA_002731985.1 Nitrospinota bacterium
ATGGTCGTATCCTGTCAGCATATGGGTTGCGCCAATCTTCAAATATTGAAGATTTCCTCCATCCAGAATGGTTTGCTTTTCAGCTTCAGACATTCCATGGGCATGAGCAAATGAAGCCGCGCATAAAATCAATACTGAAAATATTATTTGCTTAAATAGGATTTTTCTCATGAATGTACCGGGCTATTTTACAGTTATCATGACCCGATCTGTGACAATGGGTTTAATCGGAATATGTTTCCCATTGGCAAACAGCGCAATAGTTACGTGTCTGCTAGGGTCCAGTTCAAATGTTTGGCAGGCGCTTCCACCTCCCATATGTATTTCAGCTTTTCCTATGGGCTGGGACAAATCGACCGGCAATGAACTGAATAAGATATGATGGTGACCTTTTCCTGGATTCGCTCCCTTTTTCGCAGGCTCTACGGTAATGCCTCCAACTTCCATGCAAACCTTGACAGGACTGAAAATTTTCGCTTTATTAGCGGGTTCGGTGATAGTCACTTTTGGCTCCACCGCTAAGCGAAGGACAGGCGATAACGTGACAACGCCATCAATGGAAAGAACTGTTGGTACATGTGGTACTTGATGAAAAAATGAATGGGGAATCCGGTACCGGTGAACTCGTCTTCATACCAGGAGCCGTATTCTTTTTGCTGACTCAATAAATATTCTATCCCGCGCTTGACTGCAGGATTTTCTGCTTCGCCGCCTGCCAGCATTCCCATCACCGCCCAGGCGGTTTGCGATGCGGTGCTTTCTCCCTTCCCGCGCAATGATGGATCTTTATAACTTTCGCAAGTCTCGCCCCAGCCGCCGTCTTCGTTCTGATGATCTTCGTACCACTTCATCGCGCGACGCACAAACGGTTGGCTCATATCTTCGCCGATGGACTTGAGTCCGGTCAACGCCAGCCAGCTTCCATAAATATAATTGACTCCCCAACGGCCCCACCACGATCCATCACTCTCCTGCTCGTTCTTGATGAAGTCAACCAACCTTCGCACTTGCGGATTTTCCTTTTTGAATCCGATGCGACCCAGCATCCACAACACGCGCCCGCTCACATCCGCTGTTGGCGGGTCGAGCATGGCCCCATGATCGGCGAAGGGTACTTTATTGAGGAGTTCCTTATCGTTATCGATATCGAACGCGGCCCAGCCGCCGTTCTTGCACTGCATACTGAGCAACCACGACATCGCGCGTTCAGTTTCTTTAAGCTTGTAAGATTGGTCCGGCAGGTTCAGCCGGTCGAGGAAAATAAGAATCTCCGCCGTGTCGTCGCAATCGGGGTACAACTCGTTATAAAACTCGAAGGCCCAACCGCCGGGCGTCGCATGCGGATTCTTAACAATCCAGTCGCCTTTCCCCGTCACCTGTTTTTTCAAAATCCATTCGCCCGCTTTTACCAGCGCCGGGTGGTCCGTTGGCATTCCCGAATCGCAAAGTGCGTTTGCGCAGATCGCCGTGTCCCACAGTGGCGAAACGCAAGCCTGCATGAGCGTGCCCCCGTCCTTATGAATGAGAAATCTTTCAATCGCCTCCAATCCCTTGACCCATTTTGGATCGTCCTTGGACATCCCGTTATAATGATAGACCAGCATGGAATTTATCATCGACGGCTGAATGCCCGCGAAGTCGCCCTGCTCTTCCTGATGATCCACTATCCACTGGTTGGCTTTTTTCAGTGCCATTTTGCGAAACGGTTTCCACGATGATTTCCCGACGAACTTGATGAATCGGTCCAGGTAGATAAAAAAGTTTCTCCACGAACTGAACATGGACCCGTCAGGTTGAATAGCCAGCTCGCTATCATCGTCCGTGAACAGTTCTTTAATACCGCGACCTTCTGGCGGATGGAACACCGGCTTATGGCTGATGACGACCGATAGCGGAACCACGGTACCGCGTGACCAACTGGACATCTCGTAAATGTTGAACGGAAACCAGTCGGCAAAAAGGATGATCTCCGCCGGGACTGCCGGGCAAACCTCCCAGGAGACCTGCCCGAGCATGGCGAGAAAAATTTTGGTAAACACACGCGTCTTTTTAATACCACCGTTGGCGAATATGGCTTCACGCGCCCGCATCATTTCCGGTCGGTCTGCGGAAAAGCCAGCCAGCTTCAGAGCTGTGTAAGATTCTACAGTTGAGTTAATTTCGCAAGGCCCACCAAAATACAGCGGCCAGCTCCCATCCTCCCTTTGCTTATTCAGAAGATGCTGGGCTAACTTTTCCTGCTTCTCCAGGTCGACCGTACCGGTAAGGTGCATGAAAAAGATGAGCTCCGCCGTGATGGTCATATTCACTTCCAGCTCATCAATCCAGTACCCATCCTCCACCTGCCGGGATAACAGATAATCCCTCGACTTGCGGATAGCATCATCCAGTCGGGTATCGAATTCCATCGGAACATTTTCCTGATTTTTGGTTTCTGGAGATGGTGTTGCGGCTAAATCTGTCACGGGATTTGTGGCTATGCCGATATACTATTGATAATCAAGATTAAACCAGGTTTTCGGTAAAATGGCCCCGATCACCCTGGAATTTGGAGTTATTGCCAATAAGCTGATAAAATAGCTTATCTGGCCCTAAAAATAAAGTCATTAACCGCTTTGCAATGTGATTGTGCTGGTAATTAAGAAAGAAAATGCGCGGATTTTCATTAAACTGGTTGACATCAGCCCGCAATCTATCTAGTATATCTGGTTTCCATTAAGACTTTGAAACCCTGTTAATTCAAGCCATACAACCATGAAAACGACTATTTCTTTAAACGAGAACACCGTAGACAAAAAGTGGGTTGTTGTTGACGCCACTGATAAAGTCCTGGGCCGGATAGCGACTAAAGTTGCGGCCATTGTCCGCGGTAAAACCAAACCTACTTTTACTCCGCATGTTGATTGCGGTGATAATGTGATCATCATTAACGCCTCTAAAATTCGATTGACCGGCAAAAAATGGGATGACAAAATTTATTACCACCATACCGGCTATCCGGGCGGAATCAAATCACTCACCGCCAAGGAAATGCGTGACAGAAAACCTTCCAGCCTCCTGACGAAAGCTATTAACGGCATGTTGCCGAAAAACAGGCTGGGAAGAGTACTGGCTGGTAACTTTCGAGTTTACGAAGACGAGAAGCACCCACACGCTGGACAAAATCCAGAGGTCGTTTCTATTTAAAAGCGTGACGATCAACGATATTCAATAACCAACAAATTTAATTTATACAAACAAGAATCAACATTAAAATTTATAGGAACTGATATTATGGGAAGCAACGGGGGGAAATTTTACGCAACGGGTAAACGGAAACGGTCCATCGCCAAGGTATGGATCACGGCGGGTTCTGGCAAGATGACTGTAAACTCGAAAGAAGTTAAAGATTATTTCATGCGCGATTCCCTGGTGATGAATATCAAGCAACCCCTGACTTGCACCAACACAGCTGAATCATTTGACATTTCCGCCAAAGTTATAGGCGGTGGATTATCGGGACAGGCCGGAGCACTCCGCCTTGGCGTTTCCCGCGCACTCCTCGAAGCCGACCCCGGCCATCGAGCGCCTCTTAAAAGAGATGGCTTCCTCACACGCGATGCACGTGTCGTAGAACGTAAGAAATACGGCAGACCCGGCGCACGCAAACGCTTCCAGTTTTCCAAGCGTTGATTCGTACTACCCAACCTTGAGTGTTGGATAGGCTAACGCGCATCAGGATCGTTTGCCGCTGCGAAATCAAATTCAACTATTATCTTAACGCATTCAATACTACAATAGCGTCGAGTTATGTTCGCGTGTTTGAAGTTTCGCGGAAAGCGTCGAAGACTATCTAAAGGAAAACACCATGGCTAAAATTGGTATCGCAGGTGCCAGCGGTTATACCGGACTGGAATTACTTCGCCTGCTCATAAATCACCCGGAAGCAGAGCTTGCTTTCCTCACTTCCGAAACCTATCAAGGACAACTCGCATCGGAGGTATTCCCTTCGCTCGGCGGATTCACCGATATAAAACTCTCGCCACTTGAATCTGTTTCCGGCAGCGATTGCGATATAATTTTTCTTGCCCTGCCCCACACCACCTCAATGGGCAAGGTTCCCGGTTTCCTCGAGGGACCGGCGAAGATAATTGATCTTAGCGCCGATTACCGTCTGAAAGATCCTGCGGTTTATGAAGAGTGGTATGCGGTAAAACACCAACACCCCGAACTGCTNAAAGACGCGGTCTATGGTTTGCCCGAGATTCATCGCGAGGCGATCAAATCGGCGCGGCTGGTGGCTAATCCGGGGTGCTATCCAACAAGCATCACCCTCGCCCTGGCTCCGTTGATAACTGAAACCTGGGTGGACCTGTCCTTCATCGTGGCCGATTCCAAATCGGGCGTCTCTGGTGCTGGCCGCAAAGCATCGCTTGCCACACAATTTTCCGAAGTAAACGAAAGTGTTTCCGCCTACAACATCGCTGTCCATAGGCACACACCGGAAATCGAACAGGAACTTTCCTCACTGGCCAGCACCGATGTGCAGGTTTCATTTTCACCACACCTGATGCCGATGACACGGGGAATGCTGAGTACGGTTTATATCAATCTAAAAAAAGATGTGTCGGTTGAAGACCTCGCCGCACATTTTCAAAATTTTTATAAAGAAGAACCCTTCGTTCGTGTGCTACCGCCGGGTAAATTTGCCAACACTCATTTCACAGTAACGTCAAATTTCTGTGATATCGGAGTTCAGGTAGATAGACGCAACCAAAGAGCTATCATCACCAGCGCCATTGATAACCTGATAAAAGGCGCATCCGGTCAGGCCATACAGAATATGAACCTCATGCTGGGAATTTCCGAAACAAGCGGGCTCAACTTCCCCGGCATTTTTCCATAAAGAAAATAATCATGAAAAAAACTAACGTAAGTCGAGGGTTCCGGGTTCCCGGATTCACCACGGCCGGCATTTCCTGCGGGATAAAAGCCGATAAACAAAAAGATCTCGCACTCATTTTTTCCGAGGGCCCTGCCATAGCCGCGGGTGTCTTCACCACAAACAAAGTCGTTTCCCCAACTGTGACCTGGTGTCGAAACAAACTGAAAAGTTCAAAAACGTTTCGGGCCATTGTGGTCAACAGCGGCAACGCCAATGCCTGCACCGGACCCAGGGGGATGGAAGACTGCAAATCTGTCGCGGCCCGGCTGTCACAGGAACTTGAGATCACTCCAAAAGAAATTCTGATCGCCTCCACGGGAATCATAGGTGTGCCCTTGCCCAGTGGAAAAATCGTGAAAGCCATCCCCACTTTATCGAAAGAATTGTCTGCAACAGGATGGACCCATTCTGCCGAGGCGATCATGACCACCGACCTGGTCGCAAAATCAAAATCGCTCAGCTACAAAATGGGGAAGCACAAAATCACCCTTGGCGGCATCTCCAAAGGATCGGGAATGATTCACCCAAACATGGCGACCATGCTGGCCTTCATTGCCACGGATGCCGCCATTGACACAAAAACACTTCACCGTGCGCTAAAAGAAGCCAATGAAAAAACCTTCAATCGCATCACGGTTGATGGCGATTCCAGCACCAACGACATGGCACTCATTTTTGCCAGCGGCAAAGCCGGGAACAAAACTATCCCGGCGGGTAGCCCGGCCTACCGTACCTTTGTCGGCAAATTGACCGACTTGTGCCTGGACCTTGCACACAAAATTGTGCTGGATGGAGAGGGAGCAACCAAGTTCGTCACCATCCGGGTGCAAGGCGCGAAATTGAAAACACACGCGCATCGTATCGCGCAATCGGTGGCAACCTCTTCACTGGTGAAGACGGCACTCTTTGGACAGGACCCCAACTGGGGGCGGATCATCGCGGCGGTAGGCTATGCCGGGGTTCCGGTCAACCCGGATAAAGTGGAAATTTTGCTCAACGGTTCCCTGTTATTCAAAAACGGAGTCCCCGCGTCTGGCGCATCACAACCAGCACTTCGCAAAAAGATGAAAAGTAAAAATATCGTCATCGCCATCGAATTGAATTCCGGACGATACTCCGATAAAGTTTACACCTGCGACCTGTCCTACGACTATGTTCGCATCAATGCTGAATACACGACTTGAATAAAATTCAGGCCGGCATAAGAATGAGGAAGTACCGGCCTGAATCCAAACCTGGTGACCAAGCCATAGTCGTTTCCAAAACCGATCAAGTGCTGGATGGTGACTCAGGAGTTTTACCCGATGACGAGTTGCGGCGCATGGAACACCACAACCTGCTAAAAGCTTTGCAGCAAACCCGATGGCAGGTCGCAGGGTCCGGTGGTGCCGCTGAACTTCTCGGGATCAAGCCGACAACTCTGGCTTCAAGAATAAAGAAAATGAACATCAAAAAACCAAGCTGAACATTGTCAACGATGTATCGTTATGTAGTATTCCCACTAGCCGTCGAGGCGATAACGGACCGTTGACTTGTATTCTTCCTGTATCAGCGATACCGATACATTTTTATCCTATTGGCCCTGCGCCCAGCAGCCAAGGGGCGTGGCCCGGCTGATTTACCATGACAAGCTCAGTCGAATATATTAAACTTGAACCACTCGTAGTTACCGCTCTCTAGTCATCTTACTTTCTGAAATATTTACCTTTTTTTATCGATGCCCCTCTTAAATATCGTCAACTGCCTTGATCCGATCCTTAGAAAAAAATGTCAGCGTGTTGACAACATAGACGACAGTCTGATCACGCTGACAGAGGACATGATCGAAACCATGTACGATTCATCTGGCTTGGGATTGGCCGCGAATCAAATTGGAAGAACCTCTGACCTTTTCGTGATTGACGTGGGTATCGAACAGGAAAAGCGAGATCCGGTGGTCATTATCAATCCTGTAATCACCGCTTCGGAAGATGAAGTGATGGGTGAGGAAGGTTGCCTGAGCATTCCTGATATTTTTGCGGAAATCAAACGCGCTCAGCATGTTGAGGTCAAAGGCTACGATCTTAGAGGTAACGAAGTTCGGTACGAAGCTGAAGGGTTTCTTGCCAGGGCCTTCCAACATGAAATGGATCATTTGAAGGGTGGCCTGTTCTGGGATAACTTAAGTAAAGCTAAACGGGATATGCTGAAGCGCAAGTTCAAGAAAAAACTGAAAGAACTGCAAACATGAATATTGTCTTCATGGGAACCCCGGACTTCGCGCTTCCCACTCTACAACAGCTTCATCAATCGAACCATAATGTGCAATTAGTGGTCACCCAACCAGACAGACCCAAGGGGCGTGGCCGCGAATCATCTCCGCCACCAGTGAAAAAGTTTGCGACAGAAAACGGACTTCCCATTCTTCAGCCTGAAAAATCCGCCAATCCCGAAGTGGCGCAAACTTTAAGTGAGTTGAACGCGGACATTTTCATCGTTGTTGCCTTCGGGCAGATTTTAAAAGAAAACCTGCTCACTCTGCCACACCACTTCTGTATGAATCTGCATTCTTCTCTACTGCCCAAATATCGGGGTGCCGCCCCTATCAACTGGGCTATTATCAACGGGGAAACGGAAACAGGCGTCACTACCATGAAAATGGATGCCGGACTCGACACGGGTGATATCCTGCTCATCGACCGGGTGCCAATCCATTCCGAAGAAGACGCTCAATCCCTGCACGATACCCTCGCCACGAAAGGTGCGTCCCTGGTACTGGAAACATTGCGCCAACTTGAAACCGGAACCCTGAAGCCTCTTCCCCAGGACCCAAGCCTTTCTTCTTATGCGCCGAAACTTAAGAAGGAGGATGGCTTGATATGCTGGGATGAGTCCGCTTCTACAATCCACAACCGGGCGCGCGGACTTTCACCCTGGCCAGGAGCATTTTCGTTTTTAGGACCCAAACGTCTTAGCATCCGAAAAACAGAAATTACAACTGGCGAGGCATCAGACTCACCTGGTAGTATTATTCGTACTTCTGATCGCGGCATCGAAGTCGGAACTCGTGACGGCAGAATTACCATCACCGAGTTGCAACCGGAAGGTAAAAAAAGGATGAGCGCAAAAAGTTTTTTAGCCGGGCACAAATTAGTTCCCGGAGATAGGTTTTCTAATGAAGCCCGGATTAAAATATCCAATTACTAAAGAGAGAAAGTTATGCCTAGAACGCTAGTCACTGGCGGTGCCGGATTTCTCGGTTCTCATTTATGCGATTACTTGTTAGGGAAAGGCCATGACGTTGTCTGCATGGACAACCTCATCACCGGATCTATCGACAACATAAATCACATCACAAGCGACCGATTTAAATTCATTAACCATAA